>JBEKLQ010000015.1:0-55620 GCA_050010115.1 Acidimicrobiales bacterium | reverse complement strand
GGGTTGCGGTTCGTCGAGCTGGCGCTGTTCGAGTGGCTCGGCCAGGCGGCGGCCACGCTCGAGGAGGATCACGAGGCGGCCTGGGCGTCGGCCGCGAGCTTCCGGGCCGCTTGGCGCGCCTCGCAGCTCGAGGGTCTGCTGCCGGTCTCGGTCGGGCTGCCGAACGCGGAGTTGGCGACCGCTCCATCGGGCCCGCTGGTGGCCGGCTCGATCGCCGAGCTGGCTGAGGGGCGGCAGCCCGACCCGGTGCCCGGGGTGGGTCGCCAGCCCGGCGCGGGTCCAGCGCGTCGGCGGCCGGGCGAGGTGCCGGACGTGGCTTCGTCCTGGTACGACACGTTGCTCGCTGCGTACCGGCACCGGCTGGTTTGGACCGCTCCGGCGGCTGACGGCCCGCTCGAACGGGTACTGTGCCGCCTCGTCGCGGATTTGGAGGCCGAGCGGACAGCCGTCGGAAGTGTCTGGGAACGTCCTGGTAGGGACGCTTGACTCCACCGTTACACTAGGTCCCGGACAAGACGGTAGTGCAGGTTCGAGGGCTGATCCCGGCGGGCGTGCTTGGCGGGAGCTGTGGTCGCTGGATGCGGTCTCGGGTTTCTCGCCTCACGACAGCGGCGGCGCTCAGAGCTGGCGCGATCACCCAATCTGCGACATACGGAGGCTTCGGCTTTGGCGAAGGAGCGAGTCGAGCGAGATGAGGAAGACCTCGTCCGCTTATATCTCACCGACATCGGTCAGTACCCGTTGCTCACCAAGGACGACGAAGTTCGCCTCGCACAGGCGATCGAAGCCCGCTGGGAAGCCGAAGAGGAGCTGAAGACCAAGAAGGGTCTGACGCCGACTCGTCGCCGCGAGCTCAACCGGGCCGTTCTTTCCGGTGAGAAGGCGCAACGGACGTTCGTTCAGTCGAACCTCCGCCTGGTTGTGTCCATCGCCAAGAAGTACCAGGCGTCCGGGCTTCCGTTGCTGGACCTGATCCAGGAAGGCAACCTGGGCCTCATGCACGCCGTCGAGAAGTTCGACTGGCGCAAGGGTTTCAAGTTCTCGACGTATGCGACGTGGTGGATCCGCCAGGCGATCACCCGTGGCATCGCCAACACCGGCCGCACCATCCGCCTCCCCGTCCACGCCGGCGACACGCTGGCCCGGGTGCAGAAGGCGCAAGCTCGGCTGGAGCTCAAGCTCGGCCGGCCGGCGACGCTGTCCGAGCTCGGCGCCGAGGTGGAGCTGCCGGAGGACAAGCTGATCGAGGCGCTGCGTTTTCGGGCAGAGCCGTTGTCGCTGTCCGAGCCGCTGCGCGAGGACGGGGATGCCGAGCTCGGTGACGTCGTCGAGGACCGCTCGGCCGAGTCACCGTTCGAGATGGCCGCGACCGCCCTGCTGCCCGTCGAGATCAACCGCCTGCTCGCGCCGCTGGACGAGCGGGAGCGGGAGATCCTGCGGCTGCGCTTCGGCCTGGACCGGGGCGAGCCCCGCACGCTCGAAGAGGTGGGCGAGCACTTCAACCTCACACGGGAGCGGATCCGCCAGATCGAGGCGAGGGCTATGTCGAAGCTCCGTCACCCGTCGAGTGACACCGGCGCCCGCGATCTGCTGACGGTCTGAGGCGGCGGCGCCGGCGGCACCAGCGCCAGCGCATATGATCCACCCCATGCTCAAGAAGGTTCTCATCCTGGCCGTGCTCGTCGCCCTCGGGGCCGTTGCCGCAAAGCGCCTGCGCGGGAGCTGACGACGGAGGGCGCTTCGGGCGCCCAACCAACCGACTCAAGCGCTGCGGCAGCCGGCCTCGCGGGCTAGCGCCGCGGGATCAGCACGTCCGACACCGCCCCGAGCACCTCTCGCAGGTGCCGCCGGCCCAGCCACCAACCGAGCGTGAAGGTGCCTGCTCCCATTGCCACCACGACGGCCGACGTCGTGACCGTGGCGCGGTGCGGGACCGGCACCGAGACTGACGAGATACGGTCCCGGACGCCTCGCACGCGATCCCGCAGCCGAACCGGCTGGACGAACCGCGTGATCTCGTATTCGTGCTCGCGGGCGTAGCGGGCGAGCACACGATCCGGGTTGACGGCCACCGGGTGCCCGACCGCCTCCAGCATCGGCAGGTCGGTATAGGAGTCGCTGTAGGCGTAGGACTCGGAGAGGTCGATGCCTTCGCGCTCGGCGAGCTCACGCATGGCCTCCGCTTTGAACTCCCCGTAGGCGTAGAACTCCATGGTGCCCGTGTACCTGCCGGTCTCATCGAGGCGGGCACGGCTGGCGATGGTGGCGTCGGCGCCGAGGTACCGCCCGAGCGGCGCCACGATCTCGGTGGGCGAGGCTGAGACCAGGACGACGCTCCTCCCGGCGGCGCGGTGCAGGTCGATGAGGTCAGCTGCCTCGGCGTAGATGATCGGGTCGACGATCTGCTCGAGCGCCTCCTCGACGATCTCGGCCACCCGTGACTGCTCCCAACCCCTCGTGAGGCGGAGGACGGATTCGCGGATTCGTGCGAGCTTCTGTTCGCTGGCACCGAGATGGAGGTACACGAGCTGGCCGTACAGAGCCCGCAGCACGGTCCGGCGGTTGATGAGACCGCCGTGGTACAGCGGCCGCCCGAAGGCGACCATGGACGCCTTGGCGATGACGGTCTTGTCGAGATCGAAGAAGGCCGCTTGCTTTGTCGTCACGGTGCGGTGGTCACGGTTCGGTCGTCACGGTGCGGTGGTCACGGTTCGGTCGTCACGGTGCGGTGGTCAGTGCGGTCGTCACGGTGCGGTGGTCACGGAGCCGGGGCTAGGAGCTGCCGGATCTCGTCGTCCTCGATCTGTGCGCTAGCCAGCAGCAGTACCTCGTCGCCGGTGTCGAGGACGGTGTCGGACCGCGGCACCACCACATTGCCGTCGCGCACGAGCGCCACGATCGTCGCGCCTCGGGGGAGCCCGAGATCGCCGAGCGAGTGGCCCTGAGCGGGCGAGCCGTCGGCGAGGGTGACCTCGACTAGGCGCGTGTTGCCGCCCTCGAACTGCAGCAGCCGGACGAGCACTCCGACCGACACCGCCTCCTCGACCAAGCTGGCCAGCAACTGCGGCGTGGACACGGCCACGTCCACGCCCCAGGCTTCGTTGAAGAGCCAGTGGTTCTTCGGGTGGTTCACGCGGGCGATCACCCGCGGGACGGCGAACTCCTGCTTGGCGAGGAGTGAGATCACGAGGTTGTCCTCGTCGTCACCGGTGACGGCGACCATCACCTCGACGTCGTCCAGATGGGCGGCGTGCAGCGACGAGACCTCGCAGGCATCCGCGGCGACACAGGTCACCCCGCGGGGCGGCTCGATGGAGGCCACGAGCAACGGGTTCTTCTCCAGCAGCAGCACCTGGTGGCCACTTTCGGCGAGGTCCTCAGCAAGAAACCTCCCCACCTTCCCCGCTCCCGCCACCGCCACCCTCATCGCCGCAACTCCTCGGCGCCTGGCGCCAGCTCAGCGTTCAGCTGTTCGACGGAGTCTTTGAGCACCATGAGGTGCAGCATGTCGCCTTCCTGGCCTACGAGATCGGCCACCTCCAGTGTCGGCACCGTCGCCCGCGTCACGGCGACGAGCCGGACATCTCTCGGCGGCAGCATGTCCACGATCCGCTTGCCGGCCCAGGCGAACGGCATGGCCCGGTCCAGCAGATGGAGGTGACCGGAGCCGTCGGTCCATTCGAACGAGCCGGACCTGGGCAGGATGCGCCGGAAGACCTGATCGATCGTCCACGAGACGCTCGGAACCGTCGGGATCCCGAGGCGCTGGAATATCTCGGCGCGGCGCGGGTCGTAGATTCGGGCGACGACATTCGGGATCTCGTAGTTCTCCCGGGCGATCCGAGCCGTGAGGATGTTCGAGTTGTCGCCGCTCGTGACCGCCGCCAAGGCGTCGGCACGCTCTGCGCCGGCCTCCTCGAGGTGGCCGCGATCGAATCCGAAACCCACCACCTTCTGCCCGTCGAAAAACGGCGGCAGGCGCCGGAACGCGCTCGGCTGCTTGTCGATGATTGCGACGCTGTGGCCTTCGCGCAGGAGCCCCCCGGCGAGGCCGGATCCGACACGCCCACAGCCGACGATGATCACGTGCATCGCCATCATCGTGTCGGACGAGGCGGCCCGACACAAGCCAGGCGCAGGTAGTTCGACACAACTGGCCCGGTTCAGGCCAAGATAGCCAGGTGAGCACAGCGCCTCCACGGCAGGAATTTGGCGCGCTGCCGGCCGCCTACGTGCTCCCGGAATCGTTCAGGTACCGCCTCAAGAAGAAGCTGCTCGGTGTGCCGCTCATCACCGAGCGTCTCTCCGAGGAGCGCCTCGGAAAGGTCGCGGCCCTCGGGGTGCTCGCCCCGGACTGCATCTCCTCGACGGCCTACGGCACCGAGGAGATGCTCACCCAGCTCGTCCCGTACTTCGGGCTGGCGGCGTTCAGCTTGGTGCTGCCGATCACGGCGCTCGTGCTCGTCGTCCTCTTCTTCGTCACGTTGTCGTACCGCGAAGTCGTGATGGTCTACACGAAGGCCGGCGGGTCCTACGTCGTCGGGCGCGACAACTTCGGTCCCCGCATCGCCCAGATCGCAGCCGTCGCCCTCATCATCGACTACATCGTCACGGTCGCCGTGCAGACCTCGGCCGGCACCGACGCCCTGACGTCGGCCTTCCCGAGCCTGTCCGGGTACACCGTCCCTATCACCGTCGGTGTCGTGATCGTGCTGACGTACGGGAACCTCCGGGGCATCCGCGAGGCCGGGCGCACCTTCGCCTTGCCGACCTACCTGTTCATCGCCTCCATCGGCTCGCTCGTCGTCATCGGTCTGATCCGTGCCGTGCTCGGCCAGCTCCACGTGCACTCGATCCACAAAGCCGGCGTCGTGCAGATCGGCGCGCACGGCAGCTCCAGCCTGCTGGTCGCAGCATCGGTGTTCATCATCCTCAAGTCCTTCGCCAACGGAGGCTCCTCGTTGACAGGCCTCGAGGCGATCTCCAATGGCGTGGCGAACTTCAGGGAACCGACCGGCCGCAACGCCCGGCGCGTCCTCGTTCTCATGTCCTGCACGCTGGGCTCGCTCGTCCTCGGCGTCTCGATTCTCGCTCACATCACCCACGCTGTCCCCTACACGCACGGCACTCCGACGGTCTTGTCGCAGGAAGCGCACTATGTGTTCGGGGACGCCTTCACCGGAAGAGTGGGCTTCTTCCTGGTTCAAGCCACGACGATGCTCATCTTGTACACCGGCGCCAACACGAGCTTCAACGGCTTCCCGAACCTGACGAGCTTCGTGGCCAAGGACGCTTTCCTGCCCCGCCAGCTCACCCGCCGGGGCCACCGCCTGGTCTTCTCGAACGGGATCATCATCCTGGCGATCGTCTCCATTGCGCTGATCATTGCCACGAGGGCCGATCTGACGTCGCTCGTGGCGCTCTACGCCATCGGCGTCTTCACCGGTTTCACGATGGCGGGCGCCGGCATGGTGAAGCACCACGTCACCTTCAAGGAGAAGGGCTGGAAATACAAAATCTGGATCAACGGCTTCGCGGCCCTGCTCTCGGCGATCGTCGTCCTCATCTTCGCCACCACGAAGTTCACCCAGGGCGCCTGGCTCGTCGTCGTGCTGTTCCCGATACTCGTGTTCGTCTTGATCCGGCTCCACAAGCAGTACGAGGACGAGACCGAGCAGCTGGAATCCAACGCTGAACGCGCCGCCGCCGCCCCGGTGCTGCGGCGCCACGTCGTCCTCGTGTTCGTCGAGCGCCTCGACCTGGCTGCCGCTCGCGCCCTGCAGTACGCACGGACGCTGGCTCCCGACGAGCTGCGGGCGGTGCACTTCGTGCTCGACACGAAGGTCTCCTCCGAGCTCGAGGCGCAGTGGAGCCGGCTCGGTCTCACCCGGTTCCCACTCGAAATGGTGGAGTGCCCGGACCGCCGGCTCATGAGGGCGTCCATGGAAGCCGTGGCCGAGGCGGCCGCCGATGGCCAGACCGAAGTCAGCGTGCTGCTCCCCCGGCGGGTGTTCCACAGCGCCTGGAGCCGGGTGCTGCACGACAACACGGCCGAGAGCATTGCCGGGTACGTGAGCCAGCTCCCGCACGCGAATGCCACGATCATCCCGTTCCAGCTGGGGAAGAGGCGGGCCCTCGTGCCATGGAGCCCCGGAATCGATGAGGTCGCCGCCCTCGTCGGCGGCCCTGGTCGTACACGCTCGGGTGCGCCGGCACACCCCTGGGGTGCTGTGGGCGCCAATCGGGGCGCCGGCGCGACCGGAGACGGTGGAGGGAGTGGAGCAGCGCCCGAGGTCTCGGGCTCCGGCAAGCGGAGCGAGTCTGGCGACGCTGGTCACCCGCACCGGCGCCACGGGCTCGCAGCCGGGGACCGGCGTCCGCGGGGGCGGACCGACGCCCGCGAGGACGTCCCCGGGGCGACGCCGATCGGAGAACTGCAGACACGGCAGAGGGGCCGCGTGACGGGTCGCGTTCGCTCCGTAAAGGTTCAGGCCGGTGCCGGTGTCCCGAGCGTCGAGTGCGCCCTCTCGGACACAACAGGCCAGCTCATGCTCGTGTTCCAAGGCCGCCGGCACGTGCCGGGCATCGAACCGGGGGCCCGGCTCGTGGTCGAAGGGATGGTGGGCGAGCGGGGCCGCCATATGGTCATGATCAACCCGTTGTTCACGATCCTGTCCACGCCCGAACATGGCGGTGAAGGCCCCGCACCGACGAGTTCGCCGCCTCGGCGGTGACCCGGAAGTTTGAACGGGGCGGCGGATGCGTTTATCCTGCCCCCCGACCTCAGCAAAGGAGCTAGCGGTGACCCCCCACGTCCTCGCGAGCGACGGCGGCTACCAGGCCTTCACGCTCGGAGGGGCCGAGCGCGGATGGCTGTTCTTCGCCCTCGCAACCGGCCTCGTAGCAATTCTCGGAGCCCTCTACCTCATGCGCGGCGTCCTCGCGGCCGATAAGGGGACCGCCAAGATGCAAGAGATCGCCGGCGCCATCCAAGAAGGCGCCGAGGCGTTCTTGAAGCAGCAGTTCAAGACCATCGCCATCATCGTCGTGCCCCTCGCCGTGCTCGTGTTCTTCACGGCCACCAAGGTGGTCCGCCCGGACGGGACCGTGGCGCTCACGTTCGTGCAGTCCGGGCTGGCCCGAGCCGTGGCGTTCCTCTGTGGAGCGACGTTCTCGGGCCTCACCGGCGTGATCGGGATGAGCATGGCTGTCCGCGGCAACGTCCGCACGGCGGCCGCCGCCCGGGACGGGAACCTGCCGCCGGCGCTGAAAGTCGCCTTCCGGACCGGCGGCATCACGGGTCTGCTGTGCGTCGGCCTCGGCCTCATCGGCGCCACGACGATCGTGTTCATCTTCCAGAACTCGGCTACCGCGGTGCTGGTGGGTTTTGGGTTCGGAGCGTCGCTGATCGCCCTGTTCATGCGAGTCGGCGGTGGGATCTTCACCAAGGCCGCCGACGTCGGCGCCGACCTCGTCGGCAAGGTCGAGGCCGGCATCCCCGAGGACGACCCGCGCAACGCCGCCACGATCGCCGACAACGTCGGGGACAACGTGGGGGACTGCGCCGGCATGGCCGCGGACCTGTTCGAGTCCTACGAGATCACGATCATCGCCTCACTCATCCTCGGTTACTCCGCCTTCAGGACGCTCGGTCTCAACCCTGCCCGCGGCCTCATGTTCCCACTGATCGTGGCCGGCATCGGCATCCTCACGTCGTTCTTCGGGATCATGATCGTGCGGGCGAGGGACAAGGACAAGAGCGCCATGGCGCCGATCAACCGAGGCTTCAGAAGTTCGGCGGTCCTCACGCTCATCGGCGCGTTCCTCGTGGCCCAATTCTACGTGCACGAGCTGAAGGTGTTCTTTGCGGTCCTGATCGGCGTCGTCCTCGCCAACGTCGCCAGCCTCATCACCGAGTACTTCACGTCGACGGACCTGCCGCCGGTGCGCGAGATCGCCGAATCGACGACCACCGGCCCTGCCACGACGGTGCTCTCGGGCATCAGCATCGGCCTCGAATCGAGCGTGTGGGCCATCATCACCATCGCCATCGCCATCGCCGCTGCGGTGGCGCTCGGCGGAGGCAAGCTCACTGTGTCGCTCTATTTCGTGGCGCTGGTCGGCATCGGCATGCTCTCGACCACCGGGATGATCATCTCGGAGGACTCCTTCGGGCCGGTCTCGGACAACGCCGCCGGCGTCGCCGAGATGTCGGGCGAGTTCACGGGCGAAGCCGAGCGCGTGATGGTGAAGCTCGATGCAGTCGGCAACACCACCAAGGCGATCACCAAGGGTGTGGCCATTGGCTCCGCCGTCATCGCCTCGGTGGCGCTGTTCTCCTCGTTCATCGAGACGATCGGCACCCAGCTGCCGGCCTTGAAGAACGTGACCGGCGACGCCCTCTTCAAGAACGCCCTCACCCAGATCAACGTGGCCAACCCGACGATCTTCATCGGGCTGCTGATCGGGGGCTCGATCGCCTTCCTGTTCTCGTCGCTGGCCATCCGAGCCGTGGGCCGCTCGGCCGGGACGGTCGTCCACGAGGTTCGCCGCCAGTTCCGCGAGCACCCGGGCATCATGGACTACACCGAGAAACCGGAGTACGGCAACGTCATCTCCATCTGCACCGCTGCGGCCCAGCGCGAGCTCGCCACGCCAGCGCTCCTTGCCGTGCTGTCCCCGGTGATCGTCGGCTTCGGGATCAGCTACTTCGCACTCGGGGCATTCCTCACCGGCACGATCCTCACGGGACAGTTGATGGCGAACTTCCTCTCCAACTCCGGTGGAGCCTGGGACAACGCCAAGAAGTACATCGAGGACGGCCAATACGGAGGCAAGGGCTCGGAATCCCACAAGGCCGCCGTCATCGGCGACACCGTGGGCGACCCGTTCAAGGACACGGCCGGCCCGGCGCTCAACCCGCTCATCAAGGTGATGAACCTGGTGTCGCTGCTGATCCTGCCGGCGGTCATCACGTTGCACAGTCACACCGGCGTCCGCTACGCGATCGCCGGCGTCGCCCTGCTGGTCCTGCTCGGAGCGATCCTGTTCTCCAAGCGGTCCACGGACTCGATGACCGTCGAGGCACGAGCAGCGGAAGCGGCTTCTCAGGCGGCAGCGTCCGCCTGATCGGGTCGGCCAGCCCCCGCTCGAAGCCCGTGGGCTCCCGGTTGGCGCGCCGTCTCCCCAGCTAGCGCCTATCCTCGGCACGCCATGGCCAAACCACTCGTGATCGTCGAGTCGCCCGCGAAGGCGAAGACCATCGCCGGCTACCTCGGTGGCGACTTCGTCGTCGAGTCGTCGATCGGGCACATCCGTGACCTGCCGCGCTCAGCATCGGAGGTGCCCGCTGCGTTCAAGGCCGAGCCGTGGGCGAGGCTCGGTGTCGACGTCGACAACGACTTCAAGACGCTCTACGTCATCTCGAAGGAGCGCCGGGAGCAGGTGGCGAAGCTGAAGCGGCTCGTCGGCGATGCGAGCGAGGTCTACCTCGCAACCGACGAGGACCGCGAGGGCGAGTCGATCGCATGGCACCTCGTCGAGGTCCTCTCACCTCGGGTACCGGTTCGCCGCATGATCTTCCACGAGATCACGCCGGCCGCCATCGACGAGGCGATCGCCCATCCCCGCGAGCTCGACCGCCGCCTCGTCGATGCCCAGGAAGCCCGCCGGATCCTTGACCGGCTGTACGGCTACGAGGTCTCACCCGTGCTCTGGCGCAAGGTGGCGAGCGGCCTGTCTGCCGGCCGGGTCCAGAGCGTGGCGACGCGCATCGTGGTCGAGCGCGAGCGCGAGCGGATGCGCTTCCGCTCGGCCTCCTGGTGGGGGATCGAGGGGTCGTTTGTCTCGGATGGGCAGGGTTTCGTTGCTCGTGTCATCGACGTCGGCGAGCATGCCGTCGCCACCGGGGAGGACTTCGGGCCTGACGGCCGGCTGGCGGCTATGGCGGACTTCGTGCTGCTCGACGAGGCGTCGGCCGACGGGCTGGTGGCTGCGCTCGGCGGGGCGTCGTACCAAGTTGCCTCCGTCGAGGAGCGGCCATACCGGCGCTCGCCGGCGGCGCCGTTCATCACCTCCACGTTGCAGCAGGAGGCTGCCCGCAAGCTGCGTTTCTCTGCCCAGCGGACCATGCGGATCGCCCAGGGCCTGTACGAGCGCGGCTACATCACGTACATGCGGACCGACTCGACGACGCTGTCCGAGACCGCCATCCGGGCAGCCCGCGAGCAGGCCTCTGCGCTGTACGGCGCCTCGTCGGTGCCGGCTCAGCCCCGCACGTACCGGAGCCGGGTGAAGAACGCCCAGGAAGCTCACGAGGCGATCCGCCCGGCCGGTGATCGGTTCCGCCAGCCGTCCGCCGTTGCCCGCGAGCTGTCCGCCGACGAGGCGCGGCTGTACGAATTGGTGTGGCAGCGCACCGTCGCCTCGCAGATGATCGACGCCACCGGCACCACGGCTCGGGTGCGCCTCGAGACCCTCACGACCTCGGCGGCACCGCCTCCGGTTGGAGCGGCGGCTCCGGTCGGGGCCGGCACGGTTGTCGGGCTGCTGGCGACGGGGACCGTGATCACGGTGCCGGGTTTCTTGCAGGTGTACCGCGAGGACACCGACGAGGAGGACGGCCACGGCGCCGGAGGCGACGACGCTCGCTTGCCCCGGCTGACCGAAGGCGAGGACGTCGCTTGCGAGGGGCTGACCACGGAGGGTCATGAGACCCGCCCGCCGGCTCGCTACACGGAAGCCTCGCTGGTGCGCCGGTTGGAGGAGCTCGGTGTGGGCCGGCCGTCGACCTACGCCAGCATCATCCAGACGATCCAGGACCGTGGCTACGTGTGGCGGAAGGGAACGGCGCTCGTCCCGTCGTTCACCGCCTTTGCAGTCGTCGGTCTCATGGAGCAGCACTTCCCCAACCTCGTCGACTACGGCTTCACCGCCAGCATGGAGGACGACCTCGACGAGATCGCCTCAGGGGCCGAGGAGTACGTGCCGTGGCTGGAGCGTTTCTACTTCGGGGAGTCGCGCCACCTGCCCCGCCCCGACCGCGCCGACCGCCCCGACCATGGGGGGTCACGGCAGCCGCGCCACGCCTTGGCCGTCGACGGCACCCGGGGACTGAAGGACGCCGTCCTCGCCCATTTGGAGGAGATCGACGCCCGGGAGGTCAACTCGATCTCGATCGGCGCCGACGCCGACGGCGAGGAGATCGTCGTCCGGGTCGGCCGCTACGGGCCCTACCTGCAGCACGGGGAGAGCCGGGCGCAGGTGCCCGACGACCTCGCTCCGGACGAGCTCACGGTCGAGCGGGCGCTCGAGCTGCTGGCGGAGCCGTCAGGCGACCGATTGCTCGGCACCGATCCGGCGACCGGCAAACCGATGCTCGCTCGGGCCGGGCGGTTCGGCCCGTACGTGCAGCTCGGCGAGGCCGGCGAGGATGGCGGAGAGAAGCCCCGCACCGCCTCCCTCTTCGCTTCCATGAGCCTCGACACGATCTCGCTCGAGGACGCGTTGCGCCTGCTCCAGCTCCCGAGAACCGTCGGGAGCGATCCGGAGACTGGCGCCGAGATCGTGGCGATGAACGGGCGCTACGGCCCGTACCTGAAGAAGGGTGAAGAAACCCGCAGCCTCGACAACGAGGACCAGCTCTTCACCGTCACCCTTGATGACGCGCTCGCACGCTTCGCCCAGCCAAAACAACGGCGCTACGGCGTGTCGGCAGCACCGCTCCGCGATCTCGGCCCCGATCCCGTCAGTGGCGGGCAGATCGGGCTTCGGTCCGGTCGTTTCGGGCCGTACGTGACCGACGGGACGGTGAACGCCTCGCTCAGGCGAGGCGACGACCCCGAGACGATCACGCCGGAGCGGGCCGCCGAGCTCATCCAGGCGCGGCGGGAGGCAGGGCCTTCGACGCGGGGTCGGGGTGCCAAGAAGGCTGGCGGTGCCAAGAAGGCTGCTGGTGCCAAGAAGGCTGCTGGTGCCAAGAAGGCTGCTGGTGCCAAGAAGGCGGCTGGTGCCAAGAAGGTGGCTGGTGCCAAGAAGGCTGGGGCGGCCCAAAAGGCCGGCGGCACGAACAAAGCCGACGCTAAGAAGGCGCCCGGGCCTTCTTAGGTGAGGCGCGCATCCGTGCAACCCGACCCGCGCCGCGGAAGTGTCGGAGAGTACCAACGCGGCGCGAGTTCGTCGAGCACGCCCGAGAAGCCCCGACCCGCGCCAACCGACCAAGTGCACCAGTGACTCGCGGTCGGTCGTAGCCTGCCGAGCGTGACGACACGTGGCCGCTTGATCGCCTTCGAAGGTGGCGAAGGCGCGGGTAAGTCGACGCAAGCATCCCGGTTGGCAGCCGCCCTCAAAGCCGAGGTCACACGAGAGCCGGGAGGCAGCGTGCTCGGCGAGCGGGTCCGCCAACTCCTGCTCGACCCTCAACTCGGCAAGGCGGCCGGATGGATCGATGCTCGGGCGGAGCTCATGTTGATGCTGGCAGCCCGTGCACAGCACGTCAGTGAGTTGATCCGGCCACGCCTCGAGTCCGGTCGCGACGTCGTGGTCGACCGTTACTCGGGCTCCACCCTTGCTTACCAGGGATATGGGCGCGGCCTTCCTCTGGAAGAGATCCGTCAGGCGTGCGACCTTGCCACGAATGGGCTGTGGCCGGACCTCACGATCCTGCTCGACGTCCCGCTCGAAGTGGGGGCAGCCAGGCGGATGACGGCGAGCTCGCCGCCGGACCGCATCGAGTCAGAGCGGGATGGGTTTCATGTGAGGGTGAGGGAGGGGTTTTTGGCGGAGGCAGCAGCGGATCCGGATCGTTGGGTCGTGATCGACGGGACTCTCGACTTCGGCGAGGTGGAGCGGCTCGTGTGGACGGCGGTCGACCAGCTGCTGGGAGCGCGGGCGTGACCGCTCCGGTTCTCGACCGGATCACCGGGCAGCGCCGGGCGGTCGCCGTGCTCGGCGCCTCGTTGGCGGCGCCCGTGCACGCCTACCTGTTCGTCGGTCCCCCGGGCACGGGCAAGCGGGAGGCAGCTATCTCGTTCGCAGCCGCTCTTACGTGCCCCGACGGCGGCTGTGGCATCTGCGAGTCGTGCCGCGAGACGATCGCCGGGCGTCATCCCGATGTCCTCGTGATCGAGCGGCAGGGCGCCTCGATCTCGGTCCCCCAGGCGCAAGAGGTCGTGCGTCTCGCGCTGCGCACTCCCCGCGCCGCTCGTTATCAGGTCCTCGTCCTCGTCGACTTCCATCTTGTCGAGAAGGCAGCGCCCGTCCTGCTGAAGACGATCGAGGAGCCGCCCGACACGACAGTGATCATCGTGCTCGCCGAGTTCGTGCCGCCCGAGCTCGTCACGATCGCCAGCCGCTGTGTGACGGTCGACTTCCAGCCGCTGAGCGAGGCCGATGTCATGAGCGCCCTGGTCCTCGACGGTGCCGAGAGCTCTGCAGCAAGTGCGGTGGTCGAGGTCGCCGGCGGGCGGTTGGACCGCGCACGGCTGCTCGTGGGCGAGCAGAGTGCGGTGGTCAGATTGGACCGGTGGCGCACGTTGCCGACGCGGCTTGACGGAACCGGGGCGACCGTGGTGCAGCTCGCCGAGGAGCTTGCGGCAGCTGCATCCGAACCGGTCGAGATCCTGAAGGCGCGGCAGGAGGCGGAGATGCGCGAGCTCGCCGCTCAGGCTGAACGCGCGGGTGAGCGTGGGATCCCCGGGCGGGCGCAGGTCGAGGAGCGGTACCGGAGGGAGCTCCGGCGCGTACGCACCGACGAATTGCGTGCAGGGCTCTCAGCCCTTGCCGCCACGTACCGTTCCCGGCTCGACGGCTCACCACGGCCCCAGGTCGCCAAGTCGTTGCTGCTTGCCCTCGAGCTTGTCGACGAGGCGAGCTTGCGCCTCACGAGGAATGCCAACGAGATGCTGCTGCTGGAGTGGCTCCTGCTCCGGTTGGACTCACTCCTCTAGGCACTCGCCGGCTCCCGCCGGAAGCCGGCGCTCTCTTCCCGGAGGATCGGCACGACGTCATCGGCGTCCACTTCCACGGCGATCTCGACGTCACTCTCGTAACCGGCGACCCTCAGCTCGACCCCCGAGGTCGACGCCCGTACGAGATCGGCGATCTGGTCAGGGGTCAGCCCGAAGACCGATCGTGCCGCAGCGGTCGCCTCTCGGGAGAGCGTGACGCCGGGGCTTACGAGACCGGCGAGACCGGCAAGACCGGCGAGACCGGCAAGACCGGCAAGACCGGCGAGACCGGCGAGACCGGCAAGACCGGCAAGACCGGCAAGGACGATCGCCGCTCCGGACCATCCGGATAGCGAGCACCTGCTGGGGTCGGGGACGGGGGGAGCGTTCGGCGATGATGCCACAGCCCGCCGCTCGCCCAGAGGGCCGGTCGTAGACTGGCGGCAGCGGCCCAGGGATCTTGGGGTGCTGGCAGAGGAGGAAATCGATGCGGTTCTCCTTATCCCGCCGCCTCGCGGCCGGTGGCATGGTTGCGGCCTGCGCCTGGCTCGTCGCCGGCACGGGTTGCTCCGCCAGCGCCACCAACCTGAGCGGCGCCAGCACCGTGGCCCGTGGTGCCTCCACGGCGGCCGGCTTGGGCGCGTCCAGTACCCGTGCCACGGCTGTCACGGCGGCAGGAACGATGCTCCCGGGGACGACCTGCCCGGCGTTCCCAGCCGACAACGCCTGGAATACCCCGATCACCGGCTTGCCGGTGAATCCGGACAGCGCCACCTGGCTTGCCGCCATGAGCGCATCGACTACGGATCTCCACCCTGACTACGGGCCATCGGGGAACAAGTCCGAGCCTTATGGCATCCCCTGGCAGATCGTGAGCCCGACGCAGGCGCTCGTTCCAGTCAAGTTCTCCGACCCTGGCCAAAGTGACAAGGGCCCGTACCCGTTCTCGGCCACGACGCCCATCGAAGGTGGGCCAAAGGCGACTGGTGATCGCCACGCCATCATGGTGAACCCGAAGACCTGCACCCTGTACGAGCTCTACGACGCCTACTTCAAAGCCGGCGGCAAGTCGACGGCCGGGTCGGGGGCGATCTGGAGCCTCAACTCGAATCACCTGCGCCCTGCAGGTTGGACCTCTGCCGACGCCGCCGGGTTGCCGATCCTGCCGGGTCTCGTCAACTACGACGAGGTGAAGGCGGGGGCGATGGACCACGCCATCCGCTTCACGGCCCAGTGCACGCAGAAGTCGTACCTGTGGCCTGCTCGGCACGAGGCGGGGCAGGCGAATGCGAGCTGCCCGCCGATGGGGGCGCGTTTCAGGCTCGATGCCAGCTTCAAACTCCCGGTATCGCAGTGCTCGGCCATGTGCCAGACCGTCATCACCACAATGAAGACCTACGGTCTCATCCTGGCTGACAACGGCAGCAACTGGTACTTCCAAGGGACGGCGGACACGAGGTGGACCTACAGCGAGGTCGACCAGCTGAAGGCCATCCCGGCTTCCGACTTCGTCGCCGTCGACGAGGCGTGCCTCCAGGTGAGCCCGAACTCAGGAGAGGCGTACCAGCCGGGTACGCCTGGCTACACCAAGCACTGCGGCTGAGGGCGCCCCCAGCGGCGCGCCAGCGGCCGGCGCAGCCTCCCGTTGGCGGAAGCCGCGCCAGCGGCCGGCGCAGCCTCCGGGCCAATCGGGAGCCACGCCGGCCGCGTGAGACGGACAACAGAACAGAGCGTTCAGGAGGCGACGATGCCCTCGATGCCGGTGCCGGACAGGCCGGTGATCGAGCCCAGCGAGGTGAGTGTGCCGTCGGAATTCACGGCGAACTCGTCCACCGCGCCGGCGCCGCCGGCCTCGACGTAGAGGAACTGGCCGTTGCTGGAACCGGCCAGGTCGATCGGGCCTCCGTCGGTCGTGCCGGCGATACCGCCGTTGGCGGCGATGAGGGAGGCGTCCCCGCCTGGGCTCACCTGGTAGCCGGAGATATCGGCGCTACCGGCGTTGGCGACGTAGTAGTAGCTACCCACCGAGGCGATCCAGCACGGCGCCTCCTGCCCGTCGACGACGGTCGAGGCGAGTGTCACCGACCCGTCGGCGTCGAGGCCGTAGGTCGAGACATCCGCGCCACCGGCCTCAGTGACGACGAGCCGACCGTGCGGGTCGAAGACGAAACCGAACGGCACCGGCTCGGCCGAGGCGTTGTGGACCGCAGTGGCGCTCAACTTGCCGTCCGTCTTGACCCCGAAGACGTCGATGTCACTGCCGTTGGCCTTCGTGGTCACGATGAGCTGTGACCCATCCGGCGAGAAACCCACCTGCCCCGGCGTGTTCAAGTACTGCGGCGTCAGCGACGGGTTGAGGCCGAGGTTCCGGCCCGAGCCGGTGATCGGCGACAGCCAGCCGTGGCTCTCAAAGTAGCCGCGGACCGTACCGGTGCCGCCGGCGTCGAGCACGTACACGAGCGAGCCGTGTGTCGTCACGCTGACAGGAAACTGGCCGGCGTGCAGCAGCTGGGCGTGCGACAGCACGTCGCCGTTGGTGCGGAACGATGTGATCGTGTTGCTTCCGGCGTTCACGGCGATGAGCAGGCCGCCCGACGGGTCGTAAACGAGCGAGCCTTGCGAGGCCAACGGGTCGACGACGGAGCCGGCCGTACGGGCACCCTTGCCACCGGTGTCATAGGCGTGGACGAACGAGAGCGTGCCGCCCTCCGAGCGGGAGTACGCCAGGATCTGATTACCGGTCGTGGCATTCGACTGCACGAATACTGCGCTGGCGGTGCCGCCCGGCGAGTCGGCCGGCGTCCTTGTCTGGGCGCTGGCAGCCAGCGGAGCCGCCAAGAGCGAGAGCGCACCGAGGCCGGCGAACATAGCAGCGGCCAGGACGGCCGACCTCCGGGCGCGAAGCGATGAAGTCATGTCGCGGGGTTTCCTTTCCATAAGGGACGAATCGGCCAAGCCGCAACGAACCATCGGCTTGCGACTGTGCAGTCCCCGGTGCGTGCCAAGCGTTACGCACCGCCTCTAGGGTGGCTGCAATGCCGGACTCCGACGATGGCGATCTGATCGGGCGGCTGCGCGCCGGCGACGGTCAGGCGTTCGCGGAGCTCGTCGATCGTTACAACGCCTCGATGATCCGGGTAGCGTCCGCCTTCGTGCCGAGCCGGGCGGTGGCCGAAGAGGTAGTCCAGGACACTTGGATCGGGGTGATCAAGGGCATTGGGCGTTTTGAAGGCCGTTCCTCGTTGAAGACCTGGATCTTCCGGATCCTGGTCAATCGGGCCAGGACTACGGGCGCTCGCGAGCCACGGTCGGTCGAGCTCGACACCGGCGACGGGCTCGGTGCCGACCGCTTCACGGCCGGTGGTACGTGGCGCGAGCCGCCGGCGCCGTGGTCCGACGACATCGACGACCGGCTGTCGGCTCCCGAGATCGCCACGAGGATCCGGGAGACGGTGGAGCAGCTGCCAGACTCGCAGCGCCAGGTGGTAACGCTTCGCGACATCGAGGGACTGTCCTCCAGCGAAGTGTGCGCGATGTTGGGTATCTCGGAAGGCAATCAGCGCGTGCTCCTCCACCGAGCGAGGACACGGGTCCGGGCCATGCTCGAACAGGATCTCGGGGAGAAGTGATGGTGCGGCTGCTCAGTGCATGGAGACGAGACCTCGTCTGCCGTGATGCGGTCGCGCTCATGACCGACTACCTCGAGGGTGCGCTGTCCCCGAGGCAGCGTGCCCGGCTCGAGCGGCACCTGGCCGGTTGCGACGGCTGTGACGAGTACCTCCGGCAGATGCGCCTGACGATTGACGTGCTCGGGCGCGTCGAGCCGGAGGACCTACCCATCGAGGCGCGAGACGAGCTCGTCGAGCTGTTCTTGCGGTTCCAGGCCGAGGGTGACGATGGCCCCGGCGCGTAACGCCGCTCGATCGGGTAGGACTGAACGGGTACGAGAGTGAAGGTGGGATAGGCCATGGGTTTCTTCAAGTCGAGCAAGTACGAGATGGTGCCGAGCGATGACGCGCTCGGCGGGCGGTCAACGCCGATTCCCGCCTCAGGCACCCACACGGTGCTCGGGCACCCGATCGCGCCACCGTTCCCCGAGTCGATGCAGACGGCTGTCTTCGGGCTCGGGTGCTTCTGGGGTGCGGAGCGAAAGTTCTGGCAGGCCGATGGCGTCTACACGACCGCTGTCGGCTATGCGGGTGGTTACACGCCGAACCCGACCTATGAGGAGGTCTGCACGGGCCGTACCGGGCACGCGGAAGTCGTGCTCGTCGTGTTCGACCCTGCGGTCACGAGCTATGAGGAGATGCTGCGGATCTTCTGGGAGGGTCACGACCCGACCCAGGGGATGCGCCAGGGCAACGACACCGGCACCCAATACCGCTCCGCCATCTACACGAGCTCGGACGCGCAGCTGGCGGCGGCCAAGGAGTCGCGGGACCGTTTCCAGGCGGCGTTGAAGGCGGTCGGCCACGGCGAGATCACGACCGAGATCGCCGAGGCCGGGCCCTTCTACTACGCCGAGGACTACCACCAGCAGTACCTGGCGAAGAACCCCGGTGGTTACTGCGGGCTGAGTGGGACGGGCGTCGCCTGCCCGGTCGGAGTTGCCGGCCTGTAGGCGTCGACGGGGCGATCGCGAGGCTGACCGAACCAACGGCCGGCGGGAGCGGGGTGATCAGTTCATTCGTCAGGGCGCGACGGTGTACGCGGTTTGTTCCGACTGTCGGAACAAAGCGCGTACACCGTCTCCGGCGAGGAGGTGATTTGGCGCCACGACTTCAGCCGAAGAACACCTCGGCCACGGAGGCGAACAGGTCCGGGTCTACGGTCTTCAGCTGAGCAACGGCGTCCGCAATCGGGACGCGCTCGATGCGGGTCCCGTGCAGCGCCACCATCTGCTGCCAATCGCCGTCGTGCACGGCGTCGACAGCGGCCGTCCCGAAGCGGGTCGCCAGCACCCGGTCGAAAGCGCTCGGCGTCCCGCCGCGCTGGACGTGGCCGAGGATCGTCACGCGTGCCTCGAACCCGGTGCGCTGCTCCACTTCTTCCGCCACCACCATCCCGATCCCGCCGAGGCGCTCGTGGCCGAATTGGTCGAGCTCCGGCGCGACGATCGAGATCGTGCCTTCAGCGGGCTTCGCTCCTTCGGCCGCGACCACGATGGAGGCGTAGGGACCTGTCGAATGGCGGTGCCGGAGGTACTCGCAGACGCTGTCGATCTCGAACGGCTGCTCGGGAACGAGGATTGTCGTCGCACCGCCAGCGATCCCCGCGTAAGTGGCGATCCAACCGGCGTGGCGTCCCATGACCTCACAGACGATCACCCGGTCGTGGGACTCAGCGGTCGTGTGCAAGCGGTCGATGGCTTCGGCAGCGATCTGCACCGCCGTGTCGAAGCCGATCGTGAAGTCCGTCGCCGACAGGTCGTTGTCGATCGTCTTCGGGATGCCGACGACCGGCATGCCGCTGGCGCCGAGCTTGTTGGCGACGCCGAGGGTGTCGTCGCCTCCGACGGCGATCAGCGCGTCGATGCCGTGACGCTCGAGCGTCTCAAGCGCTCGCTCCGGCCCCCCGTCCACGCGGTACGGGTTCGTCCGGGACGTCCCGAGGATCGTCCCGCCACGGGGCAGGATGCCCCGGCAACGCTGGACGTCGAGCGGCATCGTCAGGTCCTCGATCACGCCCCGCCAGCCGTCCCGGAACCCGACGATCTCATCTCCGTACCCTCGCTCGCACTTTCGTACGACGGCCCGGATGGCTGCGTTCAAGCCGGGGCAGTCGCCTCCACCGGTCAGGATGCCGACACGCATGGGTGTCCTTTCTGATGCGTAGTGGGACTCGGGTGAAGCCGCCTCCGAAACCTCACGCGAGGATGCGCTCTCGCTTCGGGTCGTAAAGCGGCCCGAGTTGGGCCTTGACCGGGTACCGGCGGCTGTTGACCTCGACCTCGAACGAGCCGCCGGAAAGCCAAGCAGCGGTCACGCCCGTCTCGCACCGAACGGTGGCGATAGCTACCGCGCCACGCAGCGTATACCCGTACGCGCCGGCTTCTACCTCGCCCACGAGGACGCCGTCACAAAGCACGTCCTCGTCGTGGAACAGCAACGGCTCGGGGTCGAGGACCACGAGGTTGACGAGCCGTTCGGTGAGCGGTCCGCTGTCGCGCTGCTTGAGGAGCGCCTCACGCCCGGGGAACTCCGGCTTGTCCCAGGCCACGACGAAGCCGATGCCCGCCTCCAGCGGCGTATCGTCGTTCCCGATGTCGTGTCCGTAGTCGCGGTAGCCCTTCTCGATGCGGAGGCCGTTCAAAGCCGACATCCCCACATTGCGGAGGCCGAGGTCCGCGCCCGCCTCGAACAAGGCGTCGTAGACGCCGAGGGCAAGGTCGGCGCGCACGTGCAGTTCGTAGCCGAGCTCGCCGACGTAGGTCACCCGCTGCACCCACACCGACGGCGCGTAGGCCACGTCGATGTGCCGGCCCGTCAGGTACGGCAACGCCTCGTTGGACAACTCGGCAGAGGTGACGCGCGAGAGCAGCTCGCGCGACTTCGGCCCCTGCACGCTGAACAGCGCGTGACCGGCCGTCACGTCCGTGACGGTGGCGGCGTCGTCCTCGCTCACCGCTCGCCGTAGCAACGCCTCGAGGCGCCGATGCACGAGGTCGGTCCCGATCACGACGAAGCAGTCGTCGGCGATCCTGGTGAACGTGCAGTCCGCCCACATCCCGCCACCCTCGTGGCAGATCACCGTGTAGACGACTTTGCCAACGGGCGAGCTCAGGGCATCGGAGACCACGACCCGATCGAGCACCGCGGCGGCATCGCGGCCTTGCACCCAGAACTTGCACATGAATGACATGTCGAGCAGCCCGACGTCTTCCCGGACCGCACGGTGCTCGGCCTCGACGAGTGTCCAGTAACCCTGCCGCTCCCACGACTGAATGACGTCGGGGACGGGCTCACCAAGCCCGGCGAAGAAGTCCGCCCACTCCCAGCCAGTCGTCGTGTCAAAACGCGCCCCGTAGCGCACCAGCCGCTCGTGCGCCGGCGACCGCCGGACGCCGCGAGCCGATCCCGGCGTCCAGCCCGGGGCCACGGCGTCACCGAACAGCACACCGAGTTGCTCGGGCGTCCGCGCTCGCCGGAACGCCGGCGTCGCCTCGTGCGGGCTCGTCCGGTCGATCGTGAACCCGGTGAGGTCGAGCGGTGGCCGCCCGGTCACGATCCACTCAGCCATCACGTTGCCGACACCGCCACCGAGGAGGATCCCGAGCGAGTTGAGACCGGTCGCCGTGAAGAAACCCCTCAGCTCCGGCACCTCACCCAACAACGGGTGCACGTCGGAGGTGAACGATTCTGGACCGCAGAAGAACTTGCGCACGCCCACCGTCTTCAGTGCCGGGACGCGGGACATGGCGAGATCGACGAACGGGCTGATCCGCTCCCAGTCCGGCTCGATCTCCCCGAAGGCGAAGTCCGTCGGGATGGCGTCGGGGTGCCAAGGCGCAGCCTCGGGTTCGAACAGCCCGACCAGCAGGCCGCCGGTCTCCTCGCGGAAGTAGCCGTACGTCGCCGGATCCTCCAGCACGGGCAGGTCGGGGTGCACTCCCTCGAACGGCTCGGTGATGAGGTAGTAGTGCTCGGCGGCCTGCAAGGGCACGCGCACACCGATCGTGTCACCGAACTGCCGGCTCCAGATCCCAGCGGCGAGGACCACGACCTCGCAGGAGATCGTGCCTCGGTCGGTCACGACGCCCGTCACCCTGTCGCGAGTTCGTGCCACCCCGGTGACAGGGATGCCTTCGATGATCGTGGCGCCACCTTGGCGGGCGCCCTTGGCGAGCGACATGGCCACGTCGTGTGGGTTTGCCCGCCCTTCGATGGGCACATAGAAGCCGCGCAGCAGATCGGCCGTCTCGGCCATCGGCCAGATCTCGGCGATCTCGGAAGGGCCGATCTCGTGTGACTCCTGCCCGAAGCGTTTGGCGTATGCCGCCTCTCGCCTCATCGCCTCGACCCGCGTCGGCGTGGTGGCGATGTGCAGGTGGCCGCAGCGGCGAAAGCCCGTCGACAGTCCCGTCTCTTCCTCCAAGCGGGCGTAGAGCTCCCGCGAGTAGATGCTCATCTCGAGCGAGGCCTCGTCGGTCATCCCGGCCGAGGTGATGAGGCCGGCCGCGTGCCACGTCGTGCCGGAAGTGAGCTGGTGGCGCTCGAGGAGCACGACATCGGACCAGCCCTGCTTGGTGAGGTGATACGCCGTCGACAGGCCGATCACGCCGCCACCGATGATCACGACCTGCGCCCGCTCCGGTATCGGCACCGCCATGGTTTCATCGTGCCACGGCCACGGGCGGTGTGCCGAGGGCTCGGGGGGGTAGATTCCGGCGAGATGCGAAGTGAGGTGGGTCCGGTGAGCGACGCGGCGTGGACGCGCGAGCGGTGCGAGGAGCTCGATCGGGTGGACCCGCTCCGGCATGTGCGGGGTCGTTTCTTCGTGCCGGAGGGTCTCGTGTACCTGGATGGCAATTCGCTCGGGGTGCTTCCGAAGGCGGTCCCTCAGGCGATGGCCGAGATGGTCTCGACCGAATGGGGCGTGGGCCTCGTCGGCGGCTGGGACCGCTGGATCTCGGCACCTAATCGGGTCGGCGACAAGATCGCCCGGCTGATCGGCGCCGGCGAGGGGGAGGTCGTCGTCATCGACACGACCACGATCGCCCTCGTGAAGCTGCTCGGGGCGGCGTTGGCGGCTCGGCCCGGCCGGCGGGTGATCGTCACGACGGAGACGAATTTCCCCACCGATCTGTACGCCATCGGGGGGATCGCCCGTCTGCTCGGCGACGTCGAGGTGCGGATGATCGACGCCGGCGCCGTGGCCGGAGCCCTCGACGAGGGCGTGGCGGCCACGTGCCTCACGCACGTCGACTTCCGCACGGGGGCGATGTTCGACATGGCCGCCCTCACCGCCGTAGCCCACGATGTGGGTGCTCTGGCTATCTGGGACCTGTGCCACTCGGTCGGCGCCGTCGTTGTCGATCTTGAGCGAGACGGCGTCGATCTCGCGGTGGGGTGCTGCTACAAGTACCTGAACGGTGGCCCCGGGGCACCTGCGTTCATCTACATCCGCCGGGAGCTGCAGGAACTCGTCGAGAACCCGCTACCCGGCTGGCTCGGGCACGAGGCCCCGTTCGACTTCGCACCCCGGTACCGGCCGGCCCCAGGGATCCGCCGGTTCGTCACGTCCACACCGCCGATCCTCGGCATCGCCGCCCTCGACGCCGCCCTCGATGCCTGGGACGGCGTGACCGTCGACGCCGTCCGCGCCAAGTCGGTGGCGATGAGCGAGCTGTTCATTTCGGCGGTGACCGAGCGCCTCGGCTCGGAGCTCCAGCTGGCGTCACCTACCGACTCCGGCCGCCGAGGCTCGCAGGTGTCGCTGCGCCATGAGCAGGGCTACTCCATCGTGCAGGCGCTCATCGCCCGCGGCGTGATCGGGGACTTCCGGGCACCGGACCTCTGTCGCTTCGGGTTCACTCCGCTGTACTTGCGCTACGTGGACGTGTTCGACGCCGTCGAGCACCTCGTGGCTGTGATGGAGTCCAAGGAGTACACCAAAGAGAGGTTCGCGGCCGAGCGGCCTGTCACGTGAGGGAGCCGCAGCGTCACCCTTCTTCGCCGTAGGCGGCCTTGGCGGCCTTGACCCCGCCTCGGACTCCGAAGAGCCGGTGGGCGATCAGCAGGTACAGCAGGATCGCAAGGTTGACGACCAAGGTGAACATCTTGAGCACGGTGATGCTGCTCGAGAGCTCGTAGATCTCAACCGGCACGAGGGTGGCCAGTTCGGCGAACGTGAGGTATTCGGCCCATCGGCGGGCGCTCCACAGGCCGAACGCCTCGACGAGCAGCAGTGCCGTATAGGCAGCCGCCGCCAGGCCGAGAAAGTACAAGGTCGCCGGCCGGAGCGAGAACAGATGGTTCAGGTCCCTCACGTACCAGGAGCCTGAGTTGCTCTGGAGAACCCGGAGGATCTTCTCCCAGCGGGACTTCAGGATCGACGCATGCTGGGCGAAGATGAAGATCGCGGCGGCGAGCAGTCCCAGCACCAGGGCGTGGAAGAGCCGGTCGAGCACGATGAGCCGCAGCACATAGCGATCCCGCAGACGGCGCCCCCGCAGCGGGACCTTGATCTCGGACAGGTCCGGTGGGTGGTCCTCGGTCGGCTCCGTCGGGACCTCCAGCACGATCCAGGCGTCACAACGGAGGCATCGGTGCCAGCGAAGGCCGTCGAGCTCGCGGACCACGTCGGAGTCCTCGGGCCGCACCGCGGCGGCTTGGGTTCCCACCAGGTCGTGTCCCTGGAAGCCACACGAGAGCAGCTCGTAGTCGATCCGGGGCCGGTAGCGCTTGCGCGCGATGGTCCCCGGGGTGGAACCCGGCACCGTGCGCGGAAGCGGGCCGGGCAGCGCCGCACGGCTGCCGGCGGGGGTGTCGGGAGGTCCCACGGCCCCAGCCTTACGCATCTCGGCGCCCGAGGCGAGCGATCCGGGGTGTGCGGGCGCCCGATGTGCTCCGAGCGAGCCAACTGCTCACGACGGCACTACAAAGTGCCGATCAATAGCATGCAGGTGAGTGATGTCGTCGCGAGCGGAGTGACTCGTGGCGTGACCTGCATCAAGGCCTGCTGGCAGGTATCACTACAGGGAATCAACGCTAAGGAGCCAAGTCCTAGTGCCAGGGATGAGCAGCGGGCTGTCGCCGAACAACTCGACGATCGTGTCGGCGTTCCAGTCCGCGCTGTTGCACCAGGCACTTGTCGTCGTCGTCATCCTCGTCCTCCTCGCTATCGCGTGGAACGTGCTCCGCTCGGTGCAGTACCGCAACGCCGCCGCCGCCGTTGCCGTGGAGCGCGCGGGTGCGGCCGACGCCGGTGACGGTGACTCTGCGGCCGGTCGCACGCCGATCGTCTCTATGTACCCTCTCGCTACCAAGCTGGAGGTGTGGGCCGAGACCGAGCCCAGCGGACGTCGTGTGCTCCGTATCGGTTTCGGCTTGCTGTGGGTGTTCGACGGCGTCCTCCAAGCGCAAGCATCCATGCCGCTCGGGATGACGACCCAAGCCATCGCGCCGACGGCCAAGGCGTCTCCCGCGTGGGCGCAACACGTCGTGAACCTGGGAGCGACGGTCTGGAGCGACCACCCGATCGTGGCCGCGGCCGCCGTCGTGTGGATCCAGCTCGGCATCGGGTTGTGGCTGCTCGTCGCGCCTCGAGGCTTCTGGTCGCGCGGAGCAGGTCTCGTCAGCATGGGCTGGGGCCTCGTCGTGTGGGTCTTCGGCGAGGTGTTCGGCGGGGTTCTCGTCCCGGGCGTCACTTGGATGTTCGGTGCCCCCGGTGCCGTGCTGTTCTACTGCTTTGCCGGCGCCCTGATCGCTCTCGACGACCGCCGCTGGGCGAACAGCCAGCTCGGGCGGGTGATCTTGCGGACCATGGGCGTCTTCTTCCTCGCCATGGCCGTGCTGCAGTCCTGGCCGGGACGCGGTTTCTGGCAGGGGCGAGTGCCGAATGCTGGCGGGGCCGGGATGTTGACCGCCATGGTGACGCAGATGGCCGGGACACCTCAGCCGCGCTTGTTGGCGTCGTGGGTGCGGGCGTTCGCCTCCACCGACGCCGCCCATGGTTGGGCGGTGAACCTGTTCGTGGTGATCGCTCTCGCGCTGATCGGGTTGGGGTGGCTGTCCCGGCGGGACCGGATCGTGCTCACGACCGTCGTGGTGGCTGCCGTGCTCTGCCTGGCAGATTGGGTGTTGGTGGAGGACTTCGGCTTCTTCGGGGGGACCGGCACTGATCCGAACAGCATGATCCCGATGTTGCTGGTGTTCGTCGCCGGGTACGTCGCAATGATCCGGACAGTCGTCACCACCGAGGCGGAGGTGCTGGATCCCCAGCTCGAATTGCCGGCCGACCTGACTCCTGAGCCCGGCGGGGTGCGGAAGCTCGAGGAGGCCGAGCTCCACCGACCGCCTTGGCGCGAGCGTGTGCGGACTCACCCCGCCTACGCCTTCCGCGTGCTCTCGGCGATGGGTGCGGTGATCCTCATGCTGCTCGGCGCCGCTCCGATGGCACTTGCTTCGCTCAACCACCGGGCCGACCCGATCGTGTCCCAAGCCGTCGACGGACCGCCGACGGCGGTTGACCTCGTCGCTCCGAGCTTCCAGCTCGAGAACCAGTACGGGCGCCCCGTCAGCCTCGCCAGCCTGCACGGCAAGGTGCTGACGATGACGTTCCTCGACCCGGTTTGCACCAAGGAATGCATCATTGCGCAGGAGTTCCACCAGGCTGCGGCGTTGATGGCGGCCGACACCGGCAAGGTGGACTTCGTTGCCGTCGTCGCCAACCCTGTGTACCGGTCACTCTCGGTCGTGCAGGCTTTCGACCGAACCGAGGGTCTCGTCGGCATGTCCAACTGGCTGTTCCTGACGGGCTTGGCCACCGAGCTGGCCAAGGTCTGGAAGTCCTATTCGGTGGCGGTCCATGTCGAGCCCGCCGGGGCGATGGTCAGTCACAGCGAGATCGCCTTCGTAATCGATGCCTCGGGGTACGAGCGCTTCCGTCTCAACACTCAACCCGGACCTGCGACCGCAGCGACCGAGGCGTCGTTCGCCTCGGTCCTGGCCGAAAGCCTGCAGCAAGTCCTGCGGTCCAAGTGAGGCGTCGTTCGCCCGGCAAGCTTGCGACTTGTGTCATCGCAGCGGGAGTGCTGCTGCTGGGGTGCTCCCGGTCCGAGGTGACCCCGCCGGGCCTTCCGTCGAAAGCAGCCGAGTCGGCGCTCCGTATCCCGCTAGCGACGTCGGTCCCGGGGTCGCCGCTGCCGCTCACCTTGGCCGAGGGGAGCTGGGCGCTCGTCCCCATGGGCAAGTTTGCCGAGCCGGACAACACGTTCTGGCAGCTGTTCGTGATGCCGGCGCCGGGGTCTCCGTGGACACTCGCCACGCCTGAGGGAGTGGCCGACAACGGTGGGTTGACGATCGCGACCGACGACACGGGAGCAGTCGTGGGGGTGGATGTGAGCCAGCACCTGGGTTTCTCGCCTCTGGCGTCAACGGTGAGCGACGGGAAGAGCTGGTCCCCTGCCGTGCTCCCCCGTGCCCTCACACCCGTGCCCCAGGCACTGGCGATTGAGCCCGGGGGCCACATCCTGGCGTTGTTGGGCAAGACGGGATGGACGATCGACAGCAGCGACAACGGGGGTGGGTCGACGAGTTACTGGTCGTCAGGCCCGCAGATCGCCAGGGCGAGCCTGTCTTTCTGTCGCGTGATCGCAGTGACGGCGGTCGCCTACGGATCGAACGGCCTGCCGCTCGCCGGCGCCACGTGTTCCGCGTCCAACTACGTCGGGGTGTTCGAGCGATACCCGCGTTCATGGCAGGTGATCGGCGGCCCGGTGCCGGCGGCGGCGTTCGCGATCGTCGGTTCGAAAGACGGTTCCGCCACCGAGGTGCAGCGAGTGTGGACGTCGGGGACGTCGGTGATGGGGCTCGCGGAGGCGGTGTCGAAAGGTGGGACATCCTGCCTGTTCGGGTTTCGCCGGAGCGGTGACGGCACCTGGACGACGTCGGCGGTCCTCGGCGTACCTCCGTCTGAGCACCTCGTCGCAACCGGCTACGGACGTGGCGGCTCGGTCTTCGTGGTCCTCACCGACGGGCACTCGCTTATCGCCGAGCTTCTGTCCGGGAGCAGGGGCACCTGGAGCAAGCTTGCGACCCCGCCGGTCGGCACTCAGACGCTGGTGCTCGGTCCCGGTGGCCTGACCGAAGCCTTCGTCGTCAACGAGTCCACGCTCATCATCGACGGGCTCAACACCAAGGGCACCTGGGCACAACGCCAAGTGATCCACGTCCCGATCGAGCTCGGCTCCTCGTCCTGAGTGGTATCGGGCGTCCTGCCGGGTTCGGGTGGCCCTGGAGTCGCCAGGCTTCGCGGTGTCTGAGATAATGCCCGCCGGATATGGAGGGGTAATCGTGCCAGGCATGTCAGGGATGGGGCGCGTCGAGTTCTCCATTCACAACGCCCTCACTCGATGGGAATTCAGCGCGTTCCCAGTCGGTGTCGTGCTGGTTCTCGTAGCCATTGCGGTCTGGTACCTCTGGGCAGACTGGCGCCTGGCTGCTCGCGGGCGACGCTGGAGCGGCGCGAGGACCGCGTCGTTCATGTGTGGGCTCGTCGTCGTCGATCTCGCCTTGCAGTCGCCCGTCGCCGCCATGACCGGCACGTACTTCGAGGCCCATGTGCTCCAGCACCTGCTGCTCATGGTCGTGGCCCCGCCCTTGCTCGCTCTCGGGGCGCCGTCGACCCTGCTGCTCCAGACCGGGCGGCGCAAGACGAAGCAGCGCTGGTTGCGGGTCCTCCGATCGGCTCCGTTTGCGCTCATCAGCCATCCGGTCGTGGCGTGGGGCCTGTACTACGGCGCCATGTTCGTGTTCTTCCTCACGTCGCTCCTCAACTTCGCCATGCTCCACATGTGGCTGATGGACATCATCAACGTGATCTTCTTGTTCGGAGCGACACTGTTCTGGTGGCCGATGGTGGGTATCGACCCGATCATCCACTGGAAGATGAGCTACCCGGCGAGGATGCTCAACATCCTCCTCGGCTCCGGCGTGGAGGCGTTTCTGGGCGTGGCGATCCTGAACAGCCACAAGCCACTCGCCTCGATGTACACGCTCTCGAGCACGAAGGCCGGCGGCGGACTGTTGTGGGCCGCGACCGAGTTCGTGACACTCGGAGCCTTCATCCCGATCTTCTTCCAGTGGATGCACTCGGAGGATCGCGCGGCAGCGCGGGCTGATGCACGGGGCGGGGCGTCGATGTCGATCATCGGCGCTGCCGCCAGCGGCGGGCCCGAGCTGGAGCTTGCGGCCGGCCGTGTCGTAGTGGCTGCTGGCGCCGGCGGCGTCGCTGGCGCGTCCCCCAACGGTTCCCACTCCCAGCGGAGCCAGTATGGGAGCCAGCATGACGACCCGCCACTCACCGCATGGGAGTACGCCTGGAAGGCTCGGACCGGGAGCGTGCCGACTCGGTTCGTCGCGCCGGAGCACGCTCCTGGGCCGGCGGACCTGGGCGACACACCCGCCGGCGGCGGCGGCGGCTCAGAAATGTCGCGTGATCTCGTTCGCGTACTCGAGCCCGAGCTCGGCACCGTGGTCCCGGAGCCAGTGCGAGATAGCCATCTCGCCGGTGGCTTCGCCGGTCGTATCGGCCAAGCCGTCCATCATTGCGAGCAGCTCGTGCCGGGTCAGCAGGACGTCATGGAGCATCTTGCCGAGGAGCGCCGACACCGGCGGCACGATCGCCGCCGGCACGTGGATGATCCGTGAGCGGGCACTCGTTGCCTCGGCGACCCACCGCACCAGCTCGTCGAAGGTCGGGCTCTCCGGGCCGACGGCGTCGACGACGCTGTCGTCTCGCCGGGAACCGTCCGAGCTCCGGGCACCGGCGTCTGCACTGAGCCGGGCGAGGTCGTCGATGTGGATCGGGCGCACGCGGTACCGGCCGTCGCCGGCGATGGCGAACACCGGGACGTGACGCAGAAGCCAGGCGATGTTGTTGATCAGGATTCCGTCACCGCCAAACAGGATGGCCGGCCGGAGTATCGCATAGCTGAGGCCCGTCTCCGCAAGGGCCTGCTCGACCAGCGCCTTGCCGCGGAAGTAGTCATAAGGTGACTCGACACTCGGGTGCGTGATGCTGACGTGCACGACTCGCTCGATGCCGGCGCGCCGGGCCGCGTGGAACAGCGCGCGGGAGTTCGCCACCGCCGTCCGATGAGTCGTCTTCCCGTGCGGGAAACGCACCCAGTACGTGTTGTACAGGACCGTGGCCCCTTCGAGGCTCTTGGCGAGGCGAACCGGGTCATCGAAGTCGAGCGGTTCGATCTCGACGCCATCAGCATGTCCCCCTGCACGTCCCGCTGCATGTCCCCCTGCATGTCCCCCTGCACGTCCCGCTGCACGCTCCGGGTGCCCGGTGAGCGTCCTGACGTGGCGACCGCGGCTCGCCAGTTCATCGGCTATCGCCCGACCGGAGTAACTGAACGCCCCGGTCACGACGTCGAGTCCCGAGTCCTCCGGCCCGGTGAGGGTCGCGAGGCTGCTGCCGGCGGTAGCTGTCCGTCCGGTGGCAGCATCGCCGGCGGTTGGGAATGGACCGGCCATCTCAATGGCTCCCTTCGGTGGAGGCTGCGTCGATTCGATCTGCGCCGCGCTCCGGCAGCAGCGCACTCATGAGACCGGCCAGGCGCTGGGCGGTGGCGAACAGCGCCTCGGCCCGAGAGCGATCTCCATCCAGGTGCGCCAACATCTCGATTCCCAGATAGAGGGCGACGATGGCGTAGGCGATCTCGCCAGCCGGTAACAGCCTCCCGAGCGGGCTCTCACCGAGCGTGTCGGCAAGGGTGTGCTCGGTGAACTCGATCCATGGGGCGATGCGGGCTCCGACCTCGGCGCCGAGGCCGGGAACGGACGATGCGCCAGCGATGAGCTCTGCGAGCACCGACATGTGCCCGCCGTCGAGGTCGTCGTGGAAGATGCCGGCCGCGACCTCGGCGAGCCCGTCGATTCCACGCGCTGCTGCCACCGCCGCTTTGTACTGCTCCATCCGCCGGAGGCTCGTGGCATCGAGGGCCGCCAGTAGCAGATTGGTCACGGAACCGAAGTGGTAGAAGACGAGCGCCTGGTTCAGGCCGGCCGTCCGGGCGATCGCCCGGGCGCTCGTGCCGGCGTACCCCTCGGTCCGCAGCGTGGCGATGGTGGCTTCCACGAGCGCTGCCCGGGTCTCGGCGCTCTCGGTCCCAGAGCGAGCACCCACATGACTAGTAGTTCCCGGCTTTGCCATGGGTGTCTCCTTTCCGCCTTCTCCGGCCTGTTGAGCGAATGATTTGAGCAATCGCTCAAATAATGGCCCAAGCGGATCCAGATGTCAACTCGTGTCGTAGCGGTGCTGGTGATGGCTGGCCGACCGCCGGCCCGCGGGCTCAGTCTTCGAGCTCCTCGATGGCGAACTCGGGGCAGTTCGCGATCGCGAGTCGTGCCTTGCCCTCCAGCTCGGGCGGCACGGTGCCATTGCCGATCACCGAGGAAAGGCCGTAGTCGTCGGTGGTGAACAGCGCGGATGAGAGGCCGTAGCACCTGCCGTGGCCTTGGCACTTGTCGGGGTCCACGCGGATCTTCATGGGAACACCACCGGGAGCACCCGCGGTCCACGCACTTGGCCACCGGCCCAGGTCACCTCGGCGCCGTCGGCGACCCGGAAGTCCGGGATGCGTCTCAGCCATTCCTCGAGGGCCACGCGCAATTCCATCCGGGCGAGGTTGGATCCGGCGCAACGGTGGATCCCCGACCCGAAGGCCACGTGGCGGTTGTGCTGTCGATCGAGCATGACCTTGCTCGGATCTTCGAAGACTTCCGGGTCACGGTTGGCGGCAGGGAAGTTCATGAGGATCCGGTCCCCGGCTTTCATCGGGCAGCCTTTGAACTCGACGTCCTCAGTGACGATCCGAGCCATGGTGACCGGGGAATACGCCCGCAGCAGCTCCTCGATCGCGAGCGGCATCAGGTCGGGGTCTTCGACCAGGCGCCGGCGGTCGTCTTCATGGGTGGCGAGGTGCCAGAGCGACGAGCCGATCGCGCTCCAGGTCGTGTCCACGCCGGCGATGAGCACCAGCGCCGCCGCGCCGAGCACGATGCTCTCCTCAAGCGGCGCGCCGTCGACCTCGGTGTTCAACAGTTGACTCAAAAGATCGGTGCCCGGGTTGGCGCGACGAACGGCTACCTCGGCGACGAAGTAGGTGAAGAGCCCTTCCATCGCTCGCATGCGCCGCTCCTCGTCGTCGGCGAACTCGAGCACGTCCCGCACCCACCCCGTGAACGTGTCGGCGAGGTCGCTCGGGACACCGAGAATGTGAGCGATGACCCGGACCGGGATCTGCTGGGCGTAGTGCTCGGCTGCGTCGGCGTGACCGGCCTCGATGAACTCGTCGATGAGCCGCACGCACAGGTCACGAGTCAGGCCCTCGTAGCCCTCCACGCGCCGGTGCGAGAACCACGGGAGGAGCAGCCGGCGTGTCCAGGTGTGGATCGGGGGGTCAACCGAGATCGGCGGCAGGCCGTAGGGGAGCAACGGCTCCTCTGGCTCCTCACCCTCGAACGGGATGACCGCGACCTCGAGCGAGCTGAAGTGACCGATGTCGTGCGCCATGGCGGTGATGTCTGCATAGCGCGTGGGCAGCCAGTTGCTGCCGCGCCGGTCCGTGTGAGCGATCGGGCACTGCGTGCGCAACTCGTCCCAGATGCTGAACGGGTCTTCGATGTAGCCAGCATCGAGCACATCGAAATCCTGCGCCCAATCGCTGACGGGTGATGTCCGTGCCATCTCCTGGCCACCTCCTCGGGGGATGGAGGCTACCACCGAGTCAGTTTTCCGTGGCCCGTCCTGACAGGACCTGGACCATCCAGGATGGCGTAATCCGGGCGGCGGCGCCGGCGGTCGCGCCGGCGGTCGCGCCGGCGGCTTGACCAGACCAGTGTACTAGTGTATTAATACATTGGTATGGACACAGGAAACGGCTCGAGCGAGGCCTTGATCCGCTTCCGTCTCGACAGCCGCAGCGGTGTCCCGGCCTACCGGCAGCTGGTCGACCAGGTGCGGCACGCCGTGGCACTGGGCGTCTTGCGCACAGGTGACCGGCTGCCCTCCGTGCGAGAAGTCGTGACCCAGATCACCATCAACCCGAACACGGTGCACCGGGCGTACCGGGAGCTCGAGGTGGCAGGACTTGCCGAGGGGCGCCCGGGTCTCGGGACCTTCGTGGTCGAGCGCGGCAAGGGGGGTGGGCACGGCCCATCCGAGCAACAAGGCGCGCTGTTGGCCGAGCTTCGTTCCTGGGTGGCCAAGGCCGGCAGCGCAGGGCTCGACATCGAAGGGGTACAGGCGCTGTTCGCGGCGTCGTTGGACGAGGTCGCCATGCCGGGCGAGACGGGTGAGACGCCGCACGACGAGAAGAGAGGCAGACAATGAACGACACCGCCACCGTGATCGCAACCAGCGGCCTGAGCAAGCGGTACGGCCGGACCTGGGGTTTGCAGGACTGCACGTTCAACCTGCCGAGGGGTCGGATCGCTGCCCTCGTCGGGCCCAACGGGTCTGGCAAGTCGACGCTGTTGCGTATGGCAGCCGGCATCACGCGGCCGAGCGCCGGCGAAATCCGCGTGTTGGGCTCGTCACCGTTGGAGCAGCCGCGCGACGTGCTGGCACGGATCGGGTATCTCGATCAGGAACGCCCCTTGTACAAGACGTTCCGGGTGTCCGAGATGTTGCGCGTGGGCAAAGAGTTGAACCGGCGTTGGGACGACGCCAAGGCACATGAGTACCTTGAGGACCTCGGCATCCCACTGGCTTCACGGATCGGGAAGCTTTCCGTCGGCCAGCAGGCCCAGGTGTCGCTGACGCTCTGCCTGGCAAAGCGCCCCGAGCTGCTCTTGCTCGACGAGCCTGTTGCCGCGCTCGACCCACTCGCCCGTTCTCAGCTGATGCAGGTGCTGCTCGGCTCGGTGACCGATGAGGGCACGACGGTGCTGCTGTCCTCGCACGCTCTGGCTGACCTCGACGTCGTCTGCGACTACCTCATCATCCTCTCGTCATCGCGGGTGCTGCTGGCGGGCGATCTCGAAAGCCTCCGCGCTGAGCACCGGCTACTCGTCGGACCCCGTCGCGATCGTTCGAACGTGCCGGCCGGCGCCGAACTCGTGTCGGCCACCGACACCGAGCGGCAGAGCACGTGGCTCCTCCGCGCGATCGGCTCGATCACGGCCCCTGGGTCGGACATGGTGGAGCCGACACTCGAGGAGATCGTGCTGGCGTACCTGCGCCAGCAGCCGGCAGGCAGCCACAGCCGGTTGGCGGGCTCGAGGGACCTGAGCCTGGCCGACGATCCGCTTGATAGCGGGGAACAGGTGCGTGCGCGATGACGTGGCTCGCATGGAGGGGCCAGCGGGCACAGCTTGTTGCGATCGTGGCTGCCGTTGCCGTATTTGCTGGCTGGTTGGCGTTGAGCGGTACTGCGGATCAGTCGGCATGGCTGGCCGTCAGCCACTGCGGCCAGCACTGCTCGCCGCTGGCCTTGAACCGCTTGAGCAGCGCCGACTATTGGACGTCTCCCAACCGCCTGGTCCTGACGTTTCTGCCCGGCGTCATCGGGCTCGTCCTCGGTGCTCCGATCGTGGCTCGGGAGATCGAGGCGGGAACGAACCGCTTCGCCTGGACGCAGACGATCGGGCGGACCCACTGGCTTGTCACGAAACTGCTCGTAGCCGGCATTGTCGCCGCCGGTGCCGTGGGGGCCCTGGATCCACTACTTGCCTGGTGGACAGGCGCGGTCCGAAACGGGCCACGGATCTTACCCATGGTCTTCTCGGTGACGGGTTTCGTCGATGTGGGGTACGCGCTGTTCGCCTTCATGCTCGGCGCGCTGCTCGGCTCGGTGATCCGCAGGACGGGTTGGGCGATCGTCGCCGGCGTGCCCCTGTTCGTGGCGGCTCGGGCGTGGGTGCAGTTCTCGCTCCGTGCTCACCTGGCCCCTGTAGCCACCTTCGCCGGCGGGCTGCCAGCCGGCAGCATGATCGTCACGCCAAGCAGCGTCAGCATCGCGTACGCACCGGAGCCGTCAGCGCTCATGAACGACTGGCAGCTCAATCAGGGCTACGTGCCCGTCGGGCTGCACGGACCGGCCGCCGGCCAGACCTGGTCGACTGGATGGAACGCGCTCAACCGGTGCACTGGACCCTTTCCGAACGGCAACCTCCAGGTGCTCGAGCAGTACCAGCGCCGGACGCAGCACTGCATCGCATCCCTCAAGCTGCACTACGTCCAGCAGTACCAGCCTCCGAGTCACTACTGGCGGATCCAGACAGCCGAGACGGCGCTCTTCGTCGGTGCCGCCCTGGTCCTGCTCGGGCTGACGGTGTTCGTCGTGAGGAGGTGGCGCACGTGACCTGGTTCGCCTGGCGGACGCAACGGCTCCAGGTGCTCGTCGCCATCGGCGCGGTGGCCGTGATCGCCGTCATGCTGGTGATCACCGGGGAGGCCTACCGATCGGCTGCAAGCTCGCCGCTGTTGACGTCTCCTTCCTGCAGCACGGGCCTTTCGCTGAACTGCGCCAACGCCTTCAGTCGCTTGGGGCAGGCGAACCGGTGGGTGGGCTATGCCCACGGGTTGGTGCTGGCGTTCCCGGCGTTGGTGGGCGTGCTCGTCGGGGCACCGATCGTGGCATCGGAGATGGCGCACGGGACGAACCGGCTCGCCTGGGCGCAAAGCGTCAGCCGGACCCGCTGGCTCGCTGTCAAGCTGCTCCTCTCCGGCCTCGCAATCGCCGTCGCCGTGGGAGCCATCGTGCCACTCTTGGCCTGGTGGGCCGGGGCAAGCCAGATCTCGCGTCTGTACCCCGGTGACTTCGATGTGACCGGCACCGTCGTCCTCGGCTACACGCTGTTCGCTTTCATGCTCGGCGCCGCGCTCGGAGCGGTGATCCAGCGGGTGGGGTGGGCGATCGCTGCGGCGCTCGGCGTGTTCGTCGGCGCCCGGCTCTGGGTCGAGTCGTTCCGAGCTCACCTCGTCGCTCCGGTGAGCGTCGTTCTCCCCAACGGCATCGGCCCGCTTTACAGTGCGACAGGCCTGTTCTCTGTCGATTCGCCGCTGGCCCGTGGGTGGGTCCTGAACCAGGGCTATGTGGCCCTCGGCCGGACGACTCCGGCTCCCGGACAGACGTGGACGACCGAATTCGAGCGATTCCAGAACTGCTTCCTCAGCATTTCCCGCCCGAGGGCCGAGGCGCTGTCGCAGTGCTCGGCCCAGCTGAAGCTCCACTACGTCATCCAGTACCAGCCGCTGAGCCATTACTGGGCGCTGCAGGGAGCCGAGTCGGCGGTGTTCGTCGGAGCCGCGCTGATTCTGCTCGGGGTGACGGTGCTGGCGGTTCGGCGCTGGCGCACGTGACACCGGCCCGCCTGCCAGCAGGGCCGTCGGCACCGACCTTTCATGGTGCAACGCTGCAGGCGATCCGGCGGTTGCAGCCGGGCGGCTGGCGGCGCCGGTAGCGTGAGCTGATCGACACTGCGCCATTCGGACGAACCGGGCATGACTCCAGCCGAGTGATCTTCGGCGCCGCCGCGCTAAGCGCCATGCGGCAGGAGCGAGCCGACGAGCTCCTCCCGATCCTTCTCGAGGCCGGCGTGAACCACATCGATGCAGCCGCCGCCTATGGAGACGCGGAGCTGCGGCTGGCGCCGTGGATGGTGGAGCACAGGGCGGGTTTCTTTTTGGCTACCAAGACGGGAGACCGGACGGGTGACGCCGCGCGAACCAGCCTCGAGCACTCGCTGGAGCGGCTCGGCGTGGACCACGTCGACTTGATCCAGCTGCACAACCTCGTCGAGCCCGACGAGTGGGACGTGGCGTTCGCCCCGGGCGGTGCCGTCGAGGCATTGATGCGTGCCCGCGACGAGGGTCTCGCCCGCAACGTCGGCGTCACGGGTCACGGGCTCCGGATCGCCTCGATGCACCTGCGCAGCTTGGAACGAGCCGATTTCGCCTCGGTGCTGCTGCCGTACAGCTACGTATTGCTCCGTGACCCCGGCTACCAGGCCGAGGTGGAGCGGCTGCTGGAGGTCTGCGCCGAGCGTCAGGTGGCCGTGCAGACGATCAAGGCCGTTGCCCGCCGGCGCTGGGTGGTCGACGACGGTCCTCGCTTCAGCTGGTACGAACCGTTGCGGGACATGGCGGCCCTCGGGCGGGCGGTGCGGTTCGTGCTCGGGAACGAGCAGCTGTTCCTCAACACTTCCAGCGACGCTCGACTGCTCCGGCCGATCCTCGATGCAGCTGCGTCCGCCCGGACGGGGGGAGTTCCTGCCGACGAGGAGCTGGCGGCCGACGTGGTGTCGTCGGAGATGGAACCGCTGTTCGACGGCGGGGCGCTCGAACGCATCTGAGCGGTCGGTCGGCGATTCGGGCGCGGGTCGCCGGCGCTGCCCGCCGAAACCCGAACCAACAACCCAGTACGCGAACTGACGCGGTCGCGCCTTTGCATGGGTAATGGATACCAACGAAGAGCTTCACCCTGATGTGACGGTGGCGGACCCGAAGGTGGCACCACCGGCGATGCGCAGAGCGCGGCGCCTGACGGTGGGCGCGTGCACGGCGGTGCTTGTCGCGGCGGCGGGGGCCGGCTTTGCTGGTGGGATCGCGTCCGCTTCCGGTCGCCCGCCGGCCAGCGGAGTGCGGATCGTCGTGCCGGACTCCCAGAGCTCAGTGACCGGTGTCGCCCCGGTTGCCGGCGGTGACTCGGCGACCCCCGTGCGGTGCGCGACGCCGGTCGTATCCCTGCCAGGCGGCGGCGCGAGAGCCAACGCGAGCGCGAGTGCCTCGGCGGGTTGTGTGTGTGTCACACCGATCTCGAGCTCGGGCCTCGGCACCGCAACGCACCTGTTCACCCGCAACACGGCCGGGGGGATCACGATCCGGGTATACGGCCAGGCGATCGTCGACACGCCAGGTCCACTACTTCCAACCGTGCCGCCGACGACCGGTTCGGCGGGCTCGACTCGTTCGGGCGGGAAGGGCACTGTTGGCTCCGGTGCCCCGTCTGCCAGTTCGTCGGCGTCTCGGCTGACCAGCGCCGACTTGTTGCGGCCGTACACCTGGTACTCGCTCGACATGTCCGACAACGCCGCAGTGGGGCAAGGGGCTTTGTTCGACGGGTCGGCAGTGGCCACCTCCACCTCCACCTCCACCTCCACCTCCACCTCCACCTCCACCTCCACCAGCAGCGGCGGCGGTAGCGGATCGCACGGCGCCGCCAGCGCCAGTGCCAGCTCGCACCTCGTCTCAGCGATCACCAGCGGAGACTTTGGAGCGACGGAGGGATCGCCGGCGTGGTGGGTGGCAGCAGTGGTCGGCCCATCGGTCACCCAGGCGCAAGTCACGTTCGACGGGGGCGCGACCGACACGATGACACCAGTACACGGTCTCGTCACCCTGGCAGCGCCGATCAGCTCGTCCGTTGCCGGCTCGAGCCCCGGCCCGTGGGCGGTGCGGGGCACCCTTCGGCTTCTCGCTTCGGACGGCAGCGTCTTGGCAACCGTCAATCTGACACCAGTGGCACTGCCATCGCCCACTCCGGTGCCGCAGCCGGGGGTGACGGGCGGCGTTCCGACACCGGCCGGCGCTCCTGGCGTCGGGGCAGCTTCGGGCAGCGGATCCGGCTCGGCTTCGGCCAGCACCACGAAATCGACCACGACCTCGACGACATCGACATCGTCGGGCGAGTCGACTCTCGGGACCGGGTCGCTCACTCCGATTATCGGGACCTGTCCGGTCGAGGGCGGCACGATTCCGGTGCCGGGTGGCTCGTCGCCGGCGAGCTCACCGCCTGCGGTCGGTCTTCCGGCCAAGGCCGCACCCAAGACCTGAGCGCTCGGGCGCGCCAGTCGGGCTTGAGCCCTGCGCGCCAGCCTGAGTTGAGTCCCGGCGCTCCAGCCTGAGCTCCGGCGGCTCCGGGCTTGAGCCGAGCGGCGCCTGTCAGCGGCCGGGCCAAGCTGGAGCTGGTCGCCCGGATGGTCGCCCAGATGGTCGCCCAGTCAGGCGGCCGGCATGGGCTTGTACTGGAACGAGTTGAACAGGCCGACCTGGTCGCACAGGTGCGGGCTCGGGTTGCCTGCCGCGTTGATGAACCCACTCTCCCCGGGCGGCAGGACGTTGGCGCCGTTGACCGCTGTCGGCCCGACGTCGATCGCCTGCATGTACGTGCTGCGGTTCTGGCTGGCGCTGAGCGCGCAGGTGGTCTTCACGCCGATGGCGAGCGGGTCGAGAGAGTTCCAGTTCGTGTCGAGCGCCGGCTGGTAGCCCCACTTGGAGATGTCGTTCGTCCCGAAACCCGGCACGTTCTGCCCAAGCTGAGTCCCCTTGCCCGACAGGATCGTGATGGCATCGTTCACGCTCTCGACGAGGATCTGGTCTGTGAACTGGCGGAAGTAGTGACCGTTCCAGCACTGGCCGTTGCACGGGACGAGGCCCTTCGTGCCGGCGAGTATGTGGTAGAGGAAGTTGTAGCTCGCGAAGCCCCCGAGACCGCCGTAGGTGCCAATCTTCAGGCTGGCGTCGCTGAAGTTCACGGGTCCGGTGAACTCCTCGTGGGCGAACGTCCCGCCCTCGAAGACGTTGCGCTCCAAGGCCTCGAGGGTGTTCATGAAGATCGACATGGCCGGGCTCCCGAGCGTCGTGTCGTCGTTCCAGGACGCGAGGGTTGACATGGCAGTAGCCAGGTCTGGGTGCGTCGCCGGATCGGTGAGGAACGAGTTCCGAGACTTCAGGCGGGCATATGCCCGCTCGAGGAACGGGATGAAGTACGAGGCCGCGGGCCGCGTGTTGTCTTCGTTGTCGATCTGACCGATATCGTGCTCGATGCCCTCGAGATAGGCGACGTCAATCTGCTTGCTGGCGGCCAGTAGCTGGGAGATCCTGCTCGAGCGGAAGATGGTGCCCCAGTACTCGTCCCCGCCGTTCTGCTGGTAGTACTGAGACTCCGACGGCTTGGTGTTCCAGTTGTCCAGGTAGCCCTGGGCGGGGTTGATGCTGTGCGGCATGTCCGCGAATGGCACCATACCCAGCCATTGCTCAGTCCCGTCGCCCGACGCCGGCAGCCGGGGGTCGAACTTGGTGTACGAGGGCTCGATCGGCACGAGCCCGTCGCCGAAGTAGGCGATGTTGCCGGCCTTGTCGGCATAGAGGAAGTTGTGCAGGGTCGTGACCAGGCTCATCGAGTGCTGGAATTGCGACACGTCGGTGTCGCCGCCGAGCTCGGAGAAGCCGACGAGCGACCCGCTTTCCTTCCCCCAGGACGCGAACCGCATCGCGAAGGCCGTTCCCGTCTTCAGGTCGATCGAGAAGAGCGGGCCGTCGATAGTCCGGTAGACCGTGTACGGGTGCGAGGCTTCTCCCTGCACGGCGATCGTCTCGTGGATCACGTTCATGTTCACCCACGACCCGTCGAAGAAGTACTGCGGCGTGGCGCCGCGAGGGACGCGTATCTTCATCATGTAGATGCGTTGGTCGACGAGCTCCTCGCTCGTGGTGGTCCAGGCGATGTCAGCGTTCCTGCCGATCAAGATGAACGGCTCACCGGTGATCGCCATCCCGCCTGCGTTGTAGCCCGGGCCGACGAGGTACACCTCGTAGTCGATGCTCGGGGTACCGAAGCCCTCCTGCGGTGCACCCCAGAGCAAAGCGTGATGGTCCTTCGATCGCGACGGAGCGACCACGAAGGCGTTCGAGCCCCCATGCGACGGCACCTTGAGCGAGATTCCCGTGGCGAGGATCAACCGCCGATCTTTCCCGAGCGTCGCCTCGGCCCGGAGGATGGCGGCGGTGGTCACTCCCGAGAGACGGGCCATCGACCGTTCCACGGCCAGATCGGCCACGCGGGACGTTCCCGCGGCTTGCGTTGATGCACTCCGCACCGCCGATCCCGTTGCCGGCACCGTCGTTGGAGCCGAGGGGTCGTTGATCCATCGAGCGTCGTTGAAGATCGCGGCCGTGTCGGTGGTGGCGTGCACATCATGATCCTTCGCCAGTTCAGCCTCCAGGTACCGGACGAACGCGAGGTTGGACAACTCGCTCCCGCCGCCGCCGCCGAAGTCGCGGGCGAGGAAGTTACCGATGGCCAGGGTGTCGACGGCGTGCCAGGGCGCCGGCCGGTACGGGCCAGGGAGTTGGAGGAGACGGCCGGCGAGGAAGAACTCGTAGGGGACCATGGCCTTCTCGTTGGCAGCGCTCGAATACGCCTTGTCCATGAAGGCGTTGATGCCGTCGGCGAACTCCTGGAGCTCGGCTTGGACCGAAGCGGGCATGGTCCGGTACTCCGCCTGCAACTCGAGGGGCGTGTAGTAGAAGTTCCGGATGCCTTCGTCCTGCGCGAGCTCGCTCGGGCCGAAGACTGCGGCGAGCGTGCCCTCGACGTCGCGACGCGTCAGCTCCAGCTGCACGAGTCGATCCTGCGCCTGGGCGTAGCCGCCACCGAACCAGACCCCGGGCATTGCCTTGGCGGTGATGGTCGGGACACCGTGCGAGTTCCGCGTGATCACGGTCGTCTCGGCACCGCTGCCCACGGTGACGCCGTCGGCTCGTGCTGCGCTCGAACTGTGGACGGTGCGCGCAGCCGCCGAGCTCGGCCGCTGGCTCACCCCTGCCAACGACCCCGCTGCCACCATGACCGAGACGAGCGTCAGCACCTTGTGCCTCATCGTGAACCCCCTGTGGTCGTGCTCCGGTCACCGATCACGGGCGACCGCGGTCGCAAGGGGCCAGCATGCCAGATCGGTGTGATACACCGCAGCCCGAGAGCCGGTCAGACACCCGTCGCGACGTGGATCAGAGGCCGCCGGCCTGCCCACGGCAACGCCTCCTCGAGCTGCGAGGCCAGGCGCAGGAGAAGTGACTCGTTGCCGAAGCTGCTGACGAACTGCATGCCGATGGGCAAGCCGCTGGCGCTCCAGTGCAGCGGCAAGCTGATCGCCGGCAAACCGGTGGCGTTGAACACCGGGAGGAACGACTCCCAAGGCGCCCACGTCGCGAAGAGCTCCCGGAGCTCGATGCGAGCGGTCGGGTCGTACATCCCAAGCGGGGCGACGAGGCGCCCCAGCGTCGGGGTGAGCAGTACGTCGTGGCTGGCGAAGTAATCGCCCATCAGCCTGGACAGCATGTTCACCCGGTCGCCGGCGTGGAGTATGTGTACCCCCGACACCCTCCGGCCGTAGTCGAGCGCCTCGAGAGTCGAACCTTCGAGAGTGTCCGCGTTGGGCTCGCGGCCGAGGACCGGCGCGAAGCCGTCGATGGTGTTCGCCAGGTCCGCCGCCCAGACGTCGGTCATCGTCTGCAGGAACGGGTCCCACGTGAACGCGGGTGAGTCGTTGCTGACCTCGTGTCCGAGGCCGACGAGCAGTTCGGCGGTGGCCTCGGTCGCAGCCGCCACCTCGGCGTCGCCGCAGTCGCCCGACCAGGGCGCAGTGCACCAGCCGATGCGCAGTCGCTCGACGGGAGCGCCCACTTCGGCGAAGTACGGCCGCGCCGGGGGCTCGATAACGAAGGGGTCGCCGGCCGCCGGGCCCGACAAGCAGTCGAGCAGGCTGGCGGTGTCGCGCACGGTCCGCGAGACCATGAAGTGAACCGCCCAGCCTCCGAGTGCCTCGGCCACCTGCGGCGCCCAGGTCACGCGGCCGCGTGACGGTTTGAGGCCGACCACGCCGCACGCCGAAGCGGGGATGCGGATTGAGCCCCCGCCGTCGCTGGCGGAGCCGACCGGGATAATGCCCGCTCCGACGGCGGCAGCGGCGCCTCCGCTCGAGCCCCCAGCCATGTGACCGGCGCTCCAAGGGGAGCAGGTGGCACCTGCCACCAGTGTCTCGGTGGTGCCCATGAGACCGAATTCAGAGGTGGTCGTGCGACCGAGGTTCACGAGGCCGCTCGCCCGGAGCCGCACCGTGAACTCGCTGTCGGAGCGCGCCGCCCACCCGGACGACAGGCGGCTCCCGTTCTCGCACGGCGTCCCGGCTTCGCCGTGGAAGAGGTCCTTCAGCATTGTCGGGACGCCGCCTAAGGGTCCGAGCGGCGCCGTGCCGCCCGCCGCGAGCGCTTCGGCTCGGGAGCCGAACGCCTCGACGACCGCGTTCAGCGTCCCGTTGACGGCCTCGACGCCCGCCATGACGCAAGCCGCCAGCTCGCCGGCGGTGACCTCCTTCCGGCGGACCAAGTCGGCCAAGCCAGTGGCGTCGTAGCCCGAGTACTCCTCCAAGTTCACGGCGGGATGGTAGTCGGAGCCTGTTCACGTTCAGCGGCGAGCAATTCTGGGCAAGGAAGTGGTGTCGGTGTCACGCGGACTCTGCACAGTGCAAAGTCTCAGTGACAGCGACGACCCGGAGCCGGTCTGGCGGTGTCCGGATGCAAGCCGCGCCGGTCCTGGATGGGTAGGTCTGGAACAGCGGATCGTTTAGGGTTGGCCGAGCCCGTTTCGGGCTCTGAAGCAGTCAGTCTGGGTCGAAAAGGTCAGGATGATCACGGCAACGGTGCCAGTGGAGGTCGTCGAGCTTGACGTGATCTTTCGCGCGGTCGACGCCGGTTCGTCCGTGACCGAGCGGTTGCCCGAGCTGTTCAGAGCTGCCTGGCCCGCTTACCGCAACTGGTTCCTCCAAGAGGGCGAGGCTGCGCGCCCCTCGTACGCGACGTGCGCACGCAAGCTCCGGGAGCACATGCCCGAGCTGGTGCCGGCGTACGACCGGCTGGTGGAGGCGGTGGGTGGTGGAGACATCGAGGCGCGGTTTCTCAGCCACTGGTCACCGCCTCCTCTGTTCGCGACGTGCTCCATGGCGGCGTGGACACGCGACACCCACGTCCTCATCCACAACTACGACTACTCCCCGTTGTTGTGCGACACGGCGATGCTGGCCTCCGACTGGCACGGCACCGGTGTGTTGGCGATGAGCGACTGCGGATGGGGGGCGACCGACGGGATGAACGCCCACGGCTTGTCGGCGGCGATCGCGTTCGGGGGTCGTTACGTGGTCGGGGAGGGTTTCGGGATCGGACTCGTGGTCCGTTACCTGCTCGAGTTCGCCACCGACGTCGAGGGTGCCCTCGAGATCCTCGCCAGGGTGCCGGTCAGCCTGGCCTACAACATCGCGCTGGTCGATCGGGCGGGCCGAGGTGCGGTGGCCATGGTGAGCCCGGACCGCCCGCTCGTCATCAGTCCCGCGCAGGTGGCCGGCAACCGCCAGGGCTCGACCGAATGGCCGGAGCACTCGGCGTTCTGCGCCACGGTCGAGCGTGAGGAGGCCTTGGCCGACGCGGTCGCCGACCCGACGATGACGACCGGCGAGCTGGTGCGCAGGTTCCTGCAGCCGCCGATCTACCGTGATCCGGCGAGCACGTTGTGGGGCACCGTGTACACCGCCGCCTACGACTCGGACCACAACGTCGTGGACTTGATGTGGCCGGGCGAGGCCTGGAGGCTCTCGGTGAACCACTTCGTCGAGGGTACCCGCACTCGCCGCACGCTCGTCGCCGTGCCCTCGGCCGCCGCCGACGGTGCCGACGGTACCGACGGTGCCGCAAGCGTGCCCGGAATCGGCGTGCCGGCGCACGGCCACCCCTCCGTCATCGTCTGAACGGCAGCTGGCGGGAGCGGGAGCCGACCCGCTGTCCCAGGTGGAAGTACAGTCCCCGCACGATGGGTGAGCCTGCTGACCACCGACCGACCCCGGCCGCACCCGCGCGACCCGTGCTGCGGAGCTTGTCGGACATCTATCGGCACTTCCGCAAGAACACGCGCCCGATCTACTTCGTCTCGCCGACGCCCTACAACCTGCTCGGCATCGACGAGTGGGTGGGGGACTTCAGGTATGTGACGTACTTCGACAGTTTTGGCGGCGCACACGCCCGATCGTTCTCGCCCTCGCACGCCGGACCGCGGGACTTCGAGACGTTCGAGTCCGTCAACACGTACCTGCTTGGCAACAAGGAGGTCATCGACCACATCCGGGCCAACGGTGTCGGCCAGGTGCTGTTCGTCATGTTCGACTCCGAGACGGAGGGGCTCGCCGACGAGCTCGGCTTGGAGATCGCGTTGCCACCTCGCGAGCTCCGGCACCGGATCGACTCGAAGATCGTCACGACGGAGCTGGGGAACAAGGTGGGGGTCCCGAGCGTGCCGAACGTGCGCGGCCGCGCCAGCACGTACGCAGAGCTGACCGAGCTGGCTGGCTCGGCGGGCTTGGGCGGCGACCTCGTCGTTCAGACGCCGTACGGCGACTCCGGCCGCACGACGTTCTTCGTCGCGGGCGCCCAGGAGTGGGACGACCGGGCGGAGGTTCTGGCCAGCACCGAGATCAAGGTCATGCGCCGCATCAACCACTTCCCGGGCACCGTCGAGGCGGTCGCCACGCGCCACGGCACGCTCGTGGGTCCGATCCAGACGGACATCACGGGCTTCTCGGAACTGACTCCGTACCGCGGCGGGTGGTGCGGCAACGACGTGTACCCGGCTGTGTTCGACGAGATCGTCCGCTCCCAGATCCGTGAGATGGCACGGCGCCTCGGTGACGGCCTCTACGCCGAGGGGTATAAGGGCGTGTTCTGCCTGGACTTCCTCCTTGACACCGACGACCGCACGGTCTATCTCGGGGAGATCAACCCCCGCATCTCCGGTGCCTCGCCGCTCACGAACCTCATCACCTCCCGCTACGGGGGTGTGCCACTGTTCCTCTTCCACCTGCTGGAATTCGCCGACGTCGACTGGGAGGTCGACCTCGAGGCTGTGCAGGCTCGCTGGCAGGACTTCGACCACTGGACTCAGCTCGTGCTGAAGCAGGTGACCGACGAGGTCGAGCTCATCACCGAGGCACCGGCCAGCGGGTTGTGGCGGATGGCCGACGATGGGACGATCCGGTTCTTGCGAGCGGAGACGGACTGGCACAACGTAGGTGGCCATGACGAGGCCTTCTACCTGAGGGTGCACGGTGTCGGGGAGTACCGCTACCCCGGAGCCGACATCGGGATCCTCGTCAGCCGCGAGCGAATGCAAACCGATGACCGCCGGCTGCTCGACCGCGGTGTGAAGTGGGCCAAAGCCCTCGGCGACCAGTTCTCCGGGCAGCCGCCCACTGTACGCGTCGTCACGCCCCAGGAACACCTCTACGCGAAATGGTTCTGACACTATGACTGACATGCGCCAAATTGCCCAACAGCTCACCGGACCCGGCGGGATGTTCGAGATCGTGCGGGAGCCCGTCGGCGGCGTTGAGATGAACGTGTACCGCCAGCGCCTGTCTTCGCTGCGGGAGGTCGCCCAGGCCGCCGGTGGCCGGAGCGCGACCGACACGTTCCTCGTCTACGGCGACCGACGCATCAGCTACCCGTCGTTCGTCGGCCTGGCCAAGGCGGGCTCCGTCGAGCTGGCACGAGGCCCCGGTGCCGTCCAGCCGCGTGATCGAGTCGCGGTCCTGGCAGCCAACTGCCCCGAGTGGTGCCTCTCGTTCTGGTCCACGGTGTCGATGGGCGCGGTTCTCGTCGGCTTGAACGGGTGGTGGAAGGCGGACGAGATCCTCTACGGGTTGGAGGACAGCGGGGCCAAGGTCCTCGTCGCCGATCGGGGACGCTACGAGCGGGTCGCGGGCCAACTCGGCAGCTTGGGTGAGCTGCGCGTCGTCTACCTCGTCGGCGACGCCGTGTCGGAGGTTGGGGTGCCGGGTGGGGACGTGGAGCTCCGACCCGCTTCGGACCTGTTCCCGCCCGAGGAGGTGGACGCGGAGACCGGTCTTCCTCCGGCGCCGGAGCCCGATCCCTGGGATGCGCCGATCGACGAGGACGACCCTGCGGTCATCTTCTACACGAGTGGCACCACCGGCCGGCCGAAGGGGGCGGTCTCGACTCACCGCGGGATGGTCGCCAACCTGCAGAACACGTTCTTCCTCGGGGTGGCAGGGGCGATGGCTGCAGCGCTCTCCGGCGATGGGAGCTCGATCCTCCCGACGTCCGCCGACGGCAGCCAGACCGTCGGGATGTTGACGTCGCCGCTGTTCCACGTGTCGGGCTGCCACTCGAATCTCGTCGTGTCGTTCGCGGCTGGACTGCGGCTCGTTATCCCTCCGGGGCGTTTTGACCCCGAGGCCATCATGGAGACGATCCAGCGTGAGCGCGTCGCCATCTGGTCGGCCGTGCCCACGATGATCTGGCGGGTCGCCGACCATCCGGCCCGGCACGACTACGACCTGTCGTCGGTGAGGTCGATCGCCTACGGCGGCTCGCCCTCGGCGGGAGAGCTGCAGCGCCTCGTGCGCGAGGCCTTCCCGAACGTCGGGTCGATCGGCAACGCTTACGGGCTGACCGAGACGAGCTCGGTGGCGACGGTGAATGGCGGCGCCGACGCACGTGAGCGTCCCGACTCGGTGGGGCGGCCCGTTCCGGGGGTCGAGCTGAAGATCGTGGACCCCGCCATCGCCACGGCAGACATTGCCGCTGCCGAATCGTTGCCACCGGACGCGACTGGCGAGATCTGCCTGAGCGGCCCGATCCTCATGGCCGGCTACTGGAACAAACCGGCCGAGACTGACGCCGTACTGGCGAACGGCTGGTTCCGGACGGGAGATCTGGGGCATGTGGACGAGGACGGGTTTCTCTACGTGACCGACCGGGCGAAGGACATGATCATCCGGGGTGGCGAGAACGTCTACTGCATCGAGATCGAGAACCGGCTCGTCGAGCACCCGGCAGTCGCCGAGGCCGCGGTCGTCGGCGTGCCGCACCCGAGCCTCGGCGAGGAAGTCATGGCGATCGTGCGGTTCGAGGAGGGGCTGTCTGCCACGCCCGACGAGCTGCGCCAGTTCGTGGCGGAGACCCTGGCGGACTTCAAGGTTCCGGCCTACATCAAGATCGCTGACGCCCCATTGCCAAGAAACCCCTCCGGCAAGCTCCTCAAGAACCTCCTCCGCGGGAAGGCCGAGAGCGCCTTAGCGGAGACGTTCTGAGCCGTCCGCTACCGCCGGCTAGGGCTGGCCGGCGGTAGCCCCCTCGCCCGGGAGACGATGTCCATCTGCATGCGGGTGAGCTTCGAACCACGCCCGTTAGGCTCGAACGGCGTTTCGCCGGGACCGGCGTCGGCTGTTCGCTTGGCGTAGCCGGGACCGGCGTCCCCGGCCCGGCGACGCCGGAAGCCTCGGCGGTCACTTGCCGTGCTCCGAAGTGAGCCCGAGATCCACTCTCGTCGGGGCGGGAAGCGGACCTGGCCGGGCCAGGAAATACCCCTGCCCCATCGTGACGCCTAGGTCGGTCAACGCCTGCAGCTCCGACGGTGTCTCGATGCCTTCGGCCACGATCAAGGCGCCCACCTCGAACGCGAACGTGACGAGCGAGGATGCCAACGCCCGGCGGACGGGGTCGGAGTCGATGTCCCTCGTCAAACTGAGGTCCAGCTTGATGAGGTCCGGCCCGAGTTTGAGGATGTGCTGGAGGCTCGCAAAGCCTGCGCCGGCATCATCGACCGCCGATCTCACGCCGCGGTTGCGCAGGTCGTGCACCGCGTCGAGCAGTGGCCCGTAGTCCTCCACCTTCGCATGCTCCGTGAGCTCGACCACCACCCGGTGGCCCCATCGGCCGGCCAGAGCCAAGTTGAGCAAGCCGTTGGCGAGGTAGTCGGGCGAGATGTTCATCGACACGAACATGTCCTCGGGCACCTTCGGGAGCTGTACGAGCACGAGCTCGATCGCCGCCAGTTCGAGCTCGCTCCCGAGTCCGACCTCCCTTGCTTCGGCGAACCACTGGTCGGGACTGCGGCGCCGCTCGTCCTCGAAGCGCGAGAGTGCCTCGAGGCCGACCACGCTGCCGTCGCGGAGATCGACGACCGGCTGGAACACGATGGCGATGGCCTGACGATCGAGCACGCTACGGATCTGCTCGGTCGCCGCTCGCCGGTGCTCGGCAGCGATCTGCTCGCGCTGCTCGTGCTCACGCAGTTGCCGGGCGAGCGAGGCGCGTTGGTCCTCGAGGTGCAGATGGAGCGAGCGGGTACGGAGGAGGTTGCGGGTCCGGAGCACGACTTCGGCGAAGTCGAGCGGTTTGGTGAGAAAGTCGTGGGCGCCGGCTTCCAGTACACGCTGCCTCTCAGCCGGGTTCGTGTCAGCGCTGACGACGACCATCGGGACGAAGTCGTCGTCGACGACGAGCTTTCGGAGCGCCTCCATCACCTCGACGCCGTCCATGGCGCCCATGTGAAGGTCGAGCAGTACCAAATCGGGCTGGTGTTGCTCGAACAGCTCGCCAGCGAGCGTGGGATCGGTGGTGGAGATCGTGACCAAGCCCTCGATCTGCTGCAGCATTGCTTTCAGCAGGAGGATGTTCTGCTCTTCGTCATCGATGATGAGTGCGCGCATCACGCCGCCCCGGGGGCGTGTACCCAGGCACGATACTTCCCCGCCGGTCCTGTTCGGGCCGGAAGCTCGATAACACACATCGCTACACGGAGTCCCTTCCGCGGTTTGCTCGCACCGCCTGCAGACTCCCCCGCTACTCACTCGAGCGCTCTCGGATCAATCCCCGTGTCCCACCAGGAGCGCTCCGTTCATCGTAGGCGAGAGGAGCACTGCGAGTGACGCCAACTATCATCCGTCCCGAGCGAAGCGGGAGGCGTGCGCCGGGCGATGAGTGGCAGCACCACAGCCGGTATCAGCGGAGCGTGGCCGCGTAGCACCGCGCCCCGTGCCGTGGCGTGGCAGATCCCGGACCCGCGGCGGTTCCTCCAGCTCGCACTGGCGGCGGTCTGGCTGTTCGACGCGGTGCTGCAGTTCCAGCCGTTCATGTTCTCGCCGGCGTTCGGCCATCAGATGATCGCTTCGACTGCTGCGGGCAATCCGTCAGTGGTGTCACACACGATCCTGTGGGCGGCCCGGGAGGTCGCCGCCCATGCTCCGGTGGCAAACGCTGCCTTCTGCGCCATCCAGCTGCTGCTCGCGCTCGGGATCGCCTGGCGCCCGACCGTCAAGGCGGCGCTTGCGGCCTCGGTCCTGTGGTCGTTGGCCGTGTGGTGGATGGGTGAGGGTCTTGGCGACGTGTTGACCGGGACGGCGAGCCCGCTGACGGGGGCGCCCGGGGCCGTGATCATCTATGCGCTTCTCGCAGTGCTGCTGTGGCCGTACGAAGGTGACCTGCATTCTGGTGACTTCGTCGCCGCTCGGCCGATCGGTGCCCTGCCGGCACGCCTCCTCTGGTTGGCGCTGTGGGGGAGCCTGGCGGGGCTCGCCCTGCAGTCAGCGAACCGAGCCCCCGACGGTGTCAGCAACACGATCCGCGGGATGGCGATGGGGGAGCCACACTGGCTGGGCTCGTTGGACCGAGCTGCCGCCGACCTGGTCGCAGGCCGGGGCCTCGGGGCGTCCGTCGTGTTGGCCGTGGTGCTCGGCCTGATCGCCATCGGCGTGTTTGGTGCGTCACGAGTCGTGCGTGTGGTAATCGGTGTCGCGATCGTCGTCGCGTCGGTGATCTGGGTGGTCGGCGAGGGCTTTGGCGGGGTGTTCGCCGGGCCGGCGACCGACCCCAACTCGGGCGCTCCGCTGATCCTCGTGGCCCTGGCGTACTGGCCGCTCAGCACGGTCGGGGCTGGAGCGCGGGGATCCGCTGCCCGGGTCGCGTCGGCTGGGGTCCCGGGTGGTACTGGTTCGGGCGGTACTGGTTCGGGCGGTACTGGTTCGGGCGGTACTGGTTCGGGCGGTACTGGTTCGGGCGGTACTGGTTCGGGTACCGGGGGCGGGGGCTCCGCCGGGATCGTGGTCTCAATCGGGAGCGGGGCCAGCGCCGGGGGAGGGCAGTAGGACATGGGGCCAGCCGCCTTCGTTGACGCCCTTGCTGCCGTGATGCTGGCCACGTCCGCTTACTGCGCCGCCCGGCTGGTGGCGGCGCGGGCATGGAACCGCACCACGCACTACGACGTCGATGTCGGCCACGTGCTCATGGGAGTGGCCATGGCCGGGATGCTGGTGTCCTCGCTCCGTACGTTGCCCGTGTGGGTGTGGGAAGTCGTGTTCGCCGGAGTGACGGCCTGGTTCGCGGTGCAGGTGGTGCGGTTTCCGATCCGGTATGGGGTGCGCGGTTGGGATGACGACCACTTGCATCACGCGTCGCACTACGTCACTCACCTCGCCATGGCCGCGGCGATGCTCTACATGTTCCTGGTGGGGACGCCGTCGCCGGTGATGAGCATGGGTGGCTCGGGCGGGACGTCGTCGGGCGCGACCGAGTCGGGGCTGCCGCTCGTGCTCGCGTTCATCCTGCTCGTTGCCGCCGTCTGGTACGCCGACAGCCTGACGCGGTTCACCCGCGGGAGCCGCGGCGGTCTCCGACCCGCTGTGGACGGGGCTGATGCCGGGGTGCTCCGCAGCGTGGCGGTCGGCCACCTCGACCGGGACGCTGCCGAGAGTGCTCCGCGTCTCGACGTGGAGCTGACTGTGGAGGTCGCCGGCCCTGCGTCCAGTGGGAATGGGCACGGGTGGGGCGAGGTGCTGTGCTCCCAAGACGAGCGGTGGCTCGCCCCGCGGCTTGAGATCGCGACGCACATCGCCATGTGCGTCGCGATGGGCTACATGTTGATCCTGATGCGGTAGCGCCGGCGTCAGCCCAAGTGACGCGTGACCGTGAAGGCGACGGGTTTGCCCCGCACCACGGCGTCGACGGCGAAACGCCACGTGCCGCTGGCGAAGACCGAGTACCCGATGTAGTGCCCGACGCTGAGAGTTGCCAGCCGGATCGACGTGGGACGGCCACCGTCGCGAGAGCCGGTGGCCCGGACATCCGAGGCCGGCACTGCGTTGGACCCGGTCACGAAGACGACGTGGAAGGCGTTTACACCCGCATTGCCCGAGCCCAGGTAGACCTCGGCCACCACGCCTCCGCCGAGGCGCACGTCGGTGATGCTGGGCAGGCTGGGCAGGAGAGGCTGCCCGCGAGCCGGGGACACGACCTGGCCGATCACGGTGGCGCCGCCGAACAGGAGCACCGGAAGGGCGATCGACACGGCCCAGCCCCGGAAGCCGCGCATCACCTTGGGCGGCCGCACCTGATCGAGTCCGGAACGCCCGAGGCGCGCCAGGCGAAGGCTGTTCAGCACTACGACCAAGCTCGAGGCGCCCATGGCCACGGCAGCGATGAGCGGATCCAGCAGACCCGCGGCGGCCAGGGGCAGAGCCGAGACGTTGTAGCCCATGGCCCAGCCGAAGTTCTGCTGGATGATGGACAGGGTCGACCGAGCGATACCGATGGCTGCCGGCACGCCTTCGAGATCGTTCCCGAGCAGCGCCACGTCACTGTTGGCCAGGGCCGCTTCCGTGCCGCTGCCGATCGCACACCCGACATCGGCGGCCGCCAAGGCGGGCGCGTCATTGATGCCGTCGCCCACCATCATCACCCGGTGCCCGGTCGCCTGGAAGTGATGCAACGCATCGAGCTTGCCCGATGGGTTGAGCGCGCTCGCGAAGTCATCGATGCCGAGCTCGCTCGCAATGGTGCCGACGGCGGGCTTGCTGTCCCCGCTCAAGATCGTGGTGGACAAGCCCATCGAGTGGATGTGTGCAACCGCAGAGGCGGCCTCGGGCCTGAGTGGAGTGGCAACCGCGATCACCCCGATGACCTCCAAGTCGCGCTTGACGACCACGACGGTCTCGCCGCGGCTCCCGCGCTCTGCCGCCAGTGCCGCCAGCCCAGCAGGAAGCGGCCCGTCGTCGCGACGGACGACCTGGACAAGGTGGCCGTCAATCGTGCCCTCGGCGCCGGTTCCCGGCAGCGTGCGTGAGCCGCTCGCCTGGGCCAGCAAGGCGCCGCCGCCACCGGCGCCGCCGCCGGTGCCGGTGGCGGCGGCAGCACGAATCGCAGCCGCGATCGGGTGGTCGATGGCCGCTTCGACGGCAGCGGCGAGGGAGAGCACCTCGGCTGGCGTCGTGCCCCCGGCGGTTGCCGTTGCGGTGACCTCCGCCGCCCGCTCCGTCAGCGTGCCGGTCTTGTCGAATGCGACCGTGTCGGCTTTCGCCAGCTGCTCAAGGGCGTCGCCACTGCGGATCAGGATCCCGAGAGCGGACGCCCGTCCGCAGCCGACCATCATCGCCACGGGCGTCGCGAGGCCCATCGCACACGGGCAGGCGACGAGCAGCACGGCGATCCCGCTGAGCACGGCCCTCCCGAAGTTGCCGGCGGCGAGCCACCACACCAGAAACGTAACCGCCGACGCCACCAAGATCACCGGCACGAAGACCGAACTCACACGGTCTGCGATCCGCTGGAGCGGTGCCTTGTCGCGCTGGGCGTCTTCGACCATCCGCTGCAGGCGGGTCAGCACGGACTCCGAAGCGATCGTGCCCACGCGCACGACGAGCGTTCCGCTCCCGTTGCGCGTCCCGCCGGTCACGGCGCTCGACGGTCCCCGGTCGATCGGCAGCGGCTCGCCCGTCAACATCGACTCGTCTACGGCGGACCATCCGCTGACGACGATCCCGTCGAGGGGGATGGTCTCGCCCGCATGCACCCCGATGAGGGCGCCGACCGGGACGCTCTCGGGTGACACGAGCTCGCCACGGTCACCCTCGGCCGAGGTCACGACCCGCGCGGTGGGGGGCCGGAGGGCGAGCAGCGAGTGCAGGGCCCGGGCTGCTCGGTCGCGTGCACGCTCCTCCACCGCACGCCCGGTGGCGACGATCGAGATGATGAGCGGCGCCATGACGCCGTGAAGACGAGCAGCGAAGGCTCCGCCGCCGCCAAGGTGAACATGGTGACCACCGAGCGCGATCGTCTCGACGGCGCTGACCGCGAGCGCGGCCAGGGTGCCCAGCGCGATGAGCGTGTCCATGTTGGTGGATCCGTGACGGAGGAGCCGCGCGGCGGAACGGAGGAACGGCCACCCGCCCCCGAGCTCGACGGCGATCGCCAGCACAAGGACGACCCAACCGGCGAGGGCGGTCTCCGGCCCGAACATGGCCACAGCGAACGCTGCGAGACCCAGCACCCAGGAGCCGGCTGCCCGGACTGCCCAGTGGTCGGATGGCGCCGCCGCCGGGCCGGAGCCGTCCACCGGGATCACCGAGGCGCTGTAGCCGACGTGCTCCACGGCGTCGCACAGCGCCTCAGGAGCCACTGCAGATGGGTCATAGGCGACGAACGCCTTGGTCGTTGCCAGATTGACCGCAGCGCTCACCACTCCGGGGCTGTGGGTGAGGGCACCTTCGACGCGAACGGCGCAAGCGTTGCAATGCATCCCGCCAAGGCTCAGCTCCACCGTCGCCAGTCGACGATCGGCTTCCGCGGACGGGGCCGGCGACCCAGGGGCGTCTTGTGGCCCTTGACCGCCCGGCGGGGCGATGATCATCAGGCTCCCGAACTGCTCTCCGGACTCGGGGACGCTCCGTATCCGATGCCGGTGACGACCACGCACAGGTCGTCCAGACCGATAATGCCGGCGTCGTAAGCAACACTCGCATGAGCTGTCTCGAGATCGACGTCCACGTTTGCCACGCCGGGTTGCTCGGCGACGATCTCCGAGATGAGGGCGACGCAGGATTGGCAGTGCATCCCGGTGATGGCAATGCCGGCGGTCACGAGCTGAGTGCCACCTGCTTCGGGCGAGGGGGGCCCTCCAGATGGGGAGCAGGTCATGAGGACAAGCCTAGTTTTTGGCTGGCTGCAGGCCGGTCGGACCGGCCGGGCCCGGCGGCCCGGGGGCGGACTACCACGCCCGCCCAACTGTCGTGCGCCCGGCTGACTCGCGCGGCAAGCGAGCGCATACTCGCTGGTAGCCTCCCGGCGATGCACCGACGAGCGCTGGCGGCCGTCGTTGTCGTCGCACTGTCGATGGCGGCCTGCGGGAGCGCTCAGCACGCCCAACCCTCGGGCGGTGGCTCGACGAAGGCGCCGTCCACGACCCGGGCGCCGGAACCCGCAGGGAAGGACCCGTCGGAAATCGCCAGGATGGTCTGCTCGCCAAAGGCTCAGCAAGAGATCGCCCGCGTGCTCGGCGTCGCGGCCGATGTTCAGCGACCAACCTGGGTCGGCCACCTCTACTCGTGCCGGTACCGCTACCCCGACGGTTCGTTCATCCTGTCGGTGAAGGAGCTCTCGAGTTGGTCGGAGACCCTCGCCTACTTCCACTCCCTCGGCAGCACCTTGGGTGACAACGGTTCGCTCGCCAACCTCGGGCAGGGTGCGTTCACGACGTCGGACGGTTCGGTGGTGGTCCGGAAGGACTGGAAGGTGCTGGTCGTCGACATCGCACCGCTGCCGGCTCAATTCGGCAAGCCGGCGACGAGCAAAGCCGACGTCGCGTTCACCGTTGCCGACATCATCCTCGGGTGCTGGGCGGGGGACTGACGCCCCCCTTGCGCAGGGCGCTCAGCCCGGCGGCGTCATCTGCACGAGGGCGAGGCACATCTCGTCAGCCGAGCCGTCTCCCCAGGTGATGAACTGCGGTGGCAGGTTGCGCAGATAGGGGATCTCCTGCCGCTGCTTCGGGTTGTACGTGCATGTCACCTGGATCTTGTCCGACGGTGTGACGGCGACCGGCTCGGTCAGGTTGTACGACCGCTGGTAGTGGAAGTCGTAGTTCGGAACGTCCAGCAGCACGATGGCGTTCGGGGTACCCGGGTTGAGCACGACCTTCATCGACACACCCAGCAGGTGCATGTGGGCGCTGAGGCGGACTATGTTGCCGTACTTCGCCACCGGCCAGGTGCACGACGTGGAGTCACCGCTGGGTGGGTCTACGGGGTTGCGGCCGCAGATCTCTTCGAGGGCGTTGATGAAGCCGACCTCGCTCTGACCGAACTCCTTGCCCGTGAACGCGAGCGATGCCGCCCGGTTGCACAGCGGCCCGTGGACCCCTGCCGGGCAGGGGATGTCCGGCGGAGCCGCATACAGGGACAGGCTGAGTGGCTTGAGCGGGGTCGTCCCCGGCAGCAGCAGGAGTTGCAGCTTGCTCTGCGTCTGCCTGTCGCCGAGCAACAGGTTGTAGTGGATCTGCATGATGACGAGGCTCCCGGCCGGGAGCGGCACGCCCGTGCCC
>JBEKLQ010000014.1:0-56954 GCA_050010115.1 Acidimicrobiales bacterium | reverse complement strand
TCGGCTTCGTCGTAAGCGGCGCCATCCTTGTCGAGTACGTGTTCAACTACCCGGGCGTCGGCTGGATGCTGCTCGACGCCGTGTTCAACGAGGACTACCCGCTCATGCAGGCGCTCTTCCTCCTCATCACCCTGGCGGTGCTGACGGCCGTCCTCCTCGCCGACGTCGTGACGGCGCTGCTCGACGCCCGCACCCGCGACCTGGTCTGAGACGAGGGGGCTGAGCGTGGCGGTTGCCGGGGCCGAGTTGAGGGAGGCGCAGGCCGAGGTGCCGGTGCCGGGTCGGCGCCGCGCCCCGCGAGGCGGGAACCTGTGGCGCGCCGTCCGGCACAACCACAAGGCGACGGCCGGGGCGCTGCTGCTGTTGTTCTTCTTCGTGCTGGCGGTCTTCCCCGGGCAGATCGCACCCGACAGCTACGCGTCCACCAACTTCACGAGGGCGCTTGCACCCTCAGGAGCCCACTGGCTCGGGACGACGGCGCTCGGCCAGGACATCTTCTCCCAGCTCGTCTACGGGACGCGCGAGTCGCTCATCATCGCGTTCGCGGTCGGGGGGTTGTCGACGTTCATCTCGGTCATCATCGGGGTGTCGGCTGCGTACCTTCGTGGTCTCGTAGACGGCGCTCTCTCACTGTTCACCGACGTGCTGCTCGTCATTCCCACGTTCCCGCTCATCATCCTTATCGCCGCCTACGTTCGAAGCGCCGGCCTGCTCACCATCATCATCGTGCTCGGCCTCCTCGGCTGGTCCTACGGAGCCCGCCAGCTCCGCTCGCAGGTGCTGTCGCTGCGCGACCGTGACTTCCTCGAGTCGGCACGGGTGCGGGGCGAGCGGTCCTTGTACATCATCGTCGTCGAGGTCCTGCCGACGATGACGTCCCTCATCGTGGCGAGTTTCCTCGGGGCAGCCCTCTACGCCGTGCTGACCGCGGCGGCCCTGCAATTCGTCGGCCTCGGAGACCCGAACGCCCAGAGCTGGGGCACGATGCTCTACTGGGCCGAGAACAGCGAAGCCCTCGGTGCCGGCATGCCGCTGTGGGCGATCATGCCCGGCGTCTGTGTGGCGCTGCTTGGAGCGTCGTTTGCGCTCCTCAACTACGCCTTCGACGAGATCTCCAACCCGGCGCTCCGGCCGGTGCGCAAGGTGATGAAGGCCGGGCTCGGTGGCTTTGATTCGGGCATGACGCTGGACGTCGTCCCTGGTGCCAGCCCGTCCCGGAGCCGCCTAGGGGAGGAGCGGTGAGGCTCCGACGTCAGAAACCCGACAGCGCCGGCACCAACCGCAGAGGTGGCCACACCGAGCCAGACGTCTTCGCCGACGGTGTGCACGACCTGCCCGGCTCCTCCGCGGACGAAGCGATCCTCGAGGTCCGGAAGCTGTCGGTCGCATACGTCATCGATGCCGGTTTCGTGATGGCCGTCGACAGGGTCGACCTCGACCTCGGGCGCGGAGAGTTCCTAGGCGTGGTCGGGGAGTCCGGGTGCGGGAAGTCCACGCTCTTGTTCGGCATCGCTCAGCTGCTCAGCCCTCCGGCGCGGATCGTGGGGGGGAGCGTCAACTTCCACGGCAAAGAGATCGCCGGCCTTTCGGACAAGCAGCTCCGGCACATCCGCTGGCGCGAGTACTCGGTCGTCATGCAGAGCGCCATGAACGCCCTCAACCCGGTGAAGACCGTCGCCGGCCAGATGCGGGACGTCTGCAAGGCGCACTCGGACATGTCCGACGACGAGATCAGGCAACGGTCAGAGGAGGTCCTGCGTCTCGTCTCGATCGACCCGGTCCACCTCGACAGCTACCCGCACCAGCTCTCGGGCGGCATGCGGCAGCGCTCGATGATCGCCATGGCGCTGCTGTTCACCCCGGACCTCGTCATCATGGACGAGCCGACATCCGCCCTCGACGTCGTCGCCCAGCGGTCGCTCATGGTCCAGATCAAGGAGCTACAGGAGCGGCTTGGCTTCGCCGTGATCTTCGTGACCCACGACATGTCGCTCATCAGCAACTTCTCGGATCGGCTTGCCGTCATGTACGCCGGCCAGATCGTCGAGCTCGGCGACACCCGGCAGCTGTTCGACTCTCCGCTGCACCCCTACACCCAGGGCCTGCTCGAGGCGTTCCCGTCGATCAGGGGACCCAAGAGGCATCTGCTCGGCATTCCAGGGCAGCCGCCCGATCTTGCCAAGCCACCTCCAGGGTGCCCCTTCGCCCCCCGCTGCCCGCAGGTGATGGCCAAGTGCACGACGATCGAGCCACCACTACTCGACGTGCAGGAGGACCTCGTACGCTGCCTGCTCTATGAGAATGGGCCGCCCGAGGCGCTCGCCGCCAACGCCCCGACTCCGGTAGAGATCCAGGAGCTGCCGGAGCGCCTCCCTGCTGGGAGCGCCGCCGGGCCGGGAGAGGGGACCAGCCAATGAGCGACCCTCTGCTCCGCACCGAGGGGCTGACCCGTCATTTCCGCCTGGGAGGTTTGTTCGGCAAGCGCACGCTGCACGCCGTCGACGACGTCAACCTCATGGTCGGCCGCCGGGAGATCGTCGCCCTCGTGGGCGAGAGCGGGAGCGGGAAGAGCACCATCGCCCGGCTCCTCGCGATGGTGTACAAGCCGACGGCGGGCGAGATCTACTTCGAGGACCGGCCGCTCAGTCGCCTCCGCTCGCGCCGGGACCAGCTCGAGTACCGCGGCAACGTCCCGATGGTCTTCCAGGACCCGTACAGCTCGCTCAACCCTGCGTACCGGGTCTCACACGGGCTTCGGCGGGGGATGAAGCTGCACCGGCCGGATCTCGACCGTCACCAGCGCGTCGAGGAGATCGAACGGGTGATGAACGCCGTCGGGCTCGTACCTGCGGACATCATGTTGAGGAAGTTCCCCTACGAGATGAGCGGGGGACAGCGGCAGCGGGTGGGTTTCGCGCAGGCACTCGGGTACCGGCCGAAGCTGATCCTTGCCGACGAGCCCGTCTCCATGCTCGACGTGTCGATCCGTATCGGGTTGCTCAACGTCATGAGTGAACTGCGCGAGCGAGAGGACGTGTCGTTCCTGTACATCACTCACGATGTGGCGAGCGCCCGCTACATAGCCGACCGGGTGATCGTGATGTACGCCGGATACATCGTCGAGGAGGGCCTGACCGAGGACGTCCTCCAGCGCCCGAAGCACCCCTACACCCAGCTCTTGCTCTCGGCGGTCCCCGACCCGAAGGCGATTGTCGCTGTCTCCGGCTCGACCGACGCGAGCGAACCCCCGAAAGTCGTCGATCCCAAGGAGGGTTGCCGCTTCCAGCCCCGTTGCCCGTACGCCGTCGCCGAGTGCGAGACGATCACACCGCGGCTACGCATGCTCGGTGTCGAGCACCGTGCCGCATGTCACGTCGCGGTGCCCGACGAAGCCCAAGAGGGTGGCGCCAGCAGTTCTGAACGCGGCAATGAGCTGGCCGACCCGTCACCCTCCACGGCCTCGCCGCGACCGGTGTGAGGACGCCTCCGTCGGCTGGCGAGCCGTGACGACGAGCGAGCACCGAAACGCGTGAGTACGCCCGCTGCGCTGATCCCGGTTCCTGCCGTCGTCATAGCCACGGAGGCCAGCATCTCGTTGCACGACGGCCTCACGATCGAGGCTCCCGGCGAGCTCACGGGTGTCGCTCGCTGGTTGCGCCGGGTCCTCGAGCAGGCGACGGGCTGGGGCATCGAGGTCCGCGGCGCCGGCACGCCTTTGGAGGCTTCCGGGAACGTCATCTGCCTCGTGCTCGAATCGGGCGGCGCCGGAGATGATCGTCGCTTCCCGCCCGAGGGCTATCACCTCGGTGTCAGCGAGGACTCGGTGACCGTGGTAGGCGCCAGCCCGGCGGGCGTCTTCTATGGCCTCCAGACCCTGCGCCAGCTCCTTCCTGACTCCTGGTGGCGGGCATCCAGCGGCAGTGCCAGCCCGCCGGTCGAGCTCGCCGGCATCGACATCGAGGACCGGCCGGCCTTCTCATGGCGCGGTGTTCACCTGGACGTGTCCCGGCACTTCATGCCGAAGGGCTTCGTGCTGAAGCTGATCGACCTGATCGCCCTTCACAAGTGCAACGTCCTGCACCTGCACCTGACCGATGATCAGGGCTGGCGCATCCCGATCGAGCGGTATCCTCGACTTGTCGAGGTGGGAGCCTGGAGACGGGAGTCGCCGGTCGGGCACTACCGGGAGCGCCGCTTTGACGGCACCCCCCACGGTGGCTACTACTCGACCGAGGATCTCCGGGAGATCGTCGCGTACGCCGCCGAGCGGTTCGTTGCCGTGCTCCCGGAGATCGACATGCCCGGCCACATGGTGGCGGCCATCGCCGCCTACCCCGAGCTCGGCAACTCGGGCACCCAACGCGAGGTCCGCACGTCGTGGGGCATCTCCGGCCACGTGCTCAACCTGGAGCCTGCCACGTTGCGGTTCTGCAAGGACGTGCTGGATGAGGTGCTGGACATCTTCCCCTGGACGTACGTCCACATCGGCGGGGACGAATGCCCGACGACCGAGTGGGAGTCCAGTGCCAGTGCTCAGAGCCTGATGAGAGACGAAGGGCTCGAGACGGAGCGGCAGCTGCAGGGCTGGTTCACCGCCAGGATCGGCGAGCATCTCGCAGCGCGCGGGCGGGTCCTGGTGGGTTGGGACGAGATCCTGGAGGGCGGCGCGCCTGCCGGCGCCGTCGTCATGTCCTGGCGTGGCGAGCAGGGCGGGGTCGAAGCGGCGAACGCCGGTCACGACGTCGTCATGGCACCTCAGCAGTGGCTGTACTTCGACTGGTCATACGCAGACGACCCGAGGGAGCCGATCGCCATCTGCCCGGCGATCAGCGTCGAGCGGGTCTGGTCCTATGCCCCGGTGCCGGACGCCATCGGTGAGGACCAGCGTCATCACGTGCTCGGCGCCCAGTGCCAGCTGTGGACGGAGTACGTACCGAACGCGGATCACGCGGAGTACCTGTACTTCCCGAGGGTGTGCGCTTTCTCGGAGCTCGTATGGTCTGGAGAGGCGTCTGCTCGTGGCGCCGAGTTCGCCGAGTTCGAGCGCCGTCTCGGTTCCCACCTTGCTCGCCTCGACGCGCTCGGCGTCAATTACCGACCCCTCGCGGGCCCGACTCCCGGGCAGGCGCGGATCTGGCAGGACGTCTGACAATGGCAGGCATGGTGAACGTGAGTGTCACGCTGGCACAGGTGGTGGAGCGTCTCGGGCTGGGAGGTGGCGGCGTTCGATGGGCGGAGGGGCTCGATGCCCTCGGGCCACCTCCGTTCGACGTGGCGCTCCCCGGCGGCGATGCTGTTGGCGAGCTCCTCGCCCAGCTCAACGTGGATCCCGCCGATGCCGCCGACGTGCTCGCCAGCCTCCCATCCCCGGATGGGTGGCCCGAGTGGTGGTGGTTGCTGGAGCGGTCGGTGCATCAGCTCACGAGCTCCATGGGCGACCCCAGCCAGTCTCACGGCGGCTGGCCGGACTGGATCGGATCCGAGCAGGCCGTGCCGTTGGCGCGGCGCTGCTTCATGGCCCACGTCTTCCTCGCAACCGTGCCGCACACGCGGGTATGGCACCTCGCCCGCGGCATCCCCGACGACACGTCGTGGGCGTCGCTTCAGGACCTCGGCCGCCACATGGCCATCCATCGTCGCACCTACGGTGCGACCGGGGTCGACGCGGCATGGTGGCTCTCGCACTGCCTGCGTGGCGAGTCATTCGATCTCGGCCGCCTGCAGTTCACCTATTTCGAGCTCGCTCACGGCGACGACACCCCGTGGTGGTACCCCTGGGACGAGGCCGAGACACTCGGCGAGGGGTTCCGCCAGGGTGATGCGTGCATCGGCGTCCACATCCCCGAGTCGGGGCCGATGACCCCGGAAGCCTGCGACGAGTCGTTCAGCCAGGCGGCCGCCTTCTTCCCGCGCTACTTCCCGGTACCCAGCCAGAGCCGGCGCCTTGCCACCTGCTGGTCCTGGCTGCTCGACGACGAGTTGGGCAACTGGCTCCCCGAGGAATCGAACATCATGAGGTTCCAGCGCCGTTTCGAGCTCGTGCCAGGTGGGATGCCGACCAACGACGCCCTCAAATTCGTCTTCCGGACGCCGATCCCCTCCGAGGGCGTGAACGAGCAGTTCCTCGCGTCGCTGCCCGTCCGGACGACGCTCGAGCGAGCGATCATCGCCCACTTGAGAGCCAGCGGCCAGTGGCGTTCTTGCAGCGGTTGGGTGGATCTGTCAGCGACCTGACCGGATGTCGCCGGCGATCTCGCTCAGGCAGCTCTGGCGGTCGAACACCGCACGGCCCGCCACGATCGTGGCCACCACCGAGAGATCGGGCTCGAGGACGACGAGATCCGCAGGCGCACCGGCTCTCAGGTGTCCGAGGCCGGAGTCGCCGAGGCCGGCAGCCGCCGCCGGCGTTGCCGACGCCGCAGCCAGAGCTGCATCGAGGGGCATCCCGACGACAGTGAACAGGTTCCGCACCGCCGCGTCCATGGTAAGGACGCTGCCCGCCAACGTCGCCGGGTCGCTCGCGAGGGTCACGCGGTCTGCTTGCACCGACACCTCGAGGCGCCCGATCTCGTAGTTGCCCGGCTCGAGACCCGCCGCCGGCACCGCATCGCTGACGGCGACGAGGCGTCTCGGGGCGCAACGCGCCGCCAAGGCGAGCGCGGCCGGGTGGACGTGCTGCAGATCGGCCACGACTTCCAGCGTCACCCTGTCGTCGAGCAGGAGCGCCGTCACCGCACCCGGTCGCCGGTGGTGCGGGGGCGCCATGGCGTTGAACAGATGGGTGGCGTGGCGGGCACCGGCCTCGATGGCGGCCAGCGTCGTCTCGTAGTCGGCGTCGGTGTGACCCACGGCGACCCGGATACCCGCGCGGATCGCCTCCGCTATGAGCTCGTGGCTGCCGCGAAGCTCGGGGGCCACGGTGACCATGCGGACGCAACCGCCGGACGCGGCGACCAGCGACCTGAGCTCGGCGACGTCAGGAAGCCGAAGCGAATCGGGGTTCTGGGCGCCCATGCGTGCCCGCGCGATCCATGGGCCTTCGAGATGGACGCCTCGGATCGTCGCCCCATCGCTCACGCCGCCGCCGCCCACGACCTCGGCCACGCCTTCCACCGTGGTCCGCAGCCGATCGGGCGAGTCGGACACGGTCGTGGCGAGCATCGACGTCGTCCCGTGCCGGGCGTGAAATCGCGCGATCCGTTCAACCGACGCCACCACGCCGGCAACGTCGTCGCCGTTGACTTGGGCACCGTCGCCACCGTGAACGTGCACGTCGAAGTAGCCGGGTGCCACGATCCTCGAACCGAGGTCGATCGCCGGGCCGGGGAGGTTGTCTCCGGGCCTGCCTTCACCGACCAGGGTAATGACGCCACCTCGCACGGCGACATAACCGGGCGAGAGCACCGCCTCCGGTGTGGCGACGCTACCGGCGGTGAGCACGTAGCTCACGTGATCGTGACCTTCGTCAATCCTTCGGGGGAATCCGGGTCGCGCCCGCGGAGCCGGGCGAGCTCCAATGCCAGCTGCTGGCCTCGCACGACAGCGAGCACCGGTGCGAACGCCTCGGGTGCCTCCGGCGACCAGTCTGCCGAGCTCCCGGCCACGGGCCCGGCCAGACGAACGGAGGCGCCCCGCAGGCGCAGGTCAGCGACCAGCGCGCGGATGTCCTCGGATGCCGGCCCAGGGTGAGCCAAGGCCAGGATGGGTATCCCGGTCGAGGCGATGGCGATCGGTCCATGGCGCAAGTCAGCGGACGAGAAGGCCGTGGAGAGTATGGAGGTCGTCTCCTCCACCTTCAGTGCGCACTCGGCCGCCGCGCCGTAGAGCAAGCCTCGCGCCACCGTGACGAAACGATGGTCCGCTCCCGACAGCCACCCTGCCAACGCGCGGCTCGGCTCGACATCTCTTACGACATCGGCGACCTGTGTCGGCAGGGCCGCCCAGTGGTCCTCAACCACGCCGATGTCGCCCACAGCGGCGGCGATGACCGCGAAAGCGACGATCTCGGCCGTCACCGTCTTGGTGGCTGGTACGGCCTTTTCCGCGCCGGCGTCGAGTGAGATGACGGCATCGGCGATCTCGGCGAGTGGGCTGTCCGCGTCGTTCGTGATCGCGATCGTTCGGCCGCCGGACACCTTGGCTCGTTCGAGTACCGCGGCGATCTCGGGCGTGCGCCCCGACTGCGACACGGCGATCACGACGTAGCCGGAGAAGTCGACCTCTGCCCCGTACAACAAGTGGACGCTCGGGGACGCCGACGTCACGGGGCGCTTCGTGGCGATCTCGAGGAGATAGCGGCCACACGTGGAGGCGTGGTCGGACGAGCCCCGTGCGACGACCACGGTGCCGGCGAGCGGCGCCTCGAAGCAGCGAGCCAACTCTGGTTGGAACTGCGCCCGCCGCCCGATCAGTGCCGCCAGCGCCTCGGGCTGCTCGGCCATCTCGGCTTCCATCGTCGTCCCAAGCAGCCGTGCAGCGCTCACGGGGCGACGTTACTCCGGGGCAGTGTCAACTCCTTGAGGCGCAGACGGCGCCGCCGCCGGTCGCGCGGGCGCCACGTTGCCGGCGTGAGCCGACCGTAGCCGCCGATCGAGGTGGTACTCCGTGGCGATCGTGGCAAGGCGCTCGACTTCGGCTGTAGCGCGGCTGGATGGCTCGGCAAGGGCCAAGCGGAGGCGCCCGCCCATAATATGGCGGATCAGTGCCACGGTCTCCGGGGACACGGCATGCCCACTCCGGCACGACCTGCACAAGAAACCACCCACCGCCTCGTCAAACGCCACCAACTCCGCAGGCTCGCCGCAGGCGGCACACTGCTCGATAACCGGGCCGACGCCCTCGAGCGCCAGCAGCTTCCACAAGAAGGCGCCGAGCAGCACTGCTCCACCGTCGCCGGCGAGCGTGGTCAGGGCGCCGACCAGCATGCGGAACAGCTCGGGCATGGGTTGCCGTTCGACCGCTACCTGATCCACCGCCTCGAGCATCGTGAACGCAACCGGCATCTTGTCGAGGTTCTCGCGGATCGGGCGGAACGAGTCGATGATCTCCGCCTGCGTGACCACGTCCAGCTCCCGGCCGCGCCAGCACATGATCGAGACCTGCGTCATGAGGTCGAGCCGCCCGCCGAGCTTGGACTTGGTCTTGCGGACCCCCTTCGCGACGGCTCGCACCTTGCCGTGGTTCGGCGTGACGAACGTGATGATCCGGTCCGCCTCACCGAGGCGCATGGTCCGCAGCACCACACCTTCGTCCTGGAACGTCGCCACTCCCTCCAACCTACGGCCCACGCCGGTCGCAAGCGCCTCAGCGGCGTCGGCTCGGGTCGCTCGGCTCAAGCCCGAGACGGAAGAGGCGCCGGCAGTCGCCTGGGTCCTCGTCGGCCTCGCCGGGGTCGTGACGGTGTGGTTGACGTCGCTTCGCGTCTCCCGGCCCGAGGCGCCGGAGTGAAGAACATCGCCATTTCCCGCAAAGGCCGGCCGGGTCCAGACACGCCGGTCGCGGTGGCGGCGACGCGCCTCGTCGGGGAGCTCTGAGCAAGCTCGTGCACGTCGGCGACGAGCGCGACGCGCCCGACGACCCAAGGCTCAATGCCGATCGACGGTCCGGGGGTCCAGCCTGGCCCCCCGCCGATTAAAAGATGATTGCGATGGATATACTAGAATCAAATTCGTTCGGCAGTATCTATGTAGGAGCACTTTCGTTGTTCAAGCACCGCTTTCCCATTCTCGTGACCATCGGCGTCGTCGCCCTCGGTGCCGCCGCCTGCTCATCGTCGAGCTCGTCGAGCACGACCACCGTGACGACCGCCCAGCCGGGCTCGTCTCCCGGTGGCGCGCTCGGCGGGTCAGCCGACACGTCGACCCCGACCGTCAGCCTGACCGGCGCCGGTGCCAGCTCGGCCCAGCCGTTCCTCACCCGCGCGTTCTACGACTACAACCGCTCGAACCCGAACGTCACGGTGAACTACTCGCCGACCGGCAGCTCCGTAGGCATCTCGGACATCCAGGCCAACAACGTGAACTTCGGCCAGAGCGAGATCCCGATGAGCTCGTCGGACCTCGCAAAGGCGACGGGTGGCCCGATCCTGCAGCTTCCGATCGACCTGGGCGGAGTCGCCATCTCGTACAACGTGCCGGGCACACCGAAGAACCTCCACCTGAACGGCAACCAGCTCGCTCAGATCTACCTGGGCAAGATCACCGACTGGCACCAGATCGACTCGTCCATCCCGTCGGGCATCCATATCGTCGCCGTTCACCGCGCCGACTCGTCGGGCCCGGGCTATGACCTCGACCAGTACCTGATCGACACGTCGCCGACATGGGTCACCGCGACCGGCACGACGACCGCCTCGAAGACTTGGCCCGAGGCCAATGTCGGCATCGGCCAGCAGCTCAACTCGGGCGTTGCCACCTACGTGAAGCAGACGCCGGGCGCCATCGGTTTCATCGAGTACTCGTACGCCCTGCAGAACAAATTCACGAACGCCTCGTTGTTGAACAAGGCCGGCGCGTACGTGGCGCCGACGACCGCTTCGATCGCCGCCGCCGGCTCGCACGCCGCCAACCTCAGCGCGTCGAACTACAACATCGTCAACGGGACCGGCCGGGGGACCTACCCGCTGGCCAACTTCAGCTGGTCGCTGATCTACCAGAAGCAGAAGGTGATCAACACCGGGATCGCACTCGGCAAGCTGCTCGATTGGGTGTCGTCGACCGGCCAGCGCAATGCTCTGCCCCTGGGCTACGCGCCGCTGCCGGCCAACGTGCAGGCCGTCGCCCACGCGACCCTCCTCAAGCTCGAGGACTCGACCGGCTCGGCGCTCTTTAGCTCGTGAGCTCGTTGTTGGCGCCGGACGGGTTCGCCGGCGCCGACCCCTCGTCCCCGGTCCGGGGCGTGCGCGAGGCGCTCGAGCGTCGGCGTGCCCGAGCCCATGGACACGTGTACGCCGTCGTGCGCTGGGCGGGCGCCGGGATCTTTGCCGCCGTCTTCGTGACGTTGCTGGTCACGTTGTTCGACCAGGCCAGCGCGGCGCTCGGCCACATGGGCATCGCCATTCTGTGGACCGGGTGGAACCCCGCCAAGAACCAGTACGGCGCGGGCGTGTTCATTGTCGGCACCCTGCTGACCACGCTGGTGGCACTGGTCGTCGCGGTGCCCATCGGCATTGGCACCGCCGTCCTTTTGTCCGAGCTCGCCCCCCGATGGATCGCCGCGCCGTTCACGCTGATGGTCGAGTTCCTGGCTGCCGTTCCGAGCATCGTCGTCGGCTTGTGGGGGCTCATCGTCCTCACGCCGCTCTTCGCCACCCACGTCGAACCGTTCCTGAAGAAGGTGCCACTCCTCAACGTGCTGTTCCACGGCACGGCCTACGGGGCCAGCGTGCTGCTGGCCGGGGTGGTGCTCGCCGTCATGATCCTGCCGACGATCGTGGCTTTGAGCCGCGTGGCGATGTCAGGGGTCGCCGTCGCCGACCGTGAGGCCGGGTTGGCGCTCGGCGCCACCCGCTGGCAGGTCGTGAGCAAGGCGGTGGTCCCCGGGGCTCGGCGCGGCATCCGCGCCTCGATCACCCTCGCGATGGGCCGAGCCCTCGGTGAGGCGATCGCGGTGGCCCTCGTGATCGGCAACAACACCTCCCTTCCGCACTCGTTGCTGTCGCCGGGGGCCACGCTGGGCTCGGCCATCGTCAACTCGTTCAGCGAGGCCACACCCGGGAGCCTGGAGAAGAGCGGGGTGGTCGCGCTCGTGGTGGTGCTGCTTGCCATCTCGGTGCTGGTGAACGCCGGTGGGCAGCTGCTGCTGCGGGCACGAAAGCCAGGGTTACCGCCGCGAGGACCGGTGACCGAGTCGGCGTCACCGATCATGCCGACCGTTCCCGGTGTCCCGGACACGGCCGGAACGACGACGTGACCGACGCGCCGATTGCCTTCGAGTCATCGCCGTCGCTGTCGGCCGCCGTGGTCCGGCGCGCCCTCGTGCGGGACACGGCGCGGCGCAGCCTGGCCCGCCGACGCCTCGCGGGACGGGTGGCCACGTCGCTGTGCACCGTCGCCCTGTGCATCTCGCTCGTCCCGCTCGTCGCCCTGATCGCGTACATCATCTCCAGGGGACTGCCGGCGCTGTCGGGCGGGTTCCTCGTCCACACGCCGACGCCCGAGGGGATCCCGGGCAACGGCATCGGCAACGCCATCGTCGGCACGCTCATCATCGTCGGCCTGGCCATGGCCATGGCGGTGCCGGTAGGTCTCGCCGCCTCGCTGTTCGTGGTGGAGCGGCCGGGCAAGCTGTCGGGGGCGCTCCGCTTCGCCGCCAACGTCCTCACTGGCGCGCCGTCGATCGCGATCGGCGTCTTCGCGTACGCGGTCTTCGTCGTGAACTTCGGCTACTCGGGCCTCGCCGGGAGCTTCGCGCTGACCGTGCTCATGCTGCCGATCATGCTGCGGTTCAACGAGGAGGCGATGTTCACGGTCCCGGCCGACCTGTGGGAGGCGGGGCTCGCCCTCGGTTCGCCCCGGGCCCGGGTCGTGCGCTCGGTGGTGCTCCGCTCCGCGCTCCCGGGTATCGTCACCGGCAATCTGCTCGCGATGGCCCGAGCCATCGGCGAGACCGCTCCGCTGATCTTCACCATCTTCGGAAGCCAGTTCTTCGTCTTCCGCCCGACGTCGCCGATGTCGGCCATGCCGCTCACCATCTACGACAACGCCACCCAGGCCTACCCTGACGCGCAACAGACGGCTTGGGGGACCGCGCTGGTCCTCATGGTGCTCGTGATCATTCTGTCCGTCGTTGCCCGCGTGGTGGCGGCCCATCTGAACCGCAAGACTCGATGATGTGGACGACCCGCAGGAAGGAACGCCGGTGAACCCGGACATGACGGCCACCCTGGCCGCCCGGCTGGCCGACGAGCTCCACCACGGGCACTCGGCCGAGCGCCGGCCCGGGGCGTCCTCGCCTGGCGCGTCACCCGGCCCGCCGGCCGTGACGCTCGACGACGTGAGTGTGTCGTTCGGTGGCAATGTGGCCGTGCGCAAGGCCACCTTGGACCTGGCAACCAACCGGGTCACCGCGCTGGTCGGACCGTCGGGGTGCGGGAAGACATCGATCTTGCGGGCGATCAACCGGCTCCACGACCACACGGGCGGCACCGTGACCGGCACTATCCGCCTTGGCGATCTCGACGTGTACGCCGCCGACACCCAGCCCGAGCTGGTGCGCAGCCGGGTGGGCATGGTCTTCCAGCGGCCCAACCCGTTCCCCACCATGAACATCTTCGACAACGTGGTGTCGGGCCTGCGCTTCAACGGTGTGCGGTCGAAGTCGCTTCTCGCCGAGGCGGGCGAGGCGGCACTTCGCCAGGCGGCGCTGTGGGACATCGTGAAGGACCGGCTGCGCGACCCGGCCATCAAGCTGTCCGGAGGCCAACAGCAGCGCCTGTGTATTGCCCGAGCGCTGGCCGTCGAGCCCGAGGTGCTCCTCATGGACGAGCCGTGTTCGGCCCTCGACCCGATCGCCACGGGGAAGATCGAGGCGCTGATCACCGAGCTGTCTGCGCGCGTGACGATCGTGCTCGTCACTCACAACATGTTCCAGGCGGTCCGGGTGTCCGACGACACCGCCGTCTTCCTGCTCGGCGAGGACCGAGTCGGTGAGCTGGTGGAGGTGGGGCCGACCACCGAGGTGTTCAGTTCGCCGACCGACGAGCGAACCAAAGCGTACGTGGCCGGCCACATCGGATAGCCGCCAAGCACGACCTGCAAAACTGCGGACAACCTGACTCCTGCGCCGCGGCCGTTGGCCGTGCTGGATAGCGAGGGTCTCTGGGCCGCAGCGAGGAACGACAGAGAGGAGCCAGGGCGGTTGTGGCGCTCTCGCGGGAGGCGGGCGTCCCTGTTCTCGTCCCCGCTCCAGGTCGTCGCGATCACGGAGATCCTGCCGCCCCGAGCCCGGAGGCGGAGCCACGAGGTAGGACCCCGAGCCCGGAGGCGGAGCAGAGCCCTCAGCGAGATCGCGTAAGACCGTGCAGCTTGCCGCCGAGCCCGATGAGCGCAACCCCGGCTACCACGACCACGACGATCGCCAACGCTGCCTGATCACCGAGGATGGCAAGCAACACGAGGAACGCGAACACGGCCAACCCGAGGCACGCCCCTGAGATGACACCGATGTGATCCCGCAGCTTGGCCGGCGGTCGCTCGTTCGAAGCCGGCTCGGCCGCATCAGGGGTCTTGCTCATCACGTCAAGCCGCCGTACCGGCGCTCCCGGCGTTGGTACTCCCTGATCGCGTCGAACAGGTTCTCCCGCCGGAAGTCCGGCCAGAGGACATCGCTGAACACGAGCTCAGAGTACGCGAGCTGCCACAGGAGGAAGTTCGAGATGCGGAACTCTCCCGACGTCCGCACGACGAGGTCGGGATCAGGCATGTCCGGCCAGTAGAGCCGCGAGCGGATCGCCTTCTCGTCCACCTTCTCAGGCTTGACGCCGTCGGCGACGATGGCCTTCACGGCGTCGACGATCTCGGCGCGGCCCCCGTAGTTGAAGCAGATGGTGAGCGTCATCCGGCGCTTGCGCTCCGTCAGCGCTGCGGATTCGTCCATGTGGCGCAGCAGCCGCTTGGGCACGCGCCAGTCGCGCCGCCCGGTGAAGCGGATGCGGACGCCCTTTCGCGCCAGGTCGTCGCGGTGACGCGTGAGGATGCCCTCGTTGAAGTTCATGAGGAAGCGGACCTCGTCGGGGGGACGTCGCCAGTTCTCGGTGGAGAAGGCGAACATCGACAGCCAGCGCACTCCGACGTCGAGAGCCCCGTCCACTGTGTCGAACATCGCTTCCTCGCCTGCGGCGTGCCCCGCAGTCCGGGGGAGCCCCCGGGCGCGCGCCCAACGCCCGTTGCCGTCCATCACACAAGCGATGTGGCTTGGGACGCCATTGAAATCGATGCCCTCGGTTGGCACGAGGCGAACTTAGCCCGGACGCTGGGCAGTACCCTGTGCAGCGTCCGCCGGGCCGCGTCCATCAGCGGCCAGCACGGCGTCGACCCAGCGGACCGCCACTGACCTCGCAAGTGCCACATCGCCGGCGCTGATCAGGGGCCACAGGATGTCATCGACGAGGTCACCCCAGTTCAGGCCCTCGCTGGACCTTCCCGCTGATCGGATGGTGGCCCTGGCTTCACCGACGATCTCCGCCAGCATCCCCACATCCGGGCCGACGACCTCGCCGATCCGCCGGCGCACCCACCCGGCGAGCCACGGGCTCACTCCTGCGGTGGACACGGCGACGGATACGTCACCGCTCCTCAGCACTGCCGGCATAAGAAACGAGCACGACGCCGGGTCGTCCGCCGCATTCACGAGCACCCCGGCTCGCTGAGCGTCGACGTACACCTGCCGGTCCACCGCCGGGAGGCCCGTGGCGGTTACGACCAATCGGTACGACGCAGCCTCACCGGCTCGGTATCTCCGGCGCTCGATGGTGACGGGCAACTGCTCAACCTGCGGGGACGTCGCCAGGGCGACCAGGGTCACCTCGGCACCGCATTCCAGCAGCGAAGCCGCTTTGCGGGCTCCGATCGGGCCCCCGCCGACGACCAGGCACCGCTCGCCTTCAAGCCGCAAGGCCAGGTGAAACAGCGGTGCCGCTGGCCTGGTGGCGATCGGCGCCACAGCCGCGAGCACGGGAGCAGCGGCGTGCTCCTCGGGCGCCGAAGCGCCCGGAGCTGCGACGGAAGTGGGTGGCGGGGCTGTCATCGTGAGCGAGCTACAGGAATACCCTCAAAAGCTGATCGGTTTAGTCAGATATAGTAATTGCACAGATTGCGAGGCCATCGTCGGCAATCACCGAAGGGGACGGTAATTTGAATACCAATGAGGGAACCGCAGTGATCGAGGACGTCCGGGTGAATGAGCAGGAGCTAGCCGCCGCCTCGGCCCGCCTCGAATCACTGCCGATCGAGGAAGCCGCCAAGGGTGCGATCGACTGGGTGATCGAGCACGCGGGCGGCAAGTATGCCGTCGCCAGCTCGTTCCAGGACGCCGTCCTGATCGACCTCGTGATCAAAGCCGACCCGAATGCCGAGATCATCTTCCTCGACACCGACTTCCATTTCCCCGAGACGCTGGCGTTCGTCGAGCGGCTCAGGAAGACCTGGAACCTCAACCTCACGACAACGCACCCATCAATCGGTCGGGAGGAGTCGCCCTGCGGGTCCCCCCGCTGTTGCGAGCTCCGCAAGGTCGTGCCGCTGAACGCCGCCCTCGAGGGCAACAAGGCCTGGATCACCGGCTTGAAGCGGGTCGACACGCCCGAGCGTGTTGGCGCGCCGATCCTCGCCTGGGACCATCAGCGGAACATGGTGAAGGCGAACCCGCTCGCGACCTGGACCGACCAGGACATCGACGACTACCTCGAGCGCAACGGGCTCCCGCTTCACCCGCTCACGTACGTGGGCTACGTCTCCATCGGCTGCGCACCCACCACCCAGCCGGTTGCCGACGGTCACAACCCCCGCGAGGGGCGCTGGCCGGGCAGTGACAAGACCGAGTGCGGGCTGCACGTCTAGCCCTCCCGGACTCGTCCACCTTCCCGCCACCGAACCCGCCTCCCCGCTCGCCGAAGGCCTGCGATCGCCGTGGAATTCGTCCGTCCGTTCCGGACCCTCAACACGCTCAACCAGGTTGAGCAGTGGAAGCTCGCGCGCCATCCCCTCGACGTCACCGACGCGGTCCGGAACCGTTACTCAAAGGAAGGGGCGGACTCGATCGCCACGGTCGAGGGCGAGGTCGAGCGGCTGAAGTGGGCGGGGCTCTACCCGCAACGGCAAGGCGGCGACGCGTTCATGATGCGGGTGAAGATCCCCGGCGGCCGGCTCACCGCCGCCCAGGCCAAGCGAATCGGCGAGGTTGTCGACCGGTACGCCGAAGCGCCGGAACCGAGCCCGATCTGGGGTGACCGGTACTGCGACCTCACGACTCGCCAGGACATCCAGATGCACTGGGTGCACATCGCCGACGTGCCGGAGATCTGGCGCCTCATCGAGGAGGTCGGCGTCACGACGGTGCAGGCGTGCGGGGACTCAGCCCGCAACGTTCTGTCGTGCCCGGTCTCGGGCGTGGACCGCTGGGAGATCCTCGACGCCACCTCGGTCGTGCAGGAGGTGTCGGACTTCTTCACGGGCAACCGTGAGTACGCCAACCTGCCGCGCAAATTCAAGCTGTCGATCACCGGATGCCGGGAGGACTGCGCCCAGGCTGAGATCAACGACATCGGCCTCTGGCCGGCGCGGCGATTCGCTGACGCGGCCGTCGGGTTCAACCTGCTGGTGGGTGGCGGCCTGTCCGATGGACCACGGATGGCTAGCGACCTCGACGTGTTCGTGCTCCCCGGCCAGGCGGTCGAGATCTGCCGGGCGATCGCCCAGGTGTACGGCGAGCTGGGCAACCGTGAAAACCGCGGGGTCAACCGCATGCGGTACCTGGTGCAGGAGCTGACGCCGGAGGGCTTCCGGGAGGAGCTGGCGGCGCGAGCGGCGTTCGATCTGCAGCCGGCCGGCGAGGAGCTCACGCGGCGTTACCGGGGCGACCACGTCGGTGTGCATGCGGAGCGGCGCCGCGGGTTCTCCTACGTCGGCTGCTCCGTCCCGGTCGGGCGCTTGTCCGGTCTCGATCTCGTGGAGGCGGCCCGCTTGGCCGCCGAGTACGGCGACGGCAGTCTCCGGTTGGCGACCGACCAGAACTTCGTCCTCACGGGCATCCCCGACGGTCGCCTCGACGCTCTCCTGGCCGAAACCCTCCTCCAGCGCTACTCCCCATTCCCCGCCCCCTTCGAACGTGGTGTGGTCGCCTGCACCGGGAGTGAGTTCTGCCGCTTCGCCGTAGTCGAGACCAAGGCGCGGGCAGTGGAATGGGCAAGGGAGCTGGACCGGAGGTTCGCCGGGGGTTTCGGGGGGCCCGCCGGCCTGCGGGACCGGCCTCACGACGGGATCGTCCGCATGCACTTCTCCGGGTGCCCGGCGTCGTGCGCGCAGCCGCAGGTGGCGGATGTCGGGTTTCGTGGCGATACGGCATATGTGGGTGACGGAATCGTCGAAGCAGTGGACATCGGCCTCGGCGGGAGCCTTGGGACCGATGCGGCCTTCGGTGACTGGGTGGCGGGGGCGGTGCCCGTGACGGACGTGCCGGAGGCCCTCGGGAAGGTGGTCGGGCGGTACCTCGCCGAGCGGCGGCAGCTCGAGCGTTTCCATGAGTGGGCACGGCGGACCTCACGGGAGTCGATCCAGTTGACCCTTCGCGGCAAAGGCGCCGGTGGCTCGTGAGAGGAGCAGGAGTATGACGATGTCTCCACCGCGCATCCGCGCGGAGATGAGCGGGATTGCCGAGGCACCGGGCAAGGTCTGGTTCTGGGAGCTAGCCGCCGCCGTCATCGATGCCGACCGCTGCGTGCAGTGCGGGGCATGCGTGGCGGCGTGCCCGACCGACTCCATCGGCATCGGCTCGGACGACCTGCCCAAGCTCGTCAAGATGTGCACGGGATGCTCGCTGTGCTGGGATTTCTGCCCTCGCGGTGGGCTCAGGTACGAGTCGACGTGGATGCCCGCGAAGGCTCCCGCGTCGCCATTCGGTGTCGCCGGGGCCGTGGCGAGAAGCATCGTTGACGACGTGTCAACGACTCCGGTCGACGACTGGCGAATGACGGGTGCCGACCCCGCTCCTAGGCTCGGTCGAGTCATCGAAGCCTGTGCAGCACGCGTTCGTCCGGGGGGTAGAATGCACACACTGCGCGCCCAGGACGGTGGCGTTGTGACCGCGATACTCCTCGCTTCCCTCGCAGCCGGGGAGATCGACGGCGCGGTCGTGGCGAGGGAGGACCCTGACCAGCCATGGAAGGGAGTTCCTCACCTCGCCACGGCTCCCGCAGAGATCAGGGCGGCAGCCGGCAGCTTCTACAACCAGACGATGGCGTTGTCGCGCCTCGATCTGGCTGCGGCTGGCCTTCCGCCTGACGCGCGCATCGCTGTCGTCGGTACACCGTGCGAGATCCAAGGGCTCCGGGCGTTGCAAGCTCGGGAGTGGCGGCGGGGCACCTCCCGCGTGGATGCGGTGGTGCTCGCGATCGCCCTGTTGTGCACGAAGAGTTTCGACTACGGCAAGCTCATGGTGCGTGAGCTGAGCGAGACCCGCGGGCTCTCCCTCGCGGACATCGGCAAGGTCGACGTGATCCACGGCCGCATGATCGTGGAGGACCGGACCGGTGCGACGCTCGTCGACGAGCCGGTGAAGGACTTCCACGGCGCCGCCCTCAAAGGTTGCGACGAGTGCGCCGACTTCCTCGGCCGGGGAGCGGATTTGTCGATCGGGAGCGTCGGCAGTGCTCCTGGCTACTCGAGCGTGATCGTGAGGACCGAGGCCGGAGGGCGAGCCCTGGCGGCGGTGCGTGGCGACTTGGAGGTGTCCGAGCTCGACTCACCGGAGGATCTGGAACGACTCGACCGCCTCGACTTCAAGACCGCCTCCAAGGCGCTGCACCGGCCGTTCGATCCCGAGGGTCCGCTCTTCATCGATTTCGCCGAACACGTGACGTTCTACGGCGGAACCGATCGAGCCCCGGTGTGGAGCGAGTGATGGCCGGGATCGTGATCCCAGGGTCGGAAGTTGGCTCGACGCGCTCTGCAGCGCGGCAGCTGACCGGCAAGACGCCGCCCAGTGCGCCGCGGGTGATCGAACTGAAGCCGCTCAGTGAGCCCGTGGATCTGTTGGCCGAGCTCCGGGCAGCTGCGCCTGAGCACCCGGCGACCGCCCGCGCCTCGGCGCCTGATCTGCTGGCGGATTACGCCACCGACGTCTGGTGCGAGGAGCTCGAAGCGGCTGGCATCGCCGAGGCAGTCGTCTTGCACGCCTTCGCGACCTGCCGGCGCGAGATCTGGCTGTGGATCGAAGGCGATCGCCGCTGGGACCAGCTCGCCGGCTACCTCTCCGCAAGGGTGATCCGCCGAGCGCCTATCTTGTAGGACTTGGCCCCAACCGCTGTCAGCAGCTCTGACGATGCTGTCGAGCCCGGCCCCGGTGCCGGTCATCGGGTCGGTCATCGGGTCGGTCATCGGGTCGGCTGGGGTGTGTGGGTGGCGGCGGTGGTGGGTTTCTTCCTGCTGATGTCCGCCTGGGCTCTGGCGAATCCGCTCATCAGCGGTCCGGACGAGCCGGCCCACGTGATCCGGGCGGAGGCGATCGTGCGTGGCCAGCTGATCGGGCGGCCGGTCTACGCGCAGGCCGGCAACCCCAACACGACGGTGCTCGTGCCGGGCTTCCTGCAGCAGGCCAACGCGTTTCGGTACTGGTGTTACATCTTCAACTTGAACACGACGGCGGTGTGTGCACCGCCGCTGTCGGGCCCCGATCACCTCGTCCGTGTGACAACCTACGTCGGTCATTACCCACCGCTCTACTACGCCGTCGTGGGCCTGCCGAGCCTGGCGTATCCCGGGAGAGGCGGGGTATTCGTCATGAGGCTTGCGAGCGCGCTCGTCAACGCGTTGTTGCTCGGCACGGCGTTGTGGCTGGCGCTCCGGCGGTCGCGGCTCGTCGCGCTGGCGGTTCTCGTCGCGGCCACGCCGACAGTCATCTACTACTCGGGGTCGGTCAACCCGAACGGGATGGAGATGACTGCGGCGGTGTGCTTCTGGTGCGCAGTGCTGGGCCTGACCACGTCGTGGCCGGGCCGTGCCGCCCGGGTGGAGGTCGTTGTCGCCGCTGTGTCGGGGAGCTTGTTGGGCTTGGCCCGAGGGTTGTCGCCGGTGTGGGTCGTGATCGCAGTCGGTGCAGCGCTGCTGGGTGCCAACGCCGGACGCCTGCGCGAGCTGTCGCGGCGGCGGGATGTCCTTGTCGCCGGTTGCGTGTTGGTCGTCGTGGCGTTGGCGGCGGTGGCCTGGATCCTCGGCGAGCACGGTTTGGACGAGCTCGGCTTCCCGAACCACCTGTCGGACGGGTGGCTGTTCATTCATTCGCTCGATGGGACGCCTCACTACCTGGCGGAGATGGTCGGCGTCTTCGGGGCCAACAACATCCCGGCACCGCCATTCGCCACCACGGTCGTCGTCGGGTCGTTCGCGGTGCTCGTGGCGGGGGCGCTCGTAGTGGGCTCGTGGCGCCAGCGGCTCGTGCTGCTGGCGTTGCTCGTCGGGATCATCGCCGTGCCGATCGCCGTCGGGGTCGTGTCCGGCCGGCACTACGGGCTGATCTGGCAAGGCCGGTACACGGTGGCGATCGGTGTCGGCTCGCCCATCTTCGCCGGGTACGTGCTGACGTCGTGGTTCGAGCGGGCGCGGGGGCCTGGGCGGCGCGCGGTGGTGCTGGCGGGCGCCGGGACCAGGGTGCAGGCCGGGGCCGGGGTCCAGGTGGCGGGCGCCGGCGGTTCTGCTGGTGAGAGTGGTGGCGGCGGCTTTGTGGGCGGCGGTGGTGGGGGCGGCAGACCGGCGACTGGCGGCCACGCGACTGGCGGCCCCGCGGACGACAGCGCCGGCCGTAAGGGTGGCGGATTGATGTCGCGCCGGCGGGTTTCGTGGGCTGTGCTGGGTGTGGCGCTGCTGTTGGCGGGGAGCCAGTTCACATCGTTGCTCTGGGACCTCCGCCGGTTCATGGTCGGAGCGGACGGGCCGTTGAGCGGAGTGTTCAGCGGTATCTGGCACCCGCCTGTCGATGGTTTTGTGCTGCTGATCTCGGCGGCGTGCGGCGTTCTTACGCTCACGGTGTTGCTGGTGTGGTCGCCGCCGACAGCGGAAAGCTCACCCGCGCCACCAACCGGCCCAGGGGTCGTCGGCAGCGCGTAGTTTGCCGACCCACGCCTCGACGCGCACCCTCCTGCTATACTACGAACGTACGTTCGCTTCAGTCAGCGGGTTTCGGTGATGCGAGTGGCGTGCGTCTCGCGTGATCGTCACGCCTTTGGTCAGTCTTGTCGCGCCGGGTCGGGCGCGTGGGTGTCGAAGGAGGCTGTGGTGTCGATCGCGAGACTTTGTGCGGCTGTCTCCGAGCTTTCCTCGATCGTGGCGACGCTCGATGCCGAGGCGCTTGAGTGCTCCGATGCGCTGGCGCTGGTCTCGGCCTTCGTCGAGGGCGAGAACCTCTGCGCTGCGGGCAAAGCCTTGTGCGCCGCCAGGGCTGCTGGCGCCGGCGCGCACCGCCGGGCTGGTCACGCTGACCCCGCCAGCTGGCTGGCCGCGCTGTCGGGAGAGCCGCGGGGCCGAGCCCAGGATGCCCTTCAGACGGCTTCGAGCTTGTCGGACTTGCCGTTGCTGGACAAGGCGGTGCGTGCTGGTCAGCTATCGCCGACCATGGCTCGGACGGTGGCCGACGCCGCCTCGAAAGATCCCGGATCGGAGTCTTCACTGCTCGACACCGCACGCACCGGCTCGCTTCGTCGGCTCCGTGAAGAAGCGGAGAGGGTGAAGGCGGCAGCCCGTTCGAAGGAGGACGACGAAGCCCGCTACGAGGCGATCCGCAAGGGTCGGTACCTACGGACCTTTACTGGTTCCGACGGCGGCTTCAAGGGGCAGTTCTCCCTCACACCGGACGCCGGAGCCAAGGTGCTCTCGATCCTGCAGCCAGCGTCGGATTTCTTCTTCGACGAGGCTCGTCGGGAGGGTCGTCGTGAGCCCGGCGAGGCGCACCTTGCCGATGCGCTCGTGGCGGTTGTAACCGGCGAATGGCTGGGCACCCAGAGCGTTGGCGACGCGGCTGATGCGTTCGGGCACGCCGGCGGCTGCGTGATCGGCACGGGCGCGGGTGGTGTCGGCGGCTGGGACCCAGGCGACACGGTCGATCCGAGCGACTTCACGGACCGAGGCGATATCGAGGATCCGCTCGCTGAAGTTGACGTGAGGGGTGCTGCCGGCGACAGCCAGAGGCGCGACACCGTTCTGGCAGGTTCCGGATGGGCTGGCAGCGGTGAACTTGCGGACCCCACCGACCTCGATCGGGGAACCGGTGGCCTGCGTGCGTCTCCTGCCTACGGTTTGCCGCCTGGCCCTCCGGCCCTGCGCGAGCAGGACGGAGGCGGCGGCGGCGTGTCGCCGAAGTCCAAGAAGGGGCGCAGGGCCAAGCCGCCGGGCGCCGTCGTGATCTGCCGAGTCGACCTTGCCGCCTTGCGGCGCGGCGAGGTGCTGACCGGGGAGATGTGCGAGATACCCGGAGTGGGACCTGTGCCGGTGTCGGTCGCACGCGAGCTGTTTGGAGACTGTTTCTTGAAATTCGTCATCACCAGCGGAGTGGACATCCAAGCGGTGCTCCACTTCGGGCGCTACCCGAGAGCTCACCAACGAACAGCTCTGCAGTTCCGGGATCCTTGCTGCGTGGTCCCTGGCTGTGGCCGGACGTTCGGCCTCCAGTACGACCACACCGATCCATGGAGTGCCGGCGGTGCCACTTCGCTAGACAACCTCGCCCGACTGTGCACGCCGCATCATGCGATGAAGACCCACCGGGGCTATCAGCTCAAAGGCGGGCCCGAACATTGGGAGTGGGTCGCACCCGACTCCTCGGCCAGGGAAAGTGGCGGGGAGGGTGAAATTGAGTGCAATCGCAAGCCCGAGCGTGAGCCCGTGCGCAAGCCCGAGCCCAAGCCCAAGCCCTAGCCCAAGCCCGAACGTGAGCCCGAGCCCGATGGTGAGCGTGAGCCTCCGCCGGCGTAAGCAGTCGCGAGTGCGTTCCCAACTTGTGCCGGCTCGCCAATGGTCGCGCGAGTGCTAGTCAACGGCTCAACGGCTCAACGGCTCAGCGGCTCAACGGGTCAGCCGATCAGCGGCTCAACGGCTCAACGGGTCAACGGGTCAGCCGATCAGCGGCTCAGCGGCTCAACGGGTCAGCCGATCAGCGGGTCAGCCGATCAGCGGGTCAGCCGAGCCGGTGGCCGGCCTTCCACACGCCAAGTGGCCCGAGGCCGTAGCTCCAAGCGAATGCTCCCTCGTGGTCGGCGTCCCATGCGACGAGGTCCGCCCGCAGACCAGCTGCGATCCGGCCTCGATCGACAAGGCGCAGTGAGGCCGCTCCGCCGGCGGTGGCGGCCACGAGCGCCGCATCCACGGACAGCCCAAGCTCAGCAATCGCGAGTGCCACGATGAGGCTCATCGACGTCGTGCCACAGGTACCGGGGTTGTGATCCGATCCGAGAGCGATGGTGGCCCCGGCATCCACGAGCGTCCGCACGGGCGGAGTCCTGCCCATGGCCAATGCCGTCACAGGTGCAAGGGTTGCCACGACTCCCGACGCAGCGAGAGCTCGAGCGTCGGCCTCCTTGATCCGGAGGAGGTGGTCAGCGGACGCGCAGCCGAGCTCCGCCGCAAGCTGGGAGCCGCCGGTCCGTGCGAGCTCGTCGGCGTGGATTCTCGGCACCAAGCCTGCGCGGAGGGCGGCTCCCAGCATGCGGCGGGTCTGATCGACGGTGAAGTAGCCCTCGTCACAGAACACGTCGGCATGCCGGGCGCCGGCTGAGCGCGCAGCGGTCGCCCACTCGCACACGGCGGCGGCGTAGCCCTCCTGATCGCCGGCGAACTCGGGACCGACGCCGTGGCCGGCGAGCCACGTCACCTCGACTGATGGCATCGAGTCCTCGAGCGCCAGCCGAGCGAGGATCCCCACCGCCTCGAGCTCGCCTGCCTCGTTCAAGTGATAGCCGGTCTTGGCCTCGACCGTGGTCGTCCCCGAGGCAAGCCACGAGCGCAGCCGATCTCGCACGCCGGCTTCCAAAATCGCGGCCGGCGTGGCACGTGTGGCGGCCACGGTCGAGGCGATGCCACCACCGGCAGCGGCGATCTCGGAGTAGGACGCTCCAGCAGAACGCATGGCGATCTCCGCGAACCGGTTCCCGCCGTAGAGCGGGTGCGTGTGAGCATCGACGAGACCGGGCGTGACCAACGCCCCGCCGAGATCGACGACCTCCGCTGCTTGCCATTCAGCGCCGTGACCGATGCCGTCAACGAACCCAGCTTCAGGGCCGGCGTATGCGATAAGGCCATCACGCACGGCCACCACGGCGCCGGAGACCGTGCCGACGGGCCCGCCAGCGCCGCCAGCGCCGGCAGCGCCGGCAGCCCCGGCAGCGCCGGCAGCGCCGGCGGTGAACAGCCGCCCGATCGAACGGAGCACGAGCATCAGTCAACCCCCAGTGCGACACCGACAGCCTGCCCGAGCCGCTCAGCCACCCGCCGCGGAGAGCCCAGCGTCACGTGCTCGCCACCTTGCACCATCACCTTGCCCCCGACCACCACCGTGTCGACGTCGGCTGCACCCGCCCCGAACACGACACGGGCGAGCAGCGCCTCATCGGCAGCGGGATCCGAGGCGGACGCGGACGCCGACGCGGACGCCGACGCCAACCCGAGCGAAGCACCGGCCAATCGCACCGAGTCCAGCCGCACCGAGACCAGGTCAGCCAGACCCCCAACTGCGAGACCACCCGAAGGCCAACCGAGGGCGCGAGCCCCTCCCAGCGTTGCTGCCGAGAGCAGCGCCGACACCTTCCACAACCCGCGACGCTCCTCGAACAACCGCGAGTTGAGCTCGACAGCTCGGGTCTCCTCGAAGGGGTCGATCACCGCGTGACTGTCGCTTCCGATCGACAGCACAGCCCCCGCCTCGGCCAGTTCAGCGAATTGGCCTACGCCATCGCCGAGATCCCGATCGGTGGTCGGGCAGGCGCACACGCCACAACGAGCGAGACCGAGCCGAGTGAGGTCCGAGGCGGTGAGATGCGTGGCGTGCACGGCCGTCGTGCCACCAGTCAGAGCGCCCACCGAGGCGAGCAGATCCGTCGGCGTCAGCCCGACGACCTTCAGGCACTCCTCGTTCTCCCGCCGTTGCTCGGAGAGATGGACATGCAGGGGCAGCTCGTTCGAGTGAGCGACGGCGATGACTGTGCCCATGGCAGGCCGTGGCACGGCCCGCACGCTATGGATGGCGACGCCGAGCCGGCGGGACGCGGTGGCCGACTGCGACAACTGCGACAACTGCGAGAACCGTTCCGACCACCGCTCGCCCGAGCCGTCGCCGAACCGCAGCTGCACCCCCGACAAGGGCGAACCATCGACACCGGCCTGCAAGTAGCAGGCATCGAGAAGGGTGAGACGGATCCCGGCAGCCGAAGCGGCGTCGATCAGCGCGATACCCATCGAATTCGGATCGGAGTACGGGACGCCGGCGGCGCCGTGGTGGAGGTAGTGGAACTCCCCGACAGCGGTGTAGCCGGCGAGCAGCATCTCGGCATACACGAGCTCCGCGAGCGAGCGGTACGAATCGGGATCGAGCCGGCCCGCCACCGAGTACATAAGCTCGCGCCAGGTCCAGAAGTCGCCCGAGCGTGTCTCGCTCACCCCCCGCAACGCCCGGTGGAACGCATGCGAGTGGGCGTTGACGAAGCCTGGAAGGCACACGTCCCCGCCGAGGAGCACGGCGGAGGGATACGAAGCAGCATCGACACCGGTCCGGACCTCGGTGATCTCACCGCGGTCGTCATGAGAGATCAGGACACCGGTAGCGATGCCCGTCTCGGCCCCGAGCCACGCCCGTTCGGCGAAGAGCATCGTCACTCCGGCCGGCCGATCCCCTCCGAGGGCAGCCACAGGCCCCGTTCGCGCGCCACGTCGAGCGCCCGAGGGTACCCGGCATCGGCGTGGCGCATGACGCCGGTCCCGGCGTCGTTGGTCAGTACTCGTTCCAGTTTCTCGGCAGCAAGCGAAGTGCCGTCGGCCACGACGACGGTGCCGGCGTGGATCGAGCGCCCGATCCCCACACCCCCTCCGTGGTGCACGCTCACCCACGTGGCGCCACTGGCGGTGTTGAGCAAGGCGTTCAGGATCGGCCAGTCGGCGATGGCGTCGCTGCCGTCGGCCATAGCTTCGGTCTCCCGGTACGGGGACGCCACGGACCCCGAGTCGAGGTGGTCACGGCCGATGACGATCGGTGCCGCCACCTCGCCGGCGGCCACGAGATCGTTGAACCTGGCGCCGGCGCGGTTGCGCTCGCGGTACCCGAGCCAGCAGATGCGCGCCGGCAGGCCCTGAAACACCACCTTGTCCTCGGCCATCCTGAGCCAGCGCAACATGTCCTCGGCCTCGGGGAACTCGGCGATCACCGCCTTGTCGGTGGCACCGATGTCGGAGGGATCACCCGAAAGCGCAGCCCACCGGAACGGTCCCTTGCCCTCGCAGAACAACGGCCGGATGTACGCCGGCACAAAGCCCGGGTAGTCGAACGCCCGTGAGTACCCTTGGTCCCTGGCCTCGGCGCGGATGCCGTTGCCGTAGTCGAACACCTCGGCCCCCTTGTCGAGGAAACCCACCATCGCCTCGACATGGACCGCCATCGACGCCTTCGATCGGCGCACGTACTCATCGAGATCGCGCTCGCGCAGCTCGTTCGCCTCGTCCAGCGTCAGGCCTGCCGGCACGTAGGAAGTGGGGTCGTGGGCCGAGGTCTGGTCCGTGACGACATCAGCAGCGAAGTCCTCAGCCAGGAGCTGCGGCAGCACCTCGGCGGCGTTCCCGATGAGCGCCACCGACAACGGCCGGCGGTCGCGGGCCGCTTCGAGCACCAACCGCACAGCATCGGCAACCTTGTCGGTGGCGGCGTCCACGTAGCGGGTCTCGAGGCGCCGCTCGACGCGGTGCGGATCGACCTCGACACACAACGCCACGCCGCCGTTCATCGTGACGGCGAGCGGTTGTGCACCACCCATGCCGCCGAGCCCGGCCGTGAGGACGATCCTGCCGGCGAGCGAGCCGCCGAAGCGAGCGGTCCCGATCGCCGCGAACGTCTCGTAAGTCCCCTGCAGGATGCCTTGCGTACCGATGTAGATCCACGAGCCGGCGGTCATCTGGCCGTACATCGTCAGGCCTTTGGCTTCGAGGCGGCGGAACTCCTCGGGAGTCGCCCAGTCCGGCACGAGGAGGGAGTTGGCGATGAGGACTCGCGGGGCCCACTCGTGGGTGCGGAAGACGCCGACGGGTTTCCCGGATTGGACGAGGAGGGTCTCGTCGGCCTCCAGCTCCCGCAATGTCGCCACGATCGTGTCGAACGCCTGCCACGATCGGGCGGCTCGACCCGTGCCGCCGTATACGATCAGATCATCCGGCCGTTCGGCGACGTCGGGATCGAGATTGTTCATGAGCATGCGGAGGGCGGCCTCCTGCTGCCAGCCCCGGCAGCTGAGCTCGGTCCCCCGAGGCGCATGGACGACCCGAGGCCCGTGCAGCGGAGAGCCCGTGGAATGTGTCATCGCAGTACTCCGATCTCGTGCTCGACTGCCTGGACCAGTGCCCCTCCGGACACGAACCCGATGACAGCGTCGACGTCCGGTTTTAGCTCTCGGTCAGCTTCGAGCGGCGCCACCAGCTCCCGCAGTGCTCGCACGGCAGCGCTCGATCCCGGTGACGGCCGCAGGGGCGCTCGCAAGTCGCACGCCTGAGCCGCAGCGAGCACCTCTAAAGCGATGACCGCCCCGGTGTTGCGCACGCAGTCGCGGGCGTGTCGGGCAGCGATCATGCCCATGCTGACGTGGTCCTCCTGGCCGGCGGAGGACGGGATCGAGTCGATCGTCGCCGGGTGGGCGAGGCTCTTGGACTCCGATACGAGCGAGGCGGCCGTGTACTGGCAGACCATGAACCCGGAGTTCACGCCGGCTTGGCCGACGAGGAACGGTGGGAGGCCGTTGGAGGTCTTCGTGTCGAGCAGGCGGAACAGGCGCCGCTCCGAGATCGAGGCCAATCCCACGCAGGCTGCCGCCAGCGAGTCGCAGGCGTGACCGACCGGCTGCCCGTGGAAGTTCCCGCACGAAAGGATCTCGTCGTCGTCCGGCAGCACGATCGGGTTGTCGGAGACGGCTGCGAACTCGTAGCTGAGCGTGCGGATCGTGTTGGCGAGCACGTCGCGGAAAGCGCCGTGCACCTGGGGGGCGCAGCGGATGGAGTAGGCGTCCTGGACGATGTGATGACTCTCTCGGTGTGACGCCAGCACCTCACTGCCGGCGAGCAGCCGAACAAGGTTTTCGGCTGAGGCCTGCTGCCCGGGGTGCGGCCGTAGGCCGATGACCCGGGCGTCGAAGGCCTGGTCAGTCCCGAGGATGCCTTCGATGGTCAGGGCAGCCGCGATGTCGGCGCTCTTGGCCAGGTTGAGCGCCTTCGCCGCGGCCAGGGCGCCGATGGCCGTCATGCCCTGCGTGCCGTTGATGAGGGCGAGCCCTTCCTTCGCCCTGAGCTCGAGCGGCTCGAGGCCGACTCGGGCGAGGGCATCCCGGGCCGGTACGACCTCGCCCCCGTAGTGCACCTTGCCCTCCCCTACAGCGCCGAGGGCGAGGTGGGCGAGCGGCGCGAGATCGCCGGATGCCCCGAGCGAGCCTTGCTCAGGGACGATCGGCAGGATCCCGTGGTCGAGCAGGGCGACGAAGCGCTCGGCCACCTCGAGCCGGACGCCCGAGTGCCCGAGGGCGAGCAGGTGAGCCCGGAGCACCAGCATCGCCCGTACCTCTTCGGCGGACAGCTCCGGACCTACCGCGACGGCGTGAGACCGAAGCAAGGAGTGCTGCAGGGCAGTCGCGTCCGACGGCGTCAGCATGATGTCGGCAAGGCTGCCGAACCCGGTCGTCACCCCGTAGACGATCGCCCCGGAGCTCACGGCTCGCTCCACGACCTCCCGGGACACGGCGATGCGCTGGCGGGCGCTGTCGCTCAATCGAACGGGTGCTCCGCGAGCGACGGACACGACGTCGTCGAGGCTCAGGGTGCCACCGAGCTCCACCGGGTGTCCGGCTGCGGTGGACACGCCATCTCCATTGACGGCTGCATCAGGCATCCCGGGAGTATGTCAGGTCGGCTTGGATGCCCGGATCGAGTACATGAGCGGGAGGTCGGGCTTACCGGCCGGCATCCGGTAGAGACGTGGCCCCACCTGCTCCATGAACGAGAAGCGAGCGAACGACACCTCGCGCCACTCATGGAAGTACTCGATCCTCAGGCCAGCGTCGATGATCGAGCAGATCACCTCTGAAACCGGGTGAGGCCACTCGACGCTGCGCTCGTTCGCGAGCTTGGCATCGGGGTCGGCGTAGTCGCTCCCGTCGTCCCAGACTTCGGCCTGGTCGTTGAAGTAGGGGTACTCGAACTCGAGCGTCTCGTACGTGAGCATCTGCAGGAACGGATGGAATTCGCTCAGGTACAGCGCTCCACCGGGTACCAGCAACGCAGCCACGACGTTCGCCCATGCCCGGAGGTCCGGGATCCAGCACAGCGCACCCTTGCCCGTGTACACGACGTCGTAGGTCTCGCCGAGCGCCTCCACGGCGTCGTAGACGTTCGCCACGACGAAACGAGCCCCCATCCCGCAACTGCTCGCGAGCGCCCGCGCCTCGGCGATCGCAGGCGGGGAGAAATCAAGGCCGGTGACCTGAGCGCCGTGCCTCGCCAGGCTGAGCGTGTCCATGCCGAGGTGGCACTGGAGATGGGCGATGCGCTTGCCACTCAGGTCGCCCAGCTCGTCGATCTCGAATCCGTGCAGGTGCTCCTCTCCCGCCACGAACCGGTCCACCGCATAGAAGCCACTCGCCAGATGCAACGGCACCCGTTCATCCCAGCTTGCCCGGTTGAGGGCGAGATAGTCGCCGACGGCCCCTTGAATTTCGTCGTCCGGTACCCGCATTTGGGAGACTGTACGGGTTCATGGCAAAACCCCAGGACGACCACCTGAGTGTGCGCACACTCCGAGCCGGCGCCACGGTGCCCGATCCAGCGGGTAGCGAGCCCGGCGAGGGCGGGCACCGCCCAGCGATCGCGTACCAGCCGGCGCTCGACGGCATCCGCGCCGTCGCCATCGTCGCCGTGCTCGTGTACCACGGCGGAGTGTCCTGGGCCCAGGGCGGTTTCCTCGGGGTGGAGGCGTTCTTCGTCCTCTCCGGGTTCCTCATCACGTCGCTTCTCGTGTCCGAATGGGCGCAGCGGCGGACGATCCATCTCGGCCAGTTCTGGGCCAGGCGGGCCCGTCGGCTGCTACCGGCGCTCTTCTGCCTGGTGGTGGTGATCGGCATATATCAGGCGATCGCCGGGGCGTCGAAGGCGGTCCCAAACCTGCTCGCCGACGGGCTCGCCACCCTCGCCTACATCGGCAATTGGCACCAGATCTGGACAGGCAGCGGCTACTTCGCCCAAACCGCCCGGCCGTCGCCGCTGCAGCACACGTGGTCGCTCGCGATCGAGGAGCAGTTCTACCTCATCTGGCCGCTCGTGGTGCTCGGGGTCTTCAGCCTCTTCGCCCGGGCTCGAGACACCCGCTCGGCGCGGCGGTCATCCCTGCGACTGCTGTTCGGTCTCGCCATCGCAGGGGCGATCGCCTCGGCCGTCGAGATGGCCTGGTTGTTCCACGGCGGCTCCGGCCTCGACCGCGTCTACTACGGGACCGACACGAGGGCCCAAGGCCTGCTGGCCGGGGCCGCTCTGGCCTTCGGCCTGGCGCTTTGGCGCGAGCGTGCCGGCCATCGCGGGCTGGCCCCGGTGGGTCACCGGGCTCTCGGCGCTCTCGGGATCGTCGGCGCAGCAGGCGTCGTGGGTGGCATGTACCTCGCCGGCAACAGCGGGGGAGCGGGCGGTGGGTTGTACCGTGGTGGGTTTCTCGGGTTCGATGCCGCCGCGGTCTGCCTGATCGCATCAGCCTCCCTGGCGCCGACCATGCCGGTCGGTTGGTTGCTGGCAACCTGGCCGCTGCGGTCGATCGGCCAGATCTCCTACGGGCTGTACCTGTGGCACTACCCGCTGTACCTGTGGTTGGACCAGCAGACGACCGGGCTGGCGGGGGCCTCGCTGTTCGGGTTGCGCATCGCGGCGACGCTCGCGGTGTCGATCGTGTCGTACTTCGCTGTGGAGCAGCCGATCCGCCAGCACCGGTTGCCGGTCTGGGTCGTGCGTGTGCTGGCCGTGCCGGGGGCGGCCGGTGCCGTCGTCGCTCTCCTGGTGGCCTCCAGCGTCTCAGCCGCAGCGGGCCCGGGGATGTCGTCGAATAACGGCCCTGCCCCGCCCGGGTCCAGCACGAGCACGACCATTCCCGCTCTACGCGGCGCAATCTCGTGGGTGGGCGACCAGCCGGCTTGCAAATTGCAGCTGCCGGCGGACATGCCGGCCATCGGGACGTTCCACACGTGCCCCCCTGTGAGGGTGATGATGCTCGGCGATTCCATCGCCACGACGCTCGCGTTCGGTCTCTCCGCGAACCAGGCGCACTACGGGGTCGTGGTGGCGGACGATGCTCAGATCGGCTGCAGCTTCGGGGTGAAGGGCCTCGGGGACTGGGCTGGCACCGGTTTCGCGGTGCAGTACGCCCCTTGCATCACGCAGTTCGAGACCTGGCGCCAGCAAGAGGAGTCGTGGCACCCGCAGGCGTTGGTCGTCCTGATGGGGTACTGGGATTGCTTCGATCGTGAATGGGACGGCCAGGATGTCCACATCGGCGAGCCGGTGTTCGACTCCTACCTGTTCGATCGCATGGTCCAGTTCGTCCGGGAGGACGGGGCCGGCGGGATACCGATCGTGCTGTTGACCGTGCCCTTCGTGGATCCGGCGCCGTTCGCCAACGGGTCGCCACCACCGTCGGCGTCACCCGAGCGCCACGCGCTGATCAACGAGATGCTGGCGAAGCTCGCTGCTCGGTTCCCCACCCAGGTGCACCTCGTGGACACGGACACGTACGTCTCGCCTGGCAACCACTTCGCCTCCGACGTGAACGGCCACCTGTGCCGGTGGTCCGACGGCATCCACTTCCAGAAGTACTGCGGTGAGCTCGTCGCCTCCCACGTGCTGCCACTCGTCCGCCGGCTCGTCGCGGCGCGGGGAGGTCCCGGTCCTTCGGGAGCGCCGAAGTCATAGCCCGGCGGCGCGCTGTCGCCGATCGCGCTTGAATTAGCGTTCTGCGATGACCGAGGGACCGGGCTCAGCCAGGGCACGCCGGGGTGCCGGGCTCGTGTGTGGAGGTCGATCCGCTGGCGCGCAGGCTCGTCCCTCGTCTTCTGGCGGCACGGGGGTCGGTCGTGATCTTGGCGACTCGCGATCCGGAGGTCGCCGACTGTTGTGACGACTGGTTCGAGCTCGTGGACGGGCGCCTCCGGCCGTGGGAGGACGCCTGAGCATCCGCCGCGCTCGGTCTCGGCGGCTGTCGTCCGGGTCGTGACACAGCGCTCCCGTACCATCGTCGCCATGGCAGGTCGGATCGAGCGGGTAGTTCCGGGCGCGCACGCCGAGGCCGCGCTCGCCGCTGCCATCGGGCGACTCCAGGGCTCGGATCGGCTGGCGCCGGTCTTCGTCGCCGTCCGGACCCCGACCGTCGGTCTGTCACTCCGTCGCCGGCTCGCGTTGGAAGGAGCGTTTGCGTCCGTGCGCTTCGCCCCTCTCGGAGCGCTCGTCACGGCCCTTGGTGTGGCAGAGGCAGCGAGTGGGGCTCGGCAGCCGCTGACGAAGGCGGCGCTGCGGGTTGCCGCTCGGCTTGTGCTCAGCGAGGCCCCCGGGTTGTTGGCACCCGTAGCTGGGCATGCCGCCACCGAGGCGAGCCTGGTGGCGACGTTCCGCGATCTGCGGTGGGCTCACGACGACGATCTCGGCCGCCTCTCAGCGTCGAGCGGCCGGGCCCACGATGTCGTGCACCTGATACGTCGCATGCGACAGTTGCTGGAGGGGCGGTTCTACGACTCGGCTGATCTCGTCCGGTCCGCGACCGAGCGGCTGCGACGCGCAGCGACCGGTGGTGCCATCGATGATCTGGCGGACGTGGGCCAGGTCGTCCTCTTTCTCCCGGATCCGCTTCTTCCGGCGGAGATCGAGATGCTCGGGGAGCTGGCGTCGTCCACGGACGTCCTGGTGCTGGCGGCGAGATCGGGCGACGAGCTGGCCGACCGCGGCACGAGCCGGTTGTGCGAGGCACTCGTGAGCACCGGTCAGTTCGTGGACAGCGCCGAGGCGGACAGCGCCGCCCCGGACGGCTGTGGCCAATCCCCGCGGGCCATCAGATTCGACGGGATGCTGTCGGCTCCCGATGACGACGTCGAAGTGCGGGAGGCCGTTCGTCGCCTGCTCGCACGCGCGGAGGCGGGCGGTGATCTCGGCCGGTGCGTGGTGACATTCCCGGACTGCCGGCGGTCGGAGGAGATCGGCCGGCGAGTCGTCGAACAGCTCCGGGATGCGGGAATCCCGTGCAGCGGCGCGCCGGGCGGCCGCTTGCGCGACACACCGCACGGTCGGTTGTTCGCCGGCCTGCTCACGTTAGCGACGCCGAGACCAGCCGGGCAGGAACTGGATCGCGGCGAGCTGATGGGCTGGATCGGCTGCGGCCCGATCCGTGCTGGGCACGGTCTGACCCGGGACCTCGCGTCGGTTGCTGCGGAGAGCCGTGTGCCGGTCGGTGAGTGGGATCGCTGTTCCCGGGCGGCGGGTGTGCTGAGCGGGATCGCCGAGTGGCGTGCTCGTCTCCGTTCCTACATGGCACTTCCCGCCGAGAGGTTCGTGGATGGAGCCAGTCGCGAAGCCACCCAAGACCTGTTGGTCTTCGTCGAGCGGTTGCACGCGTTGGTTGCCGGATTGGTCTCTGCGCGGACCTGGGTGACGTTTCAGCAGTGGGCGGACGGCGCTCTCGAAGAGCTGCTGGAGCCCGGCGACGATCGCGAGGCGCTGGCCGACTCGCTGGCTGATCTCGACGCTCTTGACGCCTTCGATCCGCTCAATCAGGTCGGACCTGTCGAGCGGCTCGCTCGGTTCGCCGCTGCGGTCGACGAGGTGATGGACCGGCCGGCCCTAGAGCGAGGGCGCTTTGGCGTCGGGCCTACTGTTGGCGTGCTCAGCGCCGTCGCCGGGATCAGCTCGGACATGGTCCTCGTGCTGGGCTGCCGGGAGGGTGATCTCCCGTCCCGGCAGCCCGATGACCCGCTGGTCCCTCGCTTGGAGCGCGAGGCGATTGCCGGTCTCGCACCGCGAGAGCGCGTTGACGAGGGTGCGCGGCGGCATCTCGTGTCGCTGATCTGCGCCGGCGCTTCCACGCAGGCTTCGTATGCCCGGATCGATGTCCGCGCAGGCCGCGCCGTGTACCCATCGCGGTGGACCGAGGAGCTGTTCGACGGCCGGCCTGTTGAGATCCCGTCCTTCGCTGGCTCGCTGCGACGCGTCGCCGAAGGCGTGCCCGCGGCAGACTCGGCTGACTTCGAGCTCGCGTCGTTGAGCCACCCGCGGGCCGGCCGGTCGCTGTCGTGGTTGGGGGAGCTCGATCCCGACTACGCACGCCGACGTGCAGCCATCTCGCGGCGGACGGAGCCGGGCCTCAGCCGGTTCGCGGGGTACGTCGTTTCCGTCACCTCCGAGACCGATGTCTGGGACCACGTCCAGTCGGCCACCTCGCTCCAGTCGTTCGCCAAGTGCCCGTTTCAGTTCTTCGTCGAGAAGAGACTCGGAGTCGGGCGCCTCGAGGCTCCCGAGCGCCTACTCGTCATCGACGCACGTGAACGCGGGACGTTGATGCACGACGTACTCGAGGAGTTCTTCCGGCCGCTCATCGGGCGCCCCGCCGCAGCCACGAGTCTCGCCGGCGATGAGCGGCTGCGACTCCGTCAGCTCGCGCTCGCGCACTTCGCCCGCTTTGAGGCGATCGGGAAGACCGGCAAGCCGGTGTTCTGGCGAGCCGAGCGGGAGAGGATCCTGCGGGATTTGGTGAGGTTCGTCTCTCTCGACATCGAGCGATCGTCGGCCGAGTCGCTGGTGCCGGTCGCTGTCGAGCTCGACTTCGGCAGCCGCGACGAGGCGCCGTTGGTCATCAGCGTCGCCGGCCGTGAGATCAAGTTCCGGGGCCGGATCGACCGCATCGATGCCGGGCCCGCCGGGAAGCTGGTCGTGGCCGACTACAAGAGCGGGAAGGCGGACGGCTACAAGAGCCTCGACACCGATCCCCTCGGCAGAGGCTCGCGCTTGCAGCTCCCGATCTATGCCAAGGCCGCGGTGCAAGCCCTCGGCTTGTCTGCCGGCGTCGGCACCGGCGGGGGAGCCGGCGCCGACGCCGTGCCTGTCCGATCCGAGTACCGCTTCCTCCAATCCTCGGCGGACTACGCCGTAGCGCCGGTGGAGCTCACTTCGCGGCTCGATGCCGAGCTCTCCGAGGTCCTCGGCGTACTCGTTGCCACGATCGATTCCGGGTGCTTCCCGCCCCGGCCGGGCACCCCCCAGCAAGGGCATTACGAGAACTGCCGATACTGCGACTTCGATGGGCTCTGCACGACAGACCGGGCTGATCTCTGGCAGCGGGCGAGCGTCGACCCGCGGATGAAGGCCTTCGCGGAGCTAGTGAACGGTGCCAGCGACCCGGAAAGTGGCAATGGTGGCAACGATGGCCATGCCCGCGCTGGTGGCGGTGTGGGTAGCGCTGGCGCTGGTGGCGGTGTGGGTGGCGCTGGTGGTGGCGCTGGTGGCGGTGTGGGCTCTCGCGTCGGGGGTCTTTCGTGATGGCCCTGTCCTCGCCGACAGGTCAGGCGTTGCCGGATGACGCTGCTCGCCACAGCATCCGGTACCGGCTTGACTCGACCCTGTTCGTCGAGGCCGCGGCCGGCTCGGGAAAGACCACAGCGCTGGTTTCGCGGATCGTCGAGATGTTGCGGTGCGGCGCCTGCTCGTTGGACTCATTGGCGGCCATCACGTTCACCGAGGCCGGCGCACTCGAGTTGAAGGTTCGGGTGCGCCAGGCTCTCGTGGCTCTGGCGGAGACCTCTCGCGACGCCGAGGAGATCGAGCGGGCCCGCGCCGCCCTCGATCAGTTGGACGAGGCAGCGATATCCACGATCCACGGGTTTTGCCAGCGGCTCCTTGCCGAGCACCCCATCGAAGCTGGTTTGGCGCCTCGGATTGAGATCCTCGACGAGGTGCAGCAGAGCCTCGCGTGGCGAGAGCACTGGTCGTCGGTACTCGACCGGGTCGGCGGCGACCCTGGCCTCAGACGGCTCTTCTCGGTGGCTGCCGTCGTCGGTGTGACGCCGATCCAGCTTGAAGCCCTCGCGAAGGAAGCCGGCGACGAATGGGACCGTTGCGGAGCCGTCGGTCCCGACACTCAGGCCGTCACAGATGCGGTCGGTTCGGCTGTCGAGCGCGAGACGGCCGTGGTCGTGCACTGCCTCGGTCGAGCGCTGGCGCTTGCGGCGCAGTGCACCGATCCGGAGGACAAACTGTTCGCCCGTTTGTCGACAGCCCGGGACCTCCATGATCGGCTGATGGCTGCCGGTCGCGATGCTGCTGCGGAGGTGGAGGCGGTGGAGTTGGCGGAGTTGGCGGAGGCGGCGGAGGCGGCGGTCACCGACGAGCGTCTGTTCTTGCTAGCGGTTGCCAGGCCACCGTTCAACGTCGGGCAAGCCGGGCAACGATCAGCATGGGCCTGCGACATCGATGACGTCCGGGCTTGCCTGTCGGAGGCGCAGGCAGCCATGGAGCGGGCCGTTGCCGCCGTTTGTGACGCCGTGCTGCCGGCGCTCGTGGCGACGTTCGACCTCATCGCTCGGGAGGCGGCGGCGGCTCGCCGCCTGGACGGCAAGCTCGTCTTCCACGACCTGCTGGTCCTCGCCCGTGACCTCCTCGCCCGCAGCCCTGCAGTGCTGGAACGTGTCCGGCGTAAGTTCCGGTTCGTCCTGATCGACGAGTTCCAGGACACCGATCCTCTTCAGCTCGAGATCGCAGAACTGATCGGGCGCGGGTTCCCAACGGCGGGATCGGCGCCGGCTACTCCAACAGGTGCAGCATCCCCCGCAGGAGGGGCGATCGACGCCGGGCGCCTGTTCTTCGTCGGCGATCCAAAGCAGTCGATCTACCGCTTCCGCGGCGCGGATCTGGCGGCCTATCGGCTCGCTCGTGACCGGCTGGTGGAGTCCGGGCCGCTTCCGCTGACGTCGAACTTCAGGTCGGTGCCGGGCATCGCAGAGTTCGTCAACGAGTGTTTCGGTGTCCTGATGGCCGAGTACTCGGGGCTGCACGCCGTCCGGGACGAGGGCGCTGCCCACCCACCGGTGAGGATCGTGGGCGGGCCGCTCGATCCATCGATGAGGCGTCACGAGCAACGTGTCGTGGAGTCCGACGCGTGCGCGGCCGTGATCGAGCGGGCGGTGCGCTCGGAGTCCTGGTTGGTCGACGAGGGCGGGAAGACTCGGCCGGCCCGGATGAGCGACGTCGCCATCCTCGTGCCCAGGCGGACCGGCTTGGCCGAGCTCGAGACCGCCCTCGATGCTCGAGGAATCGGTTACCGGGTCGAGAGCGCTTCGCTGATCTATCGGACCCAGGAGGTTCGGGATCTGCTCGCGCTGTGCCGGTCGATCGACGACCCGAGCGACCGCATCGCGTTGCTGGCGGCCCTGCGGTCGCCGGCATTCGGGTGCGGGGACGACGATCTGCTCGCGTTCAAGCGGCAGGGAGGCTCGTGGTCCATCGAGGAGCCAGTGGAGGCGCCCGGAGCGGAGGCCATCGTGGACCGCGGCGCCGCTGTCGTGGACGATGCGATACATGTGCTCGCCGGCTACCGGTCCCGTCGCTTCGAGCTCGGAGCGGTCGGGGTGCTGGAAGAGGCTGTGCGGGACCGGCGGATCCTGCAGCTGGCGGCGGGCTCGCCGCGGGCGAGGGAGACGTGGCGGAGGGTGCGGTGGTTGACCGAGCGGGCCCGAGCATTCGTCGAAGGCGGGGGTGGGGGGCTGCGGGAGTTCGCCGACTGGGTCGAGGAGCAGCTCTCCGAAGGACTGAGGTCCGTGGAGTCGGTCCTGCCTGAGCCGGACGAGGACGTCGTGCACATCCTCACCGTGCATGCTGCCAAGGGGCTGGAATACCCCATCACGGTGCTTGCCGGCTTCGGCACGTCCGACGACGTGCCGGCTGGCGTCGGCCGCAAAGTGTTCCGCGACCCGGGCAATGCCGTCCAGGTGCGTCTGAACAAGAGGCTGGAGACGTCAGGCTTCGCTTCGGTGAAGGCCGACGACGATGCGCTAGAACGCGAGGAAGCGATCCGAGTCCTCTACGTCGCTGCCACCAGGGCCCGTGACCATTTGGTCGTATGTGGTCATCACGTTCCCCCGAAGGGGGTTGGGAGCTCGGGCACTCTCGGCCAGCGGCTGTACGAGGTCGCGCAGGCTGCGCTGGTGAGGCGACCCGGCCTCTGGGAGGCGATCGGCTCGCTTGACGAAGGTGGTGAGGGCGCCCCTGATGAAGGTGGGGACGACACGTCCGGCACCACCTCCGGGTCCCAGGCCACGTCCTCCCAGCCCGCAGGAGCCTCTGGTTCGTCCCTGTCTTCCCAGCCGCTGCAGCGTGCATTGTTCGATGTCACGGAAGTCGCCCTGCTCGAATCCGGTGTCGTGGCCCAGAGACCGGGCCGCCTGCCCGCCGCCTCGCCCGACGACTGGCAGAAGTGGCATCGAGACCGCGAGCAGCTGCTCGCCCGGATCACCCGGCGTAAGAGCGTGAGGGCGACTGAGGTGGCCGGCCTTGCAGGGCTTACTTACGCTGCAGGTCAGCACGGCCACTCGGACGAGCGACAGCTCGAACCGGACTTCCAGCCCGAGCCCGAGCGCGAGGCTGGCAAGGCCAGGCGAGGCCGAGGTGGCACGCAACTCGGTCGGGCGGTTCACGCGACGCTCCAGTCGATCAGCCTGAGCCTGGCCCGTCAGCTCGCCGCTGGTGGCTCACCGAGCCCGGAGCTTCGGGCTCTTGCCGGGTCAGAGGCACGGGCAGAGCGGATCGGGGATCGAACAGCCGACGTGGAGCGCCTCGTCCTGGCGGCACTCTCGAGCCCCAGCGTCCGAGACGCGTTCACGGGCGGCGCACCTCGTCGGGAGGTCTACGTCGCCACGACGGTGGACGGTGTGGTGCTGGACGGGTACTTGGACCTGTGCATCGAGGAGGACGGCGGGCTCACGGTCGTCGACTACAAGACGGACACGATCCGGGACCGTGCCACCATTGAGGCAGCGGCCGAGCGCTACGGGCTGCAGGCGGCTGCCTACGCGCTGGCGCTGCGAGATGCGACGGGGCTCCCGGTACGGCGCTGCGTACTCGTGTTCCTCACACCGCCGAACCAGCCGATCGAGTACGAGGTGCCCGACCTCGCCGCTGCCGTCGAGCGCGTGCGTGCGATCGTGGCGGGAGCAGCATGATCAAGTACCTCGGCTCCAAACGCCGGCTCATCCCGGCCATCGCCGCCATGGCCCGAGCGGTCGAGACGCGCCGAGCACTCGATCTCTTCACCGGTACCACTCGGGTCGCCCAAGCGCTCAAGGGGGACGGAGCGCTCGTGACCGCCGTGGACTCGGCCACGTACTCGCACGTGCTCGCCCAGGCCTACATCGTCTCCGACGCCTCCCGTGTCGACTTGGCGGAGCTGGGAGATGCGGTGGGGTACTTGTCGGCCTTGGCGCCGCGGCGTGGTTACGTCACCGACGTGTTCTGCGAACGATCGCGTTATTTCCACCCGGAGAACGGCCAGCGGATCGATGCCATCCGCGACGCGATCGAAGATCGCTATGCCGGTTCGCCCTTGTACCCGGTGCTGCTGACGAGCCTGCTCGAGGCAGCCGACCGCGTCGATTCCACGACCGGCCTGCAGATGGCGTACCTCAAACAGTGGGCACCCCGTGCCCTCAAGCCCCTGGAACTGCGCGTGCCTGCCCTGCTCGAGGGCGACGGTATCGCGCTTCGCGGCGACGCCCTCGAGCTCGCCGGCTCGCAGGGGCTCGGCGCGTTCGACTTCGCCTACCTCGATCCGCCGTACAACCAGCACCGGTACTTCTCGAACTACCACGTCTGGGAGACCTTGGTCCGCTGGGACGCGCCCGCTTACTACGGCATCGCCTGCAAACGTGAGGACTGTCGCCAGCCGGCATCGCAGAGCGTGTTCAACCGGCGTGGCTCGCTGGCCGCGGCGCTGGCTTCGGTGATCGGGGCGGTGGACGCGGAGGTGGTGGTGGTTTCCTACAACGACGAAGCTTGGCTCAGCCTTGACGAGCTCGTGGCGATGTGCTCGGTGCGTGGCCGCGTGGGCGTGCTGGCGTTCGACTCGAAGCGGTACGTGGGCGCCCAGATCGGGATCCACAACCCGAGCGGGGTGAAGGTCGGGTCGGTGTCCCACCTGAGCAACACCGAGATCATGATCGTCGCCGGAGCCGCCGATCTCGTCGAGGCGGCGCTTGCCTCGACGGTCGCCAGTGCGTCAGTGAGGTAACCGCCAGACGTACGCACCATCGATCATCTCCGGCTTGACCCCTGTCGCAGCATCGATCACCGCAGCCAGCTGGGCGGGTTGCTCGAGCTGGGTATAGCCCTTGTACTCGACGATGACCGAGACGTGCCAGCTCTCGAGGTTGCTGCGGACACCCGCGATCTCGCTCGGCACCGGTGTGGGCGGCAGCAGCCCGACCTGAGCATCCCCATAGACGTTGAGTACCGGGCTCGGGGACAGGCTGCCGATCGCCTTGTCCCCTGGACCCGGGATGAAGCCGTAGCCGGCGACCAGGTCATACGGCATGTGCTCAACGGCCTGCCAGACCAGTGGGTCCGATTTGAAGCCGTTGAGGATGGGAAAGCCCAGCAGGATCGTGCCGGCGGGCAGGTGCGTGAGCGCCGCCGATCGGAAGACAGCGGGAACCGTGATCGTGCGGGTTGCGAACGGGATGCGAGACCCGAGGGCCGGGGAGATCAACGCGATCACGCCCAGGCCCACGGCGCCGAGGGTCGCCGGCAGCGCGGCTCGAGGGCGGGGAGACCGGCGCCTGTGAGCGGCGCCAGCACGACCGACACCACCACCGTGCGGGAGATCGGTGGCTGGCTGCTCCTCTCCCGACGGAACTGCCGGGCTCCACCGAGCGAGTAACGAGCCATGTACACGATCGAGCACGACGGCGAGCCCAAGCGCCATGAACAGATCCACCATCAGGGCGAAGCGGATCGGCAGCAAGTTCTTCAACAACGGCCAATGACTGAAGATGGCGTCCGGAAGGGGTATGTGCGTCGACTCCACCGGAGTCCAGTGGATCGCCCCACCGAGCGCATAGATGAGCGACATTCCTGCCATCGCGGTGGCGAATCGCAGGACCCCGCTCCGGATCAGCCTGCAACTCACCGCGATGACGAGCAGCAGCGGGATCCCGACGTACGCGGGCCAGACGCGCTCCGGCCAGAGACCGATCGGCCACAGCCAAGCTTTCAGCCAGATGACGAAGCCGTACGGGACGGGGAACACCGTCCCCGGGAAGCGTCTCGGTCCGGCGAGCAGTTCGTAGAACGGGAACGCGAGCAGCACACCGCCCACCACGGCGGCAGAGGTGGCACCCACCACAGCGCGCCGCAACCGCTCCCGGACCTGGCCGTGGTGCCGGATGGCCAGGATGGCGACGCCAGGCAACGTGAGCATGATCATCATCGCGAACACCTCTTGGCCGGTGAGGAACTGAGCGGCGAAGACCACGCCGATCAGTGCCCCCTTCACGGCCGGGTTGCCCCGCGGGCGCACAAGCAGGTCGTCGAGCAGCACCAGCGCGATCGGCGGGAAGACGATGATCGTGAGGTGCAGGTGCCCCCAGACGAGGTCGTTCAAGACGAACGGCGAGAAACCGTAGAACAACCCCGCCAACCACCTCCCCGGCGTGAACGGTGCCCAGCGGCGGAAGACGACGAAGGCTACCAGGGAGCTCAGGACCGGTGCCAACAGGACGGCGACGTTGAACGAGACGACCGGACCGAACAGCTCGGTGATCGGGCTCATCACCAGGCTCGGGAGCAAGATGCTCGTGTTGATCACGAGGTTGATCCCCTTCGGGGCGAACATCGCGTGGCTCACAAACGGGTTGAGGCCGCTCCCGAGCGCGTGGGGGACCCACGCAAGGAACCAAACGTCCTGCTCGGGGTCTCCGAACTCGGTCGCTGAGATGCCATGGGCCAGACCGAGCGGGAACAGGTGCCACCACACGACGGCGGCCACGGCGAAGTAAGCGACCGCGGCAGCGACAACGACTCCTGCCCGGCGCACCCCCGAAGAGTAATTGCTGCGAACTACGAGCGAATGACCTGGCCGCCGTCGACGTTGAAGATCTGCCCGGTGATCCACCTGGCCTCGTCCGAGAGCAGGAACAGGAACAGGCACATGCCGACGAAATCAGCCGGCGTGCCCTGACGCTTCAAAGAAACCTCCCCAAGTACCCCCAATCGACCGTCAGCAACAGGTCCAGCCTCATGTCGCCGAAGGTGGCGGCGTTGTCCGGCTGGCGCCGACCCGAGCATCCGGTACACCCACCGGCTCGTGCCGACCCGAGCGTCCGGTAGCGTCGCCGCAAATGCCCGAGCCGTCCGTCGCCGACCAGCTCGGGCGGGTCGTGGGTCGGCTGCCGGCCGGCCAAGTGCGAGACGGCCAGGTGGCGATGGCCGAGGCAGTGGCCAAGTCGCTGACCACGGGGGCTCACGTGGCGGTCATGGCCGGCACCGGTACGGGGAAGTCGTTTGCCTACCTCGTCCCGGCCGCTCTCTCCGGCAAGCGTGTCGTCGTCGCCACGGCGACCAAGGCACTGCAGGACCAGCTGGCGACGAAGGATCTCCCGCTCGTGGCAAGCGGGTTGCAGCGTAAGCAACCCCTCCGCTGGGCGGTCTTGAAGGGGCGCTCGAACTACATCTGCCGGCAGCGGCTGGTGGAGATGGAGCAAGCCGGCCGCCAAGGGAGCCTCGAGGACCTGGCGGCGGCCAGCCCGGGCCGGCGCAGCAACAGCAACAGCAACAACAACAACAACAACAACAACAACAACAACAACAGCAGCAGAAGCGAAGGAGGTTCGATCGGCGACCAGGTCGTCCGGCTCGTCGAGTGGTCCGCGACGACCGCCACGGGTGATCGCGCCGAGCTCGACTTCGAGCCCCACCCGACGGCCTGGTCCGCCGTCAGCGTCGCCCCCGACGAGTGCCCGGGCGCGCATCGCTGCCCGTCGGGCGCCGACTGCTTTACCGAGCGGGCACGCGCCAAGGCGGGCGTGGCGGACATCGTCATCGTCAACCTTCACCTCCTCGGTGCCGACCTGCGCAGCGGCGGTGCGGTGCTGCCGGAGCACCAGGCGCTCGTGATCGACGAAGCCCACGAGCTCGAGGACGTTCTTGGTGCGTGCCTGGGCGTGGAGGTGAGCCCGGGCCGGCTGCGGGCGATCGCCGTCAATGCGCGTGCCTGCCTTCCGGCCTCAGCGGGAGGTGGGGGCACGAGGCGGAGGGGCCGTGATCGGGGAGCGTCAGCTGCAGGCGAGACCAGCCCTGCGACGGGAGTGGTCGCGGGAGTCGTCGGCGCAGTGATGGGTGCCGCGGGCGAGTTTGAGGAGACACTTGGGCGGGCAGCCGACCAACGGCTACCGAAAGGACTCGGCGACGACATCGGCGAGGCCGTGCGCCGAACCGTGGCCCGGCTCGTCGAGCTCGAGCGTGAGCTCCGGGCGGCATCGGGCGTAGCCAGCGCCGGTACCAGCGCCGGTACCGGTGGCAGCGTCCGACCTTCCGGACGAGGCGCCAACGGCGACCTGCCGAGCGAGAGCGCCCAGCGTGTGCTGCGTGCCCAGCTCGCCGTCGAGCGGTGCCGGGAAGAGCTGGAGTCCTGCCTGGTCGCCGAAGGCGACGAGGTCGTCTGGGTCGCCGGCGGCGATCGTGTCGCGCTCAAGTCCGCCCCGCTCGACGTCAGTGCGGTCCTGCGTGCACAGGTCTTCTCGGAGATGCCGGTCGTCCTCACGAGCGCCACCTTGCCGCCCGGCCTTGCGCAGCGACTCGGCGCCGCCGATGCCGTGGTCACCGAGCTCGATGTCGGCAGCCCGTTCGACTACCGGCAACACGGCCTCCTGTACTGCGCCACTCGTCTGCCCGATCGGCGCCGCCCGAACGCGGAAGCCGCTCTCCACGCCGAGCTCGAGGTCCTCGTGCGGGCAGCCGGTGGCCGCACGCTCGGGCTGTTCACCAGCTACCGGGCCATGCAGGCAGCGGCCGACGCTCTGCGACCGGCCATCCCCTGGCCGATCCACCTGCAGGGCGACCTCCCCAAGCCCGCTTTGCTGCAAGCCTTCAGCGGTGAGGAGGCGGCCTGCTTATTCGCGACGATGGGTTTCTGGCAGGGCGTCGACGTGCCCGGGCCGACGCTGTCGCTCGTCGTGATTGACCGGTTGCCGTTCCCCCGCCCGGACGACCCGCTCATGTCCGCTCGGCGCGACGCCGCCGGGCCTCAAGGCTTCCGGGCGGTCGACCTCCCGCGGGCGGCCACGTTGCTCGCCCAGGGCGCCGGCCGCCTGATCCGAACCGAAACGGACCGCGGCGTCGTCGCGGTGCTGGACCCGAGGCTGGCGACGGCGAGCTACTCCGGCTACCTCGTACGGGCACTCCCGCCGATGCGTCGCACGAGGGAGCAGCACGAGGCGGTGGCGTTCCTGCAGTCGATGCATGCGCCGGCGAAGAGCTGACAGCTAAGCCTCTTCGTACAGCGGTTCCCCGCGCCGCAGCCGGGTGGCGATCCGCACGACCTGGGAACGCTCCCGCCGGGTGGGAGTGTGGGCGGCGAGGAAGCGTGCGGCACCGGTCATGATCAGCCTGCCCTGCTCACTCCCTACCGGCCACGCCCGGAACTGGCGCACCGCCGCCTCGTAGATCTGAAACCAGTGGAACTCGGCGTCTTCGTTGAGCAGCGCGTGGCCGAGCGCAGCGAGCAGCCGTTCGGCCGGTCCACCCGACGAGAGGTACCGGTAGGCGAGATGGCCCGCCTCGTTCACCCCACCCTCCGTGTCCCAGCATCCCTCCAGGTTCGCAAGGTCAACGCCTTGGCCATCACCGTCACCGACCGAAGGGAGTCTCGCCGGCGGCACGTTCAAGAAGCGGTCCAGGTACACCCGGAGCGCCCCCTGGTACACGCCCCGGAGCAGCTCGACCGAAGGAGCGCGAACGATCGACTGGTGGACGGCGCTGGCAGAGGTGAACGCGTGGTGCACCTCGTTCCAGTCCCCGTGATCGTTCTGGGTGTGGAAACGGGCGATCCGCAACGCCGCCGCGTACGCGACCGCCCGGGCCAATTGCTCGGGAGACGCACCCAATTCGATGGCGCCGCCGAGCGCCTCGACGATCTCCACGGGGTCCTCCGAGAGGACCGCCCAGGCCAGGTTGTCGACCTGTGGGTCGTCGAACGGGGCCCGATCCGCCGACCGAGCCGCTCGTTGCAGGCGGGCCTTCAGCACGTCCTCGTTGGTGGAGGCGACGAGCATCGCCGCCAGATCCACGGGGTGCCGCCAGGCGGACTCCTCTTCGTGGCGTTGGGCGCCGGCGGTCTGAGCGACGAGCGTCGGCAGTACCGTGCCGGCTCGAGTCCAGCCGATGTGCTCGAGGCACTCGAACGCCTTGTTCGTGAAGTCGATCGTGTGCCCCCCGTCGATGAAGACGTGATCGGTGACGGCGGCACACATCAGAGTCGCCACCGCCACCGGGCCGTGGCCCGAGGCGATGGCCGTCGCCAGGGAGCGCTCGGCCGCGTCGGCCGATCGGGTGTCTATGAAGCGTCGGTACCAGGCCGTGAGCCGGGCGATCGGCAAGGCGGATTCCAGCGGTGCCAACGGGAACCGGGGAGACCGCCCACGCGTGTCACCCGACAGGAACGCCAGCCCGTGCACGAGTGCCAGAGCTCGATCGGCGGGGTCCAACACCGGTAGGACGTTCATCATGGCGACGAGCACGGTGAGGCCGGGCCCCCAACCCTCGCCCCGGTAGCGCGTCCCGAAACCCACCCCCGCCTCGACGATCTCCTCCGTCCCCACGCCAGCCTCGAGCAGACCGAGGACGGCTTTGGCGATCACGAGCGTGATGCCTTGCTCGATCCCTTCGTCCAGGCGGCGGAAGAGGCGGACGATCCGATCGGCATCATCGGCAGCCAGTACGTAGACGTCCCCGTCTTGGATCTCGACCGGGAAGGCGGTGACGTCGTCGGCGAACGGGTCGAGCGTGCCGCCCGACGCCAGGTCGAAGCGGGCGTGATGCCAGTGGCACGTGAGCAGGCCGCCTTGCACCGTTCCCCTGTGCAACGGGAAACCCATGTGCGGGCACCGATCCTCGACGGCATACACCTGGCCGTCGTCGTAGAAGAGGCAGATGGGACGGTTGCCGAGCTTCGTCGTCACGCAGCCCCGCTCGGCCAGCTCGGCCACCCGAGCCACCTTCACCCGAGTAGCGCTGTTCTCTTCACGCATCGTGGGTCACGCTAGGTGGCCGCCTCAGCGGCGAGGCGTCGCTGTCGGGTTGAAGTAGGTGACCGGGATCGAGACTGAGCTCTGTGGCTCGAGCGGGAACGAGAGGAACGTGACGGTGCCGGATCCTCCGCACGGCAGGAGCAGCGAGTGCGGGAGCGGCTTGGTCTGGTAGTGCTTGAAGACCACGTGGCTCGCGTTTGCCGCGGGAGCGGGCGGCGGGGCGCCGAAGAAAGCGGCGATGCTGTTGGCGTGCGCCCCCGTCTTCCCTGTTCCGCCGGCGACCGACGCCGACGGGGCCACGGCGATCATCTGGTCAGGCAACGGGTGGCCGGTCTCGCCTGAGGCGATCGGGCCGGGGCAGATGACACCGATCGAGACCGGGGCCGATTGGCCAGTGCTGCCGTTGATCGTCGCTGTGTAGAACTGGCTCGGCCCGATCCTGGGACCGCTCGCGGATGCCGGTGAGCCCGCCAGGCCCGCAAGCGCGAGTGACGCGGCCGCAGTCGTCAGTACTGCCAGGGTCCAGCTGATGACTCGGGTCACGGCTCCACCTCTAATCCGGTGACTGTACGACCACGCGGGGTGCCTGCGAATCATGGTACGCCCGAAAGGTGTCATCTGAGTGACGAGAAGATGTCGATCTGGCTCGCCGGCGGTGGGGTTGTCCACCAGCTCCGAAGCGCTAGTAGCCCAGCCGCTCGATCAGCTCAGGGTGGCGTTGCCACGACTTCTCGACCTTGACGAACAGCTCGAGGTACGCCCCCGGCTCGAGCTGCTCGCGGACGGCAATGCCGACCGCCTTGAGCACGGCCCCGCCCTTGCCGATCACGATCCCCTTCTGCGAGTCCCGCTCCACAAGGATCTCGCAGCGGATCCTCGGCCACTCCCACTCGGTGATTCGGCAGGCGATCGAGTGCGGGAGCTCCTCGGTGGCGTGCCGGATGAGCTGCTCCCGCACCAGTTCGGCAACGAAGAACGCCTCTGGGACATCGCTCACCATGCCGGGCGGGAAGTAACGGGGCCCTGGGGGCAGACGCGTGATGAGGTGCTCGACCAGATCGTCCACGCCGGCGCCGGTGCGAGCGGAGATGGGGAAGTACTCGGCGTCTTCGATGCTGAGCTCGCTTGCAGCGGTAGCGAGATGCTGCAACACGTCACTGCGACTCGTCCGGTCCACCTTGTTCACTGCCACGATCGAGCCGGCCGGCAGGCGTTCGGCGATGAACCGGTCGCCGGCTCCGATGGCCGAGCTCGCCTCGACCACCAGCACGCAGACGTCCACGTCCGAGATCGAGCTCGAGGCGGTGTCGTTCAGCCGGACGCCGAGGGCGGTCTTCGGCTTGTGGATCCCAGGCGTATCGACGAAGACGATCTGGGCATCCGGACGGTCGAGGACGCCGCGCACACGGGTCCTCGTCGTGTGCGGGACCGACGCCGTGATCGCCACCTTGGTGCCGACGATCCGGTTGAGCAGTGTCGACTTGCCGACGTTCGGGCGGCCGAGCAGCCCGACCAGGCCCGACCGGAATTCCGGCGAACCCGGGTCCGACTGGCTCACTGCCGGTTCATTCAGCGACTTCGGCGTGGTCGGTGTGGCCAGCTCCGTCGTCTACCCCGGTGCCTGCTCCGCCGTCAGCCCCGTCGTCTACCCCGGTGCCTGCCCCGCCGCCGGCCACGGCCGCCGCCCCGCCGCCGGCCACGGCCGCCGCCCCGCCGCCAGCCACGGCCGCCGCCCCGCCGCCAGCCACGGCCCCGAGCTCGATTTCACTCGCCTCGGGCTCTTCGCCCTGGCTGTCCTGCTTGAGCCGGAGCGGCCGGGCCCCCACGCTCTCGACTCTCACGCTCCCGATCCGCCGGCCCTGCACCTTCTCGGCTACGAGCCGGTAGCCGTCCACTTCGATGGACTCCTCCTCGATGGGGATGTGGCCGGCCTGGGCGAGCACGAGCCCTCCGATCGTGTCCCAGTCGTCACCGAGCGGCAGCTCAGCGTCAAGAAGTTCGTTGACCTCGTCGACGGCCATGATCGACGGCACCCGGAAACGGCCGTCACCGAGCGCTTCCACCGACGGCTCGTCCGTGTCGTACTCGTCGACGATCTCGCCGACGAGTTCCTCGATCAGATCCTCGAGCGTGACGATGCCGGCCGTCCCGCCGTACTCGTCGACGACGATGGCGATGTGGAAGTGCCCTCTTTGCATCTCCCGGAGCAGTGGGGCGACGCGCTTGGTCTCGGGGATGTAGTGGGCGGGCCGCGTCAGCTTGGCGACATGCCGCTTGGAGTGCCCCTGGCGAGCAGCCAGCACGAGGTCCTTCGTGAACGCCACCCCGACGACGTTGTCGATGGTTCCCTCGAACACCGGGATCCGGCTGTAGCCGGCGTCGATGGCCACGTCGAGAACGGATTCGGCCAGAGTGTTGGCCTCCACCGCGACGACATCAGGCCGCGGCACCATGACCTCGCGAACGATGGTGTCGCCGAATTCGATTATGGAGTGGATCAGTTCTCGTTCGCCGCTCTCGATCGCTTCCTCCTCGACCGCGACGTCGGTGAAGGCGAGCAGCTCCGACTCGGTCATCTCGCTGACATCACTACGGGGGCCTCGACCTGATGGCGTGAACACCCGGGCGACCCCGATGAGGGCGGTCGAGACGAGTCGCACCGGTGGGAAGCGCACGAAACTCGCCACCAGCGGCGCCGCCAGCAAGGCGGCGCGGTCAGGGTGATACACGGCCCACTGCTTGGGCACGGCCTCCCCGAACACGAAGATGAAGATCACTTCGAACACCGTCGCCACGGCGACGCCGAGGGGGCCGAACACGTGAGCCGCAACCACGCCGACGAGCGTGGCGGCCACTAGCTGGCAGAGGAGAACGAGCAACAGCACCGGCGCGAGAAACCCCTCCGGGTTCTCCACCAACCTCCTCAACGAGCGTGCGCCTCGCGCGCCCGAATCCTCGAGCGCCTTGGCGCGGGCCCGGCTTGTCCGGGTCAGCCCGGTCTCGGCGAGGGCGAGCATGGCCGACGCCACGATGAGCACGAGGACGGCGACGATGATCCAACCGTCGCCGCTGCTGAACTCGACGGAAAGGATCACGGCACCGCCTGGCGGTAGTGGCGATCCAGCAGCAGCTGCTCCAGCGCCTCCATCTCCGTCGCTTCGTCTTCGTCCTCGTGATCCATCCCGAGCAGGTGCAGGATCCCGTGCACGAGAAGGAGGGCGAGCTCGTCGGAGTAGGCGCCGGCATGGTCGGACGCGTTGTGAGCTGCGACGGCGGGGCAGATCACGACATCTCCGAGCAGGAGTGGGATGCCGGGCCCGGGAGTCTCACCGATCTCGTCCTCGAGGCCCCGCCCAGGTCCACTCCCGCGAGGCGAGATCACCCCCGGCGGGCCCGGCTGGAGCGTGAGATCGTCCTCGATCGGGAACGAGAGCACGTCGGTCGGTCCCTCGTGCCCGAGGAACCGCCGGTTCAGCGACGCAATCGCCGCCTCGTCCACGAACAGGACGGCGAGCTCGACATCGTCCCCGAGGCCCCGGTCGCCGAGCACCCGTTCTGCCAGCTCACGCCACCGGCCGAGGTCGACAGGTTGATCCGATTGCTCGTCGGCCGCGAAGACCTCGATAGGCATCGTCGACGCTCAGCGCACGTCGGGGATCTGACCCGCTTGAGTCGCTGCCTGCGCGCCTGGGGTCGTCCCGCCCAAGGTGATCCCGGCCTGGGCGGCGGCATGCCGATCGTAGGCGGACACGATGTCCCGCACGATCCGGTGTCGCACGACGTCGGCATGGCCGAGATGCACGAAGGCGATGCCCTCGATACCCCCGAGCACAGGCTCCAGCCCGATGAGACCGGAGCGACCCCCCGGGATGTCGACCTGGGTGGCGTCGCCGTTCACGACGACCTTGGTCCCAAAGCCCACCCTCGTCAGGAACATCTTCATCTGCTCAGGCGTCGTGTTCTGTGCCTCGTCCAGGATCACGAAGCTCGAGTTGAGCGTGCGCCCCCGCATGTAGGCGAGGGGAGCCACTTCGATGGCGCCGCGCTCCATCAGGCGCTGGGTACCTTCGGGCTCGAGCATGTCGTACAAGGCGTCGTACAGCGGTCGCAGGTAGGGGTCGACTTTCGCCAAAAGGTCACCTGGGAGGAAGCCCAGACGCTCGCCAGCTTCGACGGCCGGCCTCGTCAGGATGATCCGGCTCACCTCCTTGGCCTGCAGCGCCTGCACGGCGAGCGCCACCGCCAGGTAGGACTTGCCGGTCCCGGCGGGCCCGATGCTGAAGGTGATGACGTTGGAGGTGATCGCTTCCGCGTACCGCTTCTGCCCGGCTGTCTTCGGGTGCACGCGCTTGCCCCTTGGCGAGCGCGCCACCTCGGTCGTGAGCACCTCTGAAGGGCGCAAGTCTTCTTTCACCATGTCGATCGTCCGGCCGATGTTCGCCTCGTCCACGAAGTGCCCCTGCTCGAGCAGGGACACCAGTTCGGAGAACAGGCGGGCGACTCGTTCGGCTTCGGGCCCTTCGACGTTGATCTCATTGCCGCGGACATGGATGGCCGTGTCGCTGAAGGCTCGCTCGACAGCCCGCAACAACTCGTCCTGGTGGCCGAGCAGGCCCACCATGAGGTGGTTGCCGGGGACGAGGATCTTGGTCTGGGACGAGGACACTCTGTGATCGTCAGCGAGGCTACCAGCCACGCGTCCTCCGGCACGCGACCCGGCTCAGCTCACCGGCTGGCCGTAGTTGTGTCCGACCGCTCACCCTGGAGGCCACGCCATCGAGCGGCCACCCAACACGTGCAGGTGGAGGTGCGGGACGCTGTTGCCGGAGTCCTCGCCGACGTTGAACACGAGCCGGTAGCCGCTGTGGGCGATCCCTTTCATCACTGCCGCTTGCTGGGCGGCCTGCAGCACCGCCGAGAGGGCCTCCCCGTGATCGGGCAGCAACGCAGCGGCATCGGTGATGTGCTCACGGGGCACGACCAACACGTGGACGGGAGCTGCCGGGTTGATGTCCTCGAACGCGTAGGCGAGCTCGGTCGAAAGTACCGGCGTCGAGGCGATGTCGCCCGCGACGATCGAGCAGAACAGGCAATTGGCCATGGTGAAGGTCCCTTCGTCAGCGCTGCTGGCGTGGCAGCGGCGATCGGCAGCCGGCAGTCCCAACCGGAGCTCGATGGCCCGAGCCAGACCGGTGGTCAACTCTCCGAGCGCACGGGCTCGGGGTAGAGGTGCTCGAGGCTGCCCGGAGCGATCCGACTCTTCTCGACGAACGCCAGCACGTCTGCTTCCTGCAGGCGGATGACCCGGCCGAACTTATAGGCGGGCAGGTCGCCCTCGTCGATGAGGCGGTAGACGGTGCGCGTGTTCACACCCAGGAAATCTGCCACCGCTGGTGTGCTCATCCAGGTGATCGGCTCTGCCATGCCGATGATAGTAGCCGAGTCCTGTTCATCTCGATGACTTTCGGCTCATCTGGCTGTAGGCGGCACGCGATCTCGTTCGCGAGGAGGCGCCCGCTCAACGTGAGCACAGCCCGTCCGCTGCCGGGGTCGATCGACACCAGGTCGGACAGCGCCGGTTCGGTGGCAATGGCATCCGAGAGGACTCGAGCGGGTACCCCGAGACGGGTCCGAAGTGAGAGCTCGAGCGCTTCGAGACGGCGGTGGGCCTCGGGCAGCGTCTCGGCGGCGGACTCGGGGGACCGGCCTGCCGTGACCGCCGCGATGTACCGCTCGGGCGTCCGGACATTCCACCAGCGGCGCCCGCTGTCGTGGCTGTGAGCAGCACAACCGATGCCCCGGTAGTCGCCCTGCATCCAGTAGTTGAGGTTGTGACGCGACTCCTCGCCGGGCAACGACCAGTTCGAGATCTCGTACCAGCGGTACCCGGCGCTCGACAGCGCCGCGTCCAGCATCTCGTAGCGGGCTGCCTGGGCGTCGTCGTCGGGATGGCGAGCGGTGTCTCCGGCGAGTGGCGTGCCTGGCTCGACCGTGAGCGCGTACGCGCTGACATGGCCGGGCCGCGGCTCGAGGGCGAGCACGCCGTCGATTGTCGCCAGCCAGCTCTCGTCGGTCTCGCCGGCGCCGCCGTAGATCAGGTCCACGCTGCATCGCGGAATGCCGGCATCGCCGATCCGTGTCACGGCCACGGCGACGGCTTCGGGGTCATGCCGGCGCCCGAGGCCCACGAGGACCTGAGGATCGAGCGACTGCACGCCGAGCGAGATGCGGTTCACGCCAGCTTCCAGGCAGGCGCCGAGCCACCCGTCGGTGACGTCCTCGGGGTTGGCCTCGACGGTCACCTCGCCGTCGGGGTCGACGGCTATGGCGCCGACGAGGCGGACGAGGTCGATGGGCGGGAGTTGGCTGGGAGTCCCGCCTCCGAGGAAGACGGTGGCCGCTACGCCGAGGCCGTCGCTTCGCGCGGTGGCGTACTCCTGCAAGCAGGCATCCACGTAGGCGCCCGCCAAGTGATGGCGGTCGGTCCACGTGGCGAACGCGCAGTAGTCGCAGCGGCTCGCGCAGAACGGGATGTGGACGTAGACGCCCAGCCCTGCTGCAGCTAACCCGGTGCCGCCTGCGTCCGGATCGCGATCGCTCGGGACGGTCAGGGCTTGCCGTTCGACGGAGGGGACTTGAGGAAACCCAGCTCGTCGAGCCTGGCGATCAGGGCTTCGTTGCTACGGCCGAACATTGAGGCCATCACGCGCAGATCTGTTTCTCTGATCGTGATGACCTTGCCGTTGAAGTCCTGCCGCTGCAGCTGCACCGACGCGAGAAAGTGACGCAGGAGGTCCCGTTCCGGACCGGAACCGTCGTTGAGGCGACCAAGGTCGATCGTCATCTTACGGACAGGGCGCTCCGATCCGGAAACGCCACGACCACCGTTCTGGTTCCCCGAGGCACGCCCGAGCTGCGACAGGTCAGCGGGGAGGAGTTGATCGACCGGGACGGCGTAGATCTGGGCGAGGCGCTGGAGCCGCGGAACCGAGATGGTGCGCTCTCCGCGTTCGTAGGCACCGAGGACCGAGGCTTTGAACTCCTCGCCTGAGTCCCGCTCGACGGCTTGAAGTGACAGCCGCTTCTGCCGGCGCACGGCCCGCAGGCGGAGCCCCACCGCCTGGGCGTAACGAGCTGTATCCTCGTCCGTCAGATCGCCGATGGCGTGTCTTGCTGTCCCGTGTTGCATTTGTCCCCTGGAAACGGCCCGGTCACGGTATACATTCAGTTGGCGCAGCCGTCTCCCTCGCACGGCTGAGACGCGGTTCCCACGCTCGCTGCACTGGAATCACCACGTAACGCGGTCAATGTTACCACTCTCCGTAGACCATTGGCCACCGCAAGCGGCAAATCCCCCGTGGCTTTCCCGTTGGCACCGTCGCCATCCGGACACCGCGCATCGCCGCTCCGGCATGCTCAGAGCGTCGAGCTCGGTCACCCATCCTCCGTACTCGGCCCACTTTGGCCACAGTCGATCACCGACCACGCTAGTGACCAAGCCGAGTTCGCGGTGCTACCTGCCGGTGGTGGCCACGGTCCCCGACCGAAGCGCTGTGAGCAGCGTGCCCGCAACGACGGCGGCGGTCTCGATCCGGAGGATCGTGGGGCCGAGACAGACCTGCGGGAGCCCAAGGGCCAGCTCGGCCGGTGACCAACCACCCTCGGGGCCGACCAGCACGACGGGTGTGGCGAGAGAGGGGGGTGCCCCTCCTGGTTCGGCTATCGCGATGCAGCCCGGGAAGCTCGCCGGGCGAGGTGAGCCTGCCGCCGCCGCGGAGATCTGGAGAATCGCCAGCGCCTCGGCGAACGTGACCGGGTCGTAGATCTCCGGAAGCCAGAGCCGCCGGGCCTGCATCGACGCCTCCCGGGCGATCCGCTGCAGCCGGCCTGCGCGCGGTGCCCCGGCGGCGGTGCGCTCGCAGATGAGCGGCATGATCCGGTCGACCCCGAGCTCGGACAGCTTCGTGACTGCCCACTCGGTCCGGTCGCCTTTGGCCAGCGAGGCGCCCACCGTGATCTCGGGGCCGACCCGCGGCACCTGCGTCACCTCGGTATCCGGCTCGAGGACGATGGCCGGTGACCGGTGGCGGCCGTGGCGGCTCCGCCCATCTCGAGCGTCCGAGCCGCCGCCCGTGCCCCCGCCGGCAGGTCCCGTGCTCCCGGCGGCGCCAGGCCCAGGCGCGCGGACACGGCACCCCCGCCAGCCGCCGACGCCATCCGAGGCGATGACGAGCTCTCCCTGCCGGAGGCGCAGCACGGCCGACAGGTGATGAACATCGTCCGGATCGGGCGCAGGCGCCTCGAGATCGCTCACGTAGACGAGCGCAGCAGCTGCCCGGAGCAGCTCGGATCCTCCCTCGACCGAGCTGGCGCCGGTGCCGGCGGGATCAGGCGGCCGCATGCTCGGCGGCCGGTTCAGTTGGCGCGAGATCGCAGCCGGGAGAAAAGGCCGTGCTCATGCGGCGCCACTTCCTCGCTCCGGAGCTCGGCGAGGTGGCGCAGCAGTTCGTCCTCCTCCTTGGACAGCTTCGTCGGCGTGTCGACGATCACCTCCACGAGAAGGTCGCCGCGTCCGCGGCCTCGCAGGTGGGACATGCCGAGGCTGGCGAGCCGTATCACCTTGCCGGACTGTGTACCGGCTGCCACGTCGATGCGGGACACGCCATCGAGGGTGTCGACGTCCACGCTCGTGCCGAGGGCAGCCTGGGTGAACGACACGTGCAGCGTCGTCATGAGGTCGTCACCGGATCGCTCGAAACGCTCGTCGCCGGCGACCCGGAGGTGGACATACAGATCGCCGGCAAGCCCGCCCCGCAGCGCGGCGGCTCCGCTGCCGGGAACCCTCAGCGTCGAACCGGTATCCACGCCGGCCGGCACGTTGACGCTGAGCGTGCGATCCTCGTTCCGGCGTCCCTGACCACGACAGTCCGGGCACGGAGACGCCACGATCTCGCCCGTTCCCTGGCACCGGCCACACGGCATCGCCGTGACCATCTGACCGAGGAACGACTGCCGTACACGCTGTACCTGCCCTGCCCCCCGGCAGTCCGGGCAGCTCGACGGCGTGGTGCCGGGTCGTGCGCCGGATCCCGAGCAGGAGCGGCAGGTGACCGGTGTGGTGATCGAGACGTCCTTGGTGATGCCGAATGCTGCCTCGTGCAACGTGACGTCGACAATGACCTCGACATTGGCGCCTTGGCGAGCCGCAGGCCGTCCCGAGCCGGCGCCCCCGCCGCCGCCTCCGCCGAAGAAGGCGTCGAAGAAGTCGCCGAGGTTCGTGGCCGCGAATCCGAAGGGGTCGGCGTTGCCCCCTGCTCCCGACCCCCGGACACCTTCAGGACCGAACATGTCGTACCGGCGCCGCCGTTCGGGGTCGCGGAGCGTCTCGTAAGCGAGCGTCACTTCCTTGAACCGAGATTCGGACGCGGCATCGCCGCCGCTGGCGTCCGGGTGCAACTCGCGGGCGAGCGCTCGGTAGGCGCGCTTCAGCTCGTCGTCGCTGGCACTCCGCTCCACGCCGAGGAGGTCGTAGTAGTCGGCCGTCATCGCGTGCCAGGGGGTAGGCGCCGCGCGCGCACGTCGGAGCACCCGGACATGTCCGTCAACCTCGCTGCAACTCGCGGGAGAGGCGCTGCCCCACGATCGCCACGGCGGCAAGCGCCTGCGGGTAGTCCATCCGGGTCGGGCCGAGGATGCCGATCGTCCCGATGGAGTC
>JBEKLQ010000013.1:0-57592 GCA_050010115.1 Acidimicrobiales bacterium | reverse complement strand
AAAGCTCATAAGCATTATTATTTGTGAAGCAATCAGCCCAACCGTTATTGTTAGGGTCCTCGTGAAGCCAAACTCTGTAGCCAGAAGCATTCATTAAATAAAAGAACGGCGTACCAGTTAAACTTATGTATGTTATCGCGCTGTAGTAGCACGTGCTTGGGCCGCCGGTCGTGAAAGCCATCGCTCCATAGACGCTGCACACGTTGCCACCGGGTGTGCTCGTACACTGATCGTTATTATTAGTGATTTGAATGTTGCCAGGATCCATGTCACGACCAGAAAGTTCATAACCATTGCCACGATCAAAGCAGTCTGCCCATCCACCTCCGCCCGCGTCCTGATGGAACCAAACTCGCGAACCGGTGTTATTGGTGAGGGTCAATAACGCATTTTGGCTGCTAAGCCCGTAAGTGTAGGTTCCCTCGCCTTGCATACAAATGAAGTCCAGTGAGCCGTCAACGGTCGCAAGTGGCGCGTTCAAGCCGCACTGCGCATTCTCATTCGTGCTCCTAGGACGAACGTGCGGCCTAGTTCTCGCACCTAAGGAAGACGAAGGACGGGTCCCGCCCTGGATCCGTACTATCTCGGTAGCCGGTCCGGAACTGCTCGACGGAGCCGCCACATCAACGGTCTCTGTAGGGGTGGTGTTGTCTGGAGCGTCGACTGGTGACGCTATTGGTCCAAAAATGACTTGCGGACTCGGAGCAGTACTATCAGAGTAGAAAGGCTGAGCTTTGCTTTGTGCGACGGAAACATTCGTGGACTGTGCCAACGCTAATACGATGATCATACTGCCGAGAAGAGCAGAAACGGCGAAACCACGAGAGCACTTCCGAGCAAAGGACACGGAGCCCCGGAGCCTCATCGCGGCTGCGCACTTCTGAGCACGACTCACGCGGCTGACCACCTTAATGCACCCCCAATCGCAACCCAACGTTGCGAAGGTTCTTGGTGCAGAGTATCGAACCTTGCGATGTGAGTCAACCTGCTTGGATCTCAGCCGTGTCGGGAGCGAAATTGTGTCACCCGAATGCGGAGTGAGGCGGTGGCCCCCCGGCTGACACCTTTTGTCAGATCTAATAGGCGGCGGGCGGTCCTCCCAATGCGTCGTCCTTCGGTTAGCGCGTGGTGAGTGGCCGCGGCTGTCGCAGTCGCACCCGCCGCTCACTCAGCACGAAGCACCCGGGATTCGATGAAGGCTGTGATCTCACGGGGGAGAATGAGCTGTGCGTGCACCGAGGAAGTACGACAGGGAGACCCGCGGGCGAGCGGTGAGGATGTTCGAGGAACGCCGGCGTGACTTCCCGACGAGACGGCGCGATCGATTCGGCGCCGTATCGGCGAGCTGCTCGGCGTCCATCCCGAGACGATGCGCGGCTGGATCGAGCAGGCTGAGATCAAATGCGGGGCAGCGCCGGGGGCGACGACCGACGCCGCCTCCGAGCCGCAGGCCCTCGGCCGAGAGGAACGCCGAGCTGCGCTGGACGAACGAGATCCTGAAGACGGCGTCGGCGTTTTTCGCGGCGGAGCTCGACCGTCAACTGCGCTGATCGTCGCCTACATCGAGGCCTACAGAGACCGCTTCAGGGCCGGTCTGTCGAGTGCTCTGTGAGCACGACGTGCCGATCGCTCCGGGCACCTACTACGCCCATCGGTCGAGGCCGGTGTCGGACGCCGGCTTTCAGGACGCGCAGATGGCAAATAGCCTCCTCGAGCCGGGCCGGGCCCACGACGTCGGCCGGGACCAGGTCGCCCGGCTGATGGGGATCCTCGGCATCCGTGGTGTGTGGCGGGGAGCCCCACCACACGGTCACCACGCGCTTTGACCGGGAAGCGCCCGGCACCCGGATCACCTGTCGGAGTGGTGGACGAAGCCGTCGAGGACCTGGCCTGCTCGGCTGCGGTTCCAGACGGCCATCTCGATGGCGTCGATAGCGAGGTCGCTGCGCAGCGAGTTGGAGATCTGCCAGCCGGCTACCGTGCGCAAGTACACGTCGAGGATGAACGCCGCGTACACCCAGCCCGCGTGCGTCTTCACATAGGTGAGATCGGCGACCCAGAGGCGGTTGGGCGACGGCGCCTTGAAGTTTCGCTCTACGAGGTCCTCTGGCCGGTGCTGGCGCTCGTCGGAGCGGGTCGTGACCTTGAAGGCCCTGCCCTGGTGCGCTCCCGAGAGGCCCATCTCCTGCATGAGGTGCTCCACGGTGCAGCAGGCCACGGCGATGCCTTCCCGGTTCAGCTGGGTCCAGACCTTGTCGGCGCCGTACACCTTGAGGTTCTCCCGGTGGACGCGGGTGATCTCCCGCTTCAGCCCCTGGTCACGCACGAAACGGCGACTCGGCAGGCACTTCTTTCGGACGCAGTAGGTGTTCGGGGCGATCGGGCAGCCGTGCCCGGTGAGCACCCTGCAGATCGGCTGTGACCCCGAGGCGGTACCTGTACTAGTCGATGAAGGCGACTCTCTCGGATGTTGGCGGTCGAGCTCCGCCCCGAAGAAAACCGTTACGCGGAATTCCGCGTAACCCATTTTATGTGGATCCCGCGATTATGCGGACTCTGCCCTTCGCCGTGACCGCCGAGGCAGCTCGGCGAGGGTGCTCGCCGGTGGAGCTGTCCGCATAATCGCACCGGCCGACCGACACTTCCTTCTCCCAATCGGAGAAGAACAGGAGGCGTCGTGTTGAAGGGATCACGAGAGTGCTTGAGGGGGCCGCTGGCGCTGTACGGGCCGGGTTTCCGCGACGAGCTGAATCGGTTCGGCTATTCGAAGTCGGCGGCGAACAGACAACTGCAGCTCATGGCGCGACTGAGCGCCTGGCTCGAGGACGAACAGCTCGATGTGTGTGAACTGGCGACGGCACGAGTCGAACAGTTCTTCGAAGCCCGGTGTGCAGAGCGGTACGCCAACCTGCTCACGCCGAGAGCCGTAGCGCCACTCATCGGGCATCTGCGGCGAACCCAGGTGATGTGCGACCCACCGGTGCCCGCGCCGTCCAGCCCTGTAGAGGCCATCATCGAGCGCTTTCGCGTGTACCTCGTCCGAGAGCGGGCCCTCGTCGACGGCACGGTGCGGTTCTACTGCCACGTCGCCAGCCTGTTCGTCTCCGAGCAGGGAGGCCGAAGCGGGTTGGAGTTGGCAGGACTGCGGGCGAACGATGTGACCGGGTTCATCACGCGGACGTGCGCGACCCGTGGTTTGTCCTCGTCACGTCAGGTGGTCTCGGCACTGCGATCGTTCCTGCGCTTCCTGCAGCTCGAAGGCCTGACCGAGCTGGCGCTCGACAGGGCCGTGCTGTCACCTGCTGGCTGGAACCCTTCGCTTCCGCGAGCCGTCAGCACAGCCGATGTGACGCGGTTACTGGATGGGTGCGATCGCAGAACCCGGATCGGGCGAAGGGACTTCGCCATCTTGAAGCTGCTCACACGTCTCGGCCTTCGCGGTGGTGAGGTTGTGATACTCCAGCTTGGCGACATCGACTGGCGGTCCGGCGAGATCGTCGTGCACGGCAAGGGACGCAGCCATCACCGCCTGCCGCTGCCGAACGACCTCGGTGAGGCATTGGCGGGATATCTGCTGCGGGGCCGGCCGTCCAGCGACTGCCGGCGAGTCTTCCTCCGTCACCACGCTCCCTTTTGTGGCTTCGCTGAAACCGGTGCGATCCGCGGCGTGCTGGAACGGGCGTGCGAGCGGGCGGGCATCGCCTATGTCTCGCCTCACCGGCTCCGACACACCGTGGCGACCGAGATGCTGCGCGCCGGTGCGTCGCTCTCCGACATCGGACAAATTCTTCACCACACCGCGGCGGTCACGACGGCCACGTACGCCAAGGTCGACTACGAGCGGTTGAGGGTTCTCGCCCGAACGTGGCCGGAGGTGGCGGCATGACCACCCTCGAGTCGGCCCTCGTCGACTATCTCGCACTTCGTCGCTCGCTCGGCTACAAGCTCGAAAGAGGAAGTGAACTGCTGGCGGACTTCGTCGCTTACCTTGATCGGGCAGGCGCCGACCACGTCACTATCGACCTCGCTGTCGCCTGGGCGACGCTGCCGGTGAACCCGGAGTCGCGCTGGCGGGCTCAGCGCCTCGGTGTGGCACGCTGCTTCGCCCGCTATCTCAACGCCATCGACCTTGAACACGAAGTCCCGCCGACCAGGCTGCTGCCTCCCGGCACGACGCGCCCAGCCCCCTACCTGTACTCGGAGGCGGAAATCGCACAGTTGATGGCAGCCGCACGGAGTCTTCGCACTCGGCTGTATGCCGCCACCGTCGAGACGGTGATCGGGCTGCTCGCTGTGAGCGGCCTTCGCGTCGGCGAGATCATCCGCCTTGACCGTGACGACGTCGACTTCGAGCTGGGGGTGTTGATCGTCCGCAACTCCAAAGCCGGCAAGTCACGGATGGTCCCCCTCCATCTCACCAGCACCGAAGCGCTGACGGCGTATGCCATCGAGCGGGACAGCCTGCTGCCAGAGCCAGTTGCACCGAGCTTCTTCATCTCAACTGCGGGGACGCGACTGCTTTCGGGCAACTTGAACACTGTCTTCGGGAAGATGCTCGGGCGCGCCGGGCTGCCCCCTCGATCCGCTCGAAGGGGACCGCGCCTGGCCGATCTCCGCCACAGCTTCGCCGTGTCGACCGTGCTTGATTGGCACCGGTCAGCGGCCGAGGTCCAGGCGAACCTCCCGCTGTTGTCGAGCTTCCTCGGGCACGCCAACCCGGTCTCTACCTATTGGTACCTGAGCGCCTCGCCCGAGTTGCTCGTGGCCGCGGCTGCTCGCCTCGACACCGCAGGGGCGGGGTCATGACGGCGCTGGCGCCAACCCTCGAAGCATTCTTCGTCGAGCGGCTGGCTTCGCAGCGTCATGCGAGCCCGAACACGATTGCCTCCTATCGAGACAGCTTCCGGCTGCTGCTCAACTTCGTGCAGGACACCACTGGCATCGCACCGGCGACACTCCAGATCGAGATGCTCGACGCCCCACTCGTCGGGGCGTTCCTCGAGCATCTCGAGTGCCACCGCGGAGCTGCTGTCGCCACCAGGAACGCCCGGCTGGCAGCGGTGCACTCGCTGTTCTCGTTCGCCGCCCTGCGTCTCCCCGAGCACGCCGGACTGATCCAGCGCGTCCTCGCCATCCCCGCCAAGCGCGGCGATCATCCGGACATCGCCTACCTCACTGCCCCCGAGGTCGACGCCCTGCTTGCCGCACCGGACACCGCCACCCGCATCGGACGACGCGACCGGGCGCTCCTGCTCGTGGCCGTGCAGACGGGGATGCGAGTCTCGGAGCTCGTGGGGCTTCGCCGCCAGGACGTCACGTTGGGCACCGGTACCGGTGCCCACGTCACCTGCATCGGCAAAGGCAGAAAGCAGCGCTCCACCCCCGCTCCGGGCTCAGACAGTGACGGTGGTGCGCGACTCGCTCATCGAGTGCGGCGACGGGCCCGACGCTCCGCTGTTCCCAGGACCCGGCGGCGACAGTCTCAGCCGGGACGCTGTCCGACGCATCATCAATCGCCACACCACCACCGCCTCGTCCGCCTGCCCATCCCTTGCCGTCAAACGGGTGACGCCACACGTGCTCCGGCACACGTGCGCCATGCAGCTCCTGGAGGCCGGGGTGGACTGCGCGGTCATCGCTCTGTGGCTGGGTCACGAGTCGATCCGAACGACCGCCATCTACCAGCACGCCGATCTCGCCATGAAAGAACGCGCCCTCGCCCGGGTCACGCCGCCAGGCACCGCCCCCGGTCGATACCATCCGCCGGACTCGTTGCTCGCCTTCCTCGAAGCCCTGTGATTATGCGGACAGCTCCACCGGCGAGCACCCTCGCCGAGCTGCCACGGCGGTCACGGCGAAGGGCAGAGTCCGCATAATCGCGGGATCCACATAAAATTGGCCGCTGCCTTCAGGATCTTGTTGGCCCGGCGCAGGTCCTTCACCTCGCGCTCGAGCTCCTTCACCCGCGGGCGCTGGTCGCTCGTCACCCCAGGCCGCCGGCGGGAGTCCACCTCGGCTCTGCGTACCCAGATGCGCAGCGTCTCGTGGTTGACACCGAGCTTGGCCGAAATGGACTCGAAGGCCTTCCACTGCGAGGGGTACTCGTGGGCATGATCGAGGACCATTCGGCCGGCTCGCCCGTGCATCTCGGCTGGGTACGGTGCTCGGCCCCGGCCTTCGTTCTTCTCGTCTGACATCGCTCCATCCGCTCAGGGGATAGAGCAGTCACCAATCCCGGGGTTCACACGGCGATCGTCTTCACCCAGGCCCTTGCTGATGCCGGCAGAGCCCCCTCGGTCGGCACTGTCGGGGACGCTCTCGACAACGCGCGTTTGGAATCGACGATCGGCCTCTACAAGACCGAGCTCATCGGGCTGCCCCCCTCCTCCCGCAGTTTCATCGGCCGCCGAGCTCGAACGAGAGAAGGCCGCGTGGGTACACCTGGTACAACACCGCTCACCTTCACTTCACCACCCGCCTTTACTTCTCGATCGGGTACCTGCCGCCGATCGAGTACGAGGCCAACTACCGTGACACGACGACTACCCGGACCGAGGGCGTCGCCTAAGCTCAGCCTCTACGAAACCAGGGTGCTTCAGCACCCCACCGCACTTCCACGGCCCACCGCACGTCTACGGCCCACCGCACTTCCACGGCCCACCGCACTTCCACGGCCCACCGCACTTCCACGGCCCACCGCACTTCCACGGCTTCACACGATGGGCATTCGAGGCGGTACTGTCGCCCTTTGACGGAAAGGCGGCAGCGGCGGCCACGCCGACGGTGTGCCTCACTCAAGTCCCGAGGCCGAGTTCCGCGTGATCTGCGTCGTCGGGCCGCCGTCTGACGGCTCTGCGTCCTCATCGCCGGGATCGGCAGAACCCGAGCGTCGTCTTCGAAATCTGAGCCGAGCAGTTCACCTTTTGGGGCTCGCAGCTTGCGTGTATTCGCCGTTGCCTCCCTTATGGGGATGGTCGCCTGGCTGCCCTCCAGAGGAGCGATGACTCGATGACGGGGCAGGAGTCGGCGGCGGATGAACGACGAGCGAGACGGATCGAGGCGACCAGGTCTGCGAGGCGGCTGGCGGAGGTCTCGACGCCACCCCTGTCGTCGGAGCGACAGGTGCCGTCCGGAGGTGACACCCCGCCCGGACGGGCGGCAGCGAGAGCTGGCGGAACTGTCGCGCAGCTGCGCTCCACAAAGTCGTCCAAATGTGGAGCGCCACAGCGCCAGTAAGGAGGGAGGAGGAACGGGACCGTGATCTCGATGCGGCGAATTAGCCTCGGGAGCGGCTTCCGCTACCTGATGGACTCGGTGGCCGTCGGTGACGGCGCCCCTGGACGCCCCGAGTCGCTCGCTGCCTACTACGCCGCATCGGGGACTCCGCCGGGGGTGTTCCTCGGCTCTGGTCTGTCCGCTCTGGACGGCGGCAGAGGGGTGGAGAAGGGCTCGGTCGTGACCGAGAAGCATCTCTACAACATGCTCGGTCTGTGCTGTGACCCGGTCACCCGCCAGCCGCTCGGCCGCTGCCCGAACCTGAGTTCGAAACTCGCTCCGGTGGCAGGGTTCGATCTCACCTTCAGCCCGAGCAAGTCGATATCTGTGGCCTGGGCGCTCGCCGACATGAAGACCCGACAGGTGATCTTCGACTGCCACCGCGAGGCCGTCGACTACGTGCTTTCCTACGCCGAGGGCGAGGTGTTCCACTCCCGCTCTGGGACGAACGGCATCGTCACCGAGGACATTGACGGGGTCATCGCAGCGGCCTTCACCCACTTCGATTCGCGAGCTGGGGATCCTCAGCTGCACGACCATGTCGTGATTCTCAATCGTGCCCGATCTCTCTCCGATGGCAAATGGCGGACACTCGACAGCAGGGCCATCTTCCATGCCCGCTCGGCTCTTTCCTCCATGCACCAGGGGGTCCTCTCAGACCTGCTCACCGAGAAGTTGGGCGTGGGCTGGGAGGCCCGCCACCGGCGTCACTCCGAGCGAGCCCGCTTCGAGATCACCGGTGTCCCCGAAAGTCTGATGGCCGAATTCTCACAGCGCGTAGAGCAGATCGAGCACTCCAAGGACGAGCTGATCGAGACCTTCGTCGCCGACCACGGCCGCCGCCCGACGGGCGTAGAGATCGTGCGCCTCCGCCAGCAGGCAACCATCGCCACCCGACCAGCCAAGTCGCATCGCAGCCTCTCTGAGATGACCGAGGACTGGCGCCGGCGCGCCAGCAAGCTGGACGCCGGCTACGCCGAGGAAGCCTGGGTGGCGTCGCTACGGAGCCGTAACGACCTCCCAATCCTTGCCTCTTGCGACCTGGCACAACCGATCCTCGAAGACGCCGCCCGGGCCGTCGTCGCCACCGTCGCCGAGAAACGCGCCACTTTCCGGCGCGACAACCTGCTCGACGAGGCCCATCGTCTCCTCCACCGTGTCCGCTTCGCCAGCCCCGACGACCGGGTCACTGTCGCCGGACAGATCACCGACCTCGCCGTCGACGCCTCGTTGAGCCTCACCCCGCCGGCGTTGCATCACACGCCCGAGCGCTATCTCCGCCCCGACGGATCCTCGCGACTGTCGCCCCGCAGCCATCGGATCTACACGACCGAGACCTTGCTCGATGCTGAGGCCCGCCTTCTCGACAGCGCCCTACTCACCGGCGCGCCGACGGTCACTTCAGCCACCGTGGCGAGGATCAGCGATCACAACCTGCCCGGCAGGAGCCACCGCCTGTCGCTCGACCAGGCCGTCGCCGTGGAGAAGATCGCCACCTCGAAGCGGTGGGTCGTCGTGATGGTGGGGCCGGCCGGAACCGGCAAGTCCACCGCCCTTGCCGGTCTGCGGGCAGTTTGGGAAGCCGAGCATGGCGCAGGGTCCGTGATCGGACTGGCACCGGCCGCGGCTGCTGCCGAGGTCCTCGCCGGCGAGCTCGGCGTGCCTACCGAGAACACCGCCAAGTGGCTCACCGAACTCCGAAGGTCTCCCGAGAGAATCGACGAACGCCAGCGAATCGCAGCAACCCTGGCCGACCAACCCGATTCGGTAAACGCCGATCGGCTGCGAGAACGGGCACGCGTACTGGACGACCAGCTCGCCCGATGGCAGCTCCTGCCGGGGCAGTTGCTCGTCATCGACGAGGCCGGCCTGGCGGGCACCTTCGCTCTCGACGAGCTCGTCAGGGCGGCGACCGACGCCGGGGCGAAGATCCTCCTCTCGGGCGACTGGGCCCAACAGGGTTCGGTGGACGCCGGCGGTGCCTTCGGGCTCCTTGCCCGCGACGAGCACACCTCGGTGGCCGAGCTGGGCGAGGTGCACCGGTTCATCTCAGAATGGGAACGCACCGCCAGCATCAAGCTCCGCCACGGCGACAAGAGCGCCCTCCACGCCTATGAGTCCAACGGCAGGATCACTGGCGGCAGCCGTGAAGAACTCCTCGAAGCTGTCTACTCGGCATGGAAGCACGACGTCGCCGCCGGCAACTCCAGCCTCATGATCGCCCCCGACGCCGCCACGGTGTCCGAGCTGAACCGGCGGGCACGGGCCGATCGCATCGCTACAGCGGAAGTCGCCGAGGACGGTGTGATCGCCGCCGCTGGGCAGACGGTCGGCGTAGGCGACCAGATCGTCACTCGTCGCAACGACCGGCACCTCGCAACCGGGACCGGCTGGGTGAAGAACGGCGACTGCTGGGTCGTGACGGCCATCGCGAACGGGACCATGACGGTCCGGCGCGCCGCCGGCCACGGCGTCGTCGTTCTCCCGGCCGACTACGTCGCGCAACACGTCGAGCTTTCCTACGCCACCACTGCCTATCGCTCGCAGGGCCGCACGGTCGGGACCGCCCACGCCCTCGTTTCCCCTTGGACCAATCGAGAAGCCCTCTATGTCGCCGCCACGAGAGGGCGCAGCGCGAATTTCCTCTACGTCGACACCGCCTACGACCCCGACCCGCAGACCGGCCACGACCGCGGCGGCGGCGCTCCGACGGCCCGTGAGGTGCTCACCGCCATGCTCGCCAACACCGGGGCCGAGACGTCCGTCCACGAGACCGTGCGCCACGCCCAGCAGGACGCCGAGAGCTGGGCCAGCCTGCACGCCGAGTACGAGACGCTCGCCCACGCCGCTCAAGCCGAGCGTTGGAACGCGCTTCTCGGCCACTCCGGGCTCACCGCCCAACAGCTGGAGGACGTCCGTTCGAGTGACGCACAAGGGCCGCTCGTCGCCGCCTTCAGGCGAGCTGAGGCCCGCGGGCTTGATATCGGTGCCGCACTCTCCCAACTCGTCGGAGCCCGCCCGATCGTAGATGCCCACGATGTCGCTTCCGTTCTCCACAAACGCGTCGAGCGGTTCACACAAGCGGCCGGCAGCCGCCGAAGAGGCAGCACCAACCTGATCGCAGGCCTCGTACCCCGAGCTCTCAACGTCACTGATCCCGACCTCGCCCGAGCCCTCGAAGAACGCGACCATGCCCTGCAGGGCCGCGCCTGGACCCTCGCCCAAGAGGCCGTCACCAGCGGCGCCTCCTGGTTGGGTCAGTTCGGCGAGCCACCCACCGACTCCATTGGCCAGAAGCACTGGCTGCGAGCCATCTGCACCGTCGCTGCCTACCGGGAGCGCTGGAGCATCGGCGACGACCACCGACCGCTTGGACCCGACAATGCCCCGACCAACGCAGAGCAGATCACCCAACGCGCGCTGGCGCGAACAGCGCTGCGCCAGGCAGTCGCTCTGGGTCGCAGTCTCTGTTCCCAGCCGCAGCGTGTCGGAGCCGCCGTCAAGGCGCGTCGCAACGACAGGGAAATGGGAGTTTGAGCCGCGTCCCCGGCCGACAAACGCACGAGACGAGGCAGCCGCGGTTCGTGCAATCACGGCGCCGAGTGCGGGCCGAGGCAGGCACTCGTCGGCGCTGCCGGACATTCACTATGACCTACAGACGACGATCGAGTCTCTCGTCGAGGTCGCAGTGAATCGACCAGCGCGCCGGGTCTTGCGCGGGCAGGACGCATGGCAATGCTGAGAGGGGACGACGTTCAAGGAATAACCGCGACCGAGCGACGCTGGATCAACGCGCAACTCGCCAGTGCCCCTCCCCTATCTGAGTCGTGCTGGACGCACATCGCCGCAATTATCGCCAGACCACTTCGACCCGTGACGGATCGAACACCGGACCCCGGTTCCCCGAAGGCTTCACGACAACAGAGTGAAAGACCGAGGCGATCACGGCGCGCTGCTGATCGAGGTCAAGGGTTGGCCAAGCTCCTACCACGTCAGCCGGGCGAGACGTGAGAGCGACTTGCTCTCGCGTCCATGCCAACCGCGCCTCCCGAAGCTCCCTCGCCTGTGTCTCCAGCGTGGACACGGCCGGGAAGACGACGTCACTGGATAGCTCACCAGCGGTAAAGGCTCTCATCAGCTCGTCCACGCGATCCGTGACAGCTGCCAACTCAGCTTGCCCCTTCCACGGTTGGGCTTCGCTATCGACATGACGGTCTGCCAGGTACTCCAGTACGAGCGCCGTCACGAGCGCGTCCACCCTCGGCCCCGTAACTGCCACCTTGCCGCATCCGCCTGACGTTGGAACCTTGCACGAGTAGGCGAACACAGTGACCGAGGCCCGCACTGCGTTGCCGTTCAACCGCTTTCCGCAGGCTCCACACCGCACAATGCCGGACAACAGGTACTTGCGACCGCCCAAATGGGAGTGCTTACTCGAGCGCTCAGGATCTTGCAGCACAGCTTTGACCTTCTCCCAGGTCTCCAGGTCCAGGATCGGCTCGATCAGACCCCGAACCGGATTCCCTGCTTCGTCTCGGGCGATACCGCCCCTGTAGACGCGATATCCGGCGATCCGCGGCGACACCAGCATGCTCTTCAGCACTGTTTTGCGCCAGATGTTGCCGGCCGTGGTGAGAACTCCCTCTTCGTTCCAGTGACGACAGATGGTGTGCAGACCGACGCCCCCGATGACATCGGCCGCTGCTCGACGGATCAGCTGAGCCTCTCCCACGTCCAAGGTCCGACGGTCTGGCAGATAGCCGAACGGGCGCCAACCGCCTGTCGGAACGCCCGTCTGAGCCAACTCCAGATGCTTGCGGCGGACTCGACGCGCCGTGTCCATCGAAGACTTATTGGCGAAAGCGACCATCACTCGTGCCATTGTCCGGCCGTCTGAGGTGGAAAGGTTGATGTCCGACTGCACGGTGGCGAACACCAGGTTGCGGCTGTCAAAGATGCGGATGGACCGCTCCAGGTCGAGTGGCTGCCTGGCGAAGCGATCGAGGTCGTAAACCACGAGTCCGTCCAGGAGGCCTCGTTCGAGGTCCTCCATCAGCCGCTCGAACTCCGGTCGTTTGACCCTCGTCTTGAAAGCCGAAACATCGTTGTCCTCGTAGATTCCTGCAACGGTCCAGCCGCGACGCTCGGCCAGGGCTCGACAATCTTGCTCCTGACGCGCCACCCCGAGTCCCTCGCCGGCGATGTCCTCCGAGATTCTCGTGTACAGCCCCACCCGCATTGTCCCGGCTCCTAAAGTGAGCGAATGCCTCTCTACCTCAGCGGGCACCCGGAAGCCGACAAGTTGATCTCCGAGGACCCGCTAGCCCTTCTTATCGCAATGGTACTCGATCAGCAGATCCCACTCGAATGGGCGTTCTACGGCCCGTTCAACCTACTCCGGCGTCTCGGCGGGAGCTTCGACGCCGCCAGGATTGCCGACATGCCGGAGGAGGAGCTCGTGGCGGCGTTCGCTGCACGTCCGGCACTGCACCGTTTCCCGGCGTCCATGGCGAGGCGCGTGCAGGCGATGTGCCAACACCTCGTCTCCGCTTACGGAGGCGACGCGGCCAGGCTCTGGAAGACAGCCAAGACCGGCGGTGAGTTGCTGGATCGCGTTCGCGCCCTCCCTGGCTTCGGAGAAGCAAAGGCGAGGATCTTCGTCGCGTTGCTCGGCAAGCAGCTGGGCGTGACGCCCCCCGGTTGGGCGGAGGTCGCCTCTCCCTTCGGTACGGTGGGATCGCACCTGTCGATCGCCGACATCGACAGCCCGGAGGCGCTGACACTCGTCCGCCAGCACAAGCGCGAAATGAAGGCCGCAGCGAAGGCTGCGGTACCGGCGGCGAAGAAAGCTCCGGCGAGGAAGGTGCCGATCCGCACCGCCGCCCCGGCGAAGAAGGCTCCGGTGAGGAAGACCGCTGCCAAGAAGACCGCTGCCAAGAAGACCGTCGGAGCGTGAGCAGGACGACCGATCGGCGGCTGCTGCTCGCCGGCCGCCGCCTGTACCTGTGCACGGGGGACCGGGAGGATCTGGGGGCGTTTCTCAGGGAGTGCATCGAAGGCGGCGTCGATGTCGTCCAGTTGCGTGACAAGCAACTCGGCGATGTGGAACTGCTCGTCCGCGCCCGGCTGGCGCAACGGGTGTGCGCCGATCACGGCGTGCCGTTCATCTTGAACGACCGGCCGGATCTCGCCGCCGAGATCGCCGCCGACGGGGTGCACGTCGGCCAGGAGGACATGGCTGCGGCCGAGGCCCGGGCAATCATGGGTGAGGGCCGCATCGTGGGCCTCTCGACGCACGCGCCCGACCAGCTGGAGAAGGCGTTGTCCGAGCCCATCGACTACATCTCAGCCGGTCCGGTCGTGCCGACGCCCACAAAGCCCGGCCGGCCCGGCACAGGCCTCGGGTACATCAGCGAGGTCGCTCGGCGTACGGCCGAGTCCGTACCGTCGATGCCGTTCTTCGTCACCGGCGATGCCCGACCAGAGACGGTGAGAGGGATGATCGAGGCCGGAGCGACTCGCGTCGTCGTGGTGAGGTGGCTCACGCAGGCGGACGACCCGCTGCGCAACGCCCGGCTGTTGGTGGAGGCGATCGATCGGGCGCTGGAGTCCCGCTCGCACGACGAGTCGCCCAGCTGAGCCGGCGGCGGGCGCGATCGTGGGCGGCCCTTGCGGACCGCCCACGACCATCGATGTTGCTGAAAGGCATAGCCGCCCGGACTACATCGGATGGGACCAGCTTCCGACCGGATCGACCACGGGTGTCTGACTGGGTGTCACCAGGTGGTCCAGCAAGCCGCCTAGCGGCCAGCCACCTCCAGGGTCCCAATTCGTTGACTACTCATGTGATTGGACCACCTCCTTTCTCTGGTGCCGCAAAGACTATCGAACGCGGTCTGGCACGTGGTGGCAATTCCGAAGATCACCCGTGAACCCGGTCAGCGGGTGCCCGCGCCTACCGTGAACCGGTGATCACCGACCGCCCCGATCTCGTCATCTTCGACTGCGACGGCGTCCTCATCGACACCGAGCGCATCGCCGTACCGATCGACGTGGAAATCCTCGCCGAGCTCGGGTGGGAGATGACGGAGGCGGAGGTGGTCGAGCGGTTTCTTGGGCGGTCGGAAGCGGACTGCAGCCGGGAGATCGAGGAGCACCTCGGCCACGCGCTCCCCGACTCGCTCTCGTTCGAGATCGACGAGCGGTATCGGCAAGCCTTCGAGCGGGAGCTCGCACCGGTCGCCGGCGTGCTCGACGTGCTCGGCGCCCTCGAGCGCAGCGGCACCCCCGTCTGCGTGGCGTCGAGCGGGACACACGAGAAGATGCGGTTCACGTTGGGGTTGACCGGGTTGCTCGAACGTTTCTCGGGCCGGATCTTCAGCGTGGAGGATGTCACCAGAGGCAAGCCCGCCCCGGATCTCTTCCTCCACGCCGCCGCCTCGATGGCCTTCGACCCCGGGAGTTGTGCCGTCGTGGAGGACAGTCCGTACGGCATCGAGGCCGCACTGGCTGCCGGCATGCATGCGTACGCCTACGCAGGCGGACTCACCCCGTTGCGCCGGCTGCAGGTACCCGGTGCGATCGTGTTCCGCCACATGGGCGAACTGCCGGCACTGTTCGGCTTGTAGCCAGGTCCGCTGTGCGCCCCCTCGGAGGTGCCCAATTCCGAACGACTTACTTATCAATAAGTTAGGATTTGGAAAACTGGACACAGGCCAGGCGTAGGAAGCCCCGCCGCTCAAGGCGACGACGTTGACGTGAAGTACCACCACGGAACCGTTCCGTCGGGGCGCCGGGGCCGCTCGGAGCAAAGAAACCCGTCCAGGGCAGGCCCCGCCGGCCCGCTGGCCTCAGATCCCGATGCGCTGCGCCAGGAGCTCCCGGTGGTAGGAGGGGTCGCCGAGGATCAGCTCGGACGACTTGGCCCGCTTGAAGTACAGGTGGGCGTCGTGCTCCCACGTGAAGCCGATGCCGCCGTGGATCTGGATGTTCTCGGCAGCGGCGTGGAAGTAGGCCTCGGAGCAGTACGCCTTGGCCAGGCAGGCCGTCACGGGCAGCTCCTCGTTGTCCTCCGCCGCCGCCCAGCCGGCGTAGTACGCCGCCGACTTCGCCGACTCGACCTCGAGCAGCATGTCGGCGCACTTGTGCTTGATCGCCTGGAAGCTCCCGATCGGCCGGCCGAACTGGATACGAGTCTTGGCGTACTCGACGCTCATGTCGAGCACCCGCTGCGCCCCGCCCACCTGCTCGGCGGCGAGCGCGACGGCGGCGAGGTCCAGCGTCTTTGACAGCACCGGACCAGCGCCACCCTCCTCACCGATGAGCCGAGCCTCCACCCCCGAGAAACCCAACTTCGCCTGCTTCCGAGTCTGGTCCATCGTCGCCAGCGCCGTGCGCTCCAGGCCGGCAGCGTCGCCGGCCACGGCGAACAGGCTGAGGCCACCCTCGGACCTGGCCGCCACGAGGATCAGGTTCGCCGTATGCCCGTCGATCACGTAGGACTTCGTCCCATCCAGCTTCCAGCCGTCACCGGCGCGGGTCGCCGCCAGCGTCACGCCGTCGAGGTCCCATCGCCCGGTCTCCTCGGTGTAGGCCAGGGTGGCGATGGTCTCGCCGCTGGCGATGCCGGGCAGGTACTCGGCCTTGGCGGCCTCGTCCCCCGACGCACCCAAGGCGTTGGCCGCGAGGGCGACCGTCGAGAAGTAGGGGGCGCACAGCAGCGCCCGGCCCATCTCCTCCAGCACGACGACGAGCTCGACATACCCGAAACCCGCCCCTCCGTACTCCTCGGGGATCGTCAGAGCCTGCAAGCCCAACTGGTTCGCCATCTGCGACCAGACCGCTGGGTCGTAACCCTCGGTCGTCTCCATGAGCCGGCGCACCTCGGTACTCGGCGACTTGTCCTCGAGGAAACGCCGCACGGCGCGGCGCAACTCCTCCTGCTCTTCAGAGAAACCGAAGTTCACGACTGCCTCCCACGGCGGGCAACGGTACGGCGGAACCTTAGTCTTAAGGCCAGCGGCGGCGACAAGCCGGCGACGAGGCGCTCAAGGAGGCGTGCCGTGCACTACGAGGACAGCCAGGTCGAGATCTACAAGACCGTCGTCGGACCCATGGACAACAACGTGTACATCGTCCGGTGCAAAGTCACCGGGGACGCCGTCCTGGTCGACGCCGCCAACGAGCACGAGCAGCTCCTCGAACTGTGCCGCACCTTCGGCGTGCGTCGCGTCATCGAGACTCACGGGCACTGGGACCACATCCAGGCAGTGCCGCAGCTGCGTGACGCCGGCTACGACGTGGCGGTCACGGTCGAGGACGCAGCCATGCTGCCGTCCTACGACTCGCTGCTCGAGGACGACACCGTGCTCGAGATCGGTCGCCTCCGGCTCCGGACGATCCTTACGCCGGGGCATACGCCGGGATCGATGTGTTTCGTGATCGAGGGCTCGCCGGTGCTCCTGGCAGGCGACACCCTCTTCCCGGGAGGCCCGGGCAACACGAAGTTCGCGGGCGGCAGCTTCCCGACGATCATCGAGTCGATCGAGCGGCGCCTGTTCGTGCCGTTCTCCGCCGACACGATCGTGATGCCAGGTCACGGGAACGACACGACCATCGGGAACGAGCGGCCCCACCTCGACGAGTGGGTCGCCCGCGGCTGGTGACCGCCGACTCGTCACTCCCCCCTTCCTGAGCGCCTCCTAGCGCGGTATTTCCCCTACGCCCGTAGTGCAAATACCGGACGCGCACTACGATGGACGCGTGCCTGAGACCAACACGCCGCTGCTCGAGATCGACGACCTCCATGTCGGGGTCGAGGGCGTCGAGATCCTGCGCGGGGTCGATCTCACCGTCGGCCCGGGCGAGCTACACGCCATCATGGGGCCGAACGGGTCGGGCAAGTCCACACTGGCCAACACGATCGCCGGCAACCCCGGCTACGAGATCACCAAGGGCCGCATCCTGTTCCAGGGCGAGGACATCACGCTCTGGCCCGTCGACGTGCGGGCCAAGGCCGGCGTGTTCCTGGCGTTCCAGTACCCCGAGGAGATCCCCGGCGTCCCGGTGAGCCAGTTCCTCCGCCAGGCGGTCTCGGCTCGAAAAGGCACGGACCTGTCCGTGCTCGAGGTCCGCGTGGCACTGGCCGAGTGGATGCAACGCCTCGAGATGGATCCGAGCTTCGCCCAGCGGTACTTGAACGAGGGTTTCTCGGGCGGCGAGAAGAAGCGCAACGAGATCCTTCAGATGGCGATGCTCGAACCGCTGCTGGCGATCCTGGACGAGACGGACTCGGGCCTCGACGTCGACGCCCTGAGAGTCGTCGCCCGGGGCGTGACCGAGGTTCGGCGCCAGCAACCCGAACTCGGCATCGTGATCGTGACCCACTACCGCCGCATCCTGGAGGAGCTCACTCCGGACCGGGTGCATGTGTTCATCGACGGCAGGATCGTCGACTCCGGAGGGCCGGAGCTCGCCGAGCGCTTGGACAGCGAAGGCTACGAGGCATGGCGCTCGTGACCACCACGACCACTCCCCTCGTCACCGAGGCCCGGCCGAGCCTCGACGCCGCCGCCATCCGGGCGGACTTCCCCCTGCTCCAGCTCGAGCGCGGAGGGCACCGCCTCGCCTATCTCGATTCCGCAGCATCGTCCCAGCACCCGGTCCAGGTGCTCGAGGCGATGGACCACTACTACTCCACGACCCACGCCAACGTGCACCGGGGCGTGTACGCGATCGCTGAGGAAGCGACGCGCCAGTTCGAGCAGGCCAGGCATCGCGTCGGGCAGTTCATCTCCGCACCGGACCCGAGCACCGAGATCGTCTTCACGAAGAACGCCACCGAGGCCCTCAACCTCGTTGCCAACTCCTACGGCCGGAACCTGCTGACCGCCGGCGAGGTCATCGTGCTCACCGAGATGGAGCACCACGCCAACCTCGTGCCCTGGCTGATGCTCGCCAACGAGCGCGGCATCGAGCTTCGGTACCTAGGTGTCGGCGACGACTACCGGCTCGACCTCTCCAACCTCACCCAGATGCTGGATGGGGCCGGCATCGTCGCCGTGACGGCCATGTCCAACGTGCTCGGAACGCTGAACGACCTCGGGCCCATCGTCGAGGCATCCCATGCCGCCGGTGCCGTCGTCGTCTGCGACGCGTCACAGCTCGTCCCCCATCGCCCGGTCGATGTCGCCGCCCTTGGGGTGGACTTCCTCGCCTTCACCGGCCACAAGATGCTGGGCCCGACCGGTATCGGCGTGCTCTGGGGTCGCGCGGCTTTGCTCGACGCCATGCCGCCATTCCTCGGCGGCGGCGAGATGATCCGGGACGTGCGCCTCGACGGCTTCACGCCCAACGACCTGCCCTGGAAGTTCGAGGCGGGAACACCACCGATCGCAGAGGCGATCGGGCTGGGTGCTGCCGTCTCCTACCTCGAGTCCGTCGGCATGGACCGGATCGCCGACCACGAGGCGGCCCTCACGAAGTTCACGATCGACACGTTGCGGGCCGAGCACGGGGCTGACCTGCGCATTTTCGGCCCCGAGCCGGACCGGTCCCTACGGGGCGGCGCCATCTCGATCGCCTACCGGGACATCCACGCCCACGATCTCGCCCAAGTGCTCGATGCCGAGGGCGTCTGCGTCAGGGCCGGCCACCACTGCGCGAAGCCGCTCATGCGCCGCCTCGAGGTGCCCGCGACCGCGAGGGCCTCGCTCTACCTGTACAACGACGAGGAAGATGTGCTCGCCCTCTCGGCGGCGCTGGGCAAGGCGAAGGAGATGTTCGGCTGACCATGACCGGGCTCGAAGACCTGTACCGGGAGATCATCCTCGACCACTACCGCTCACCGAGGAACCGGGGTGAGCTCGCCGTACCGCCGGCGTGGCGGGTGGAGGGTTTCAACCCGCTGTGCGGCGACGAGGTCGTCGTGTACCTCGACGTGGACGACGACACCGTTCGCGACCTGCGGATCAGTGGCCAGGGCTGCTCCATCAGCCAGTCATCGGCGTCGATGATGTCGGCCGCGGTGAAAGGGAAGTCGGTCGCCGAGGCCCGCCGCCTGATCAACGCGTTCAAGTCGATGATGCTCGTACACGAGCAGGCGATCGGCGGGGACGGCTCGGAGGCACCGGCGGACGATGCGATCTCCATCGACGACCTCGGTGAGCTCGCCGCCCTGCAAGGCGTCGTGAAGTTCCCTGTCAGGATCAAGTGCGCCACGTTGTCGTGGAACACCTTGGCCCAAGGCCTCGACGACATCGCCGCTGCCGAAGCGGGCTAGTCGAGGCTGGCCGCGGTCGTCGGGTACACCGTTTACGGGACGGCGTTCTCGCCCGCGAGCGTCGCCAAGTGGTCTTTCAACCCGACGCCGTAGGCGGTGGGCACGCCGGTGTAGCTCTTGATCAGCGCCGGGCCGTTGCTGCAGCTCCAGTGCGACGGAGGGCCTGTCGAGTCCCAGGTCCATCCGAGGTATGAGATGCCATGGTGATCAGCCCAGGGCATGTAGGTATTGATGTAGGTGTCGGTGCATCCGCTCTCACCGATCTCGCCGCTCACGACCGGAACTTTCTTCGCAAGCGGCGCGATCGTGGCCTTCCAGCAGGACTCGCTATTGCATCCCGAGAAGTTGTACGTATGGAAGCTCACGATGAGCTGGTGGTCCGGATCACTCGGCTCGTTCACCAGCCATTCCGACTCATCGCTCGAATAGCCAAGACCACCGAGCATGAGCGGCGTCGTCGCCCCGGTCGCGCGGACGGCGTCGACGAGCTGCTGCATGCCGGCCGTCTCGTAGGTGACGGTCGTGCCCGAGTCGTCGTAGGAAGTCTTGCATCCGTTCAGCCAGCACGACCACGACGTGATGTAGGGCTCGTTGAACAAGTCGAAGATCACGCCGTGGTTGGCCTTGAACGCCATCGCCACCGATGTCCAGAATGCCGGAGCATGATCCGCATCGGCCATTGGCCACTGGCTGCTGGCGAGATAGGTACCCGGTGCGGCCCAGTGCAGGTCGAGGATCACGACGATGCCGTAGGACTGCAACGTCGCCACGTACTTCTCGATGGCCTTCTGGTAAGCGCTCCCGCTCACCGAGCTGCTCACGCCGTTGATACCGAGCCAACAGTCCTCGTTGAGCGGCACGCGGACGGCGTCGATGTTCCAGGTCGCCATAGCGGCGACGGCGGTCGGTCCGACGGACCCGTCGAAGATCTTCGAGCCTCCGAGGCACATGTACTCGGCACCGGACCGGTCCACGCCGAGCAGGCGGATGGTTGCGCCGGATGCGTTCACGAGGTGGTTCCCTTTGACCGCCACGTAGGGGGCCGTAGCAGCCGAGACAGCCGGCGGCGCCAACACCCCGGTCGCCGCCGCAGCGGGCACCGCACCCCCAGCGAAGAGGCACAAGAGCACGGCCCCGGAGCGGAGCGCTTTCCGGCTTCCTCGCATGCCGCACGTCGCCGAGGTGCTGAGCCGCATCGTGATCCTCCCCGGCATGGCACCTCTCGCCGTCGTCATGCCGCCTGGGACCGAATCATACGGACCCGCAACCCACGCTGCCAGGTGGGCTCAGCGATGCACGGCGAGCCCACCAGTCGGCTCGGCCGGCAGCACGCCAAACGCTCACCCGTGAATCGGGCCCAGCACCGCCGGGTGACCAGGGATTAACGTAGGTATCGCCCTTTCATCGGCACCGCCGGCAGCTGGCCGTGCGAGATTCTGGCCGGTGTGGAGCACGGGCAACACGCCCGACCTACCGGAGATCCGACGACAGGAAGGCAGAGTCCGCCATGAGCCTGTGCCCAGTCGCAGACGGCCACCGAACACCTGCGAAGCGATCGCGGTCGAGACGAAGTCGTGTCGCGGCGGTCCTGAGCATCCCGGCGCTGTGCGTTGCGCTCACAGCCTCGAGTGCTGGTGTCGCGTCGGCATCGAGCCCACGGGCAGCGACGCTGCCGCCGGGTCTGGCCGAGTTCGCACATTGCCCGGTGGACAACCCGGACGTGACGCTCTGCCTCGCAGCTTCCGATATCGGCACGTTCACGATCAACTCGACCACGCTGACCGAGACATCCCCGATCATCTTGTCGCTGGGGCTGATCCAGAAGAACAACGGCTCGTACAAGGCGGTCCTTCCCGACGACGGGACGCCGGCGATGACCGCAGCGCCTATCCAAGTGCCCGGCGGCTTGCTCGGCACCCCGGGCTCTTCCCGGCGCTATGCCGTCACAGCGACACCGCAGCTGGTCGGGCTCCCCGTCTTCAGCCTGGACAACCTCCTGACGGGCGACGGGCCGGCGATGACCCTGCCCACCGACGTGATGCTCCGCAACCCGCTCCTTGGGAAAGACTGCACGGTCGGCTCCCCGAGCGACCCGGACACGCTGGCGCTCACCGACGGCACGACGGACCCTCCCCCTCCCAACCTACCCATCACCGGGTCGATCGGCACGCTCACGGTCGCTTACGGGGGACGGGTCGTCAAGACCAAGGGCACCTCGCTGGTCAATAACAGCTACGCCGTGCCCGGCGCCTCCGGCTGCGGGCCCTACGGCGTGCTCGACTCGCTCGTCGATTTCGTGCGAGGGTTGCCGTCCGTTGGCGGAACCAATGCGGCGATCCTGAGCGGAACGTCGGGCTTGGCGGAGGCTTCGCTGATCCGCCAGAAGCTGGACCTCCCGCCGGCCGGCTAGGCGTCGGCTAGGCGTCGGCTGTCGCGTCAGCGATGGGCTCGAAGGAGTCCGCGTCAGCGATGGGCTCGAAGGAGTCCGCGTCAGCGATGTACCGCTTGCCGCGAGACCACGACGCCACGGCTGCAACAGCACAAGCCCCGATGGCGAAGGCGAACGCCTCTCGGAGTCCCGCGTGGAACGGCGCCGAGATCAACCCCGGGAAGAAACCCCTCCCCGTCAACGCCGCCCGCTCCCCCAACGGCAGGTGTGCGAGCACTCCCGCACCGACCAGGTGGTCGATCGGGTCGTAGCCCAAGAACGCCGCGAACAGCGTCGACACCGGCGGCAGATGGGCCGCTCTCGCCGCTGCGGCGACGGGAACGCCGTGAGCCGTCAGGCCTCGGTACAGACTGCTCGAAAGTGCCGAGGACAACCCGGCGATCATGAGCGAGAAGAAGATGCCGATCGAGAGGACCTGAGCCGACGATTGGAAGGTGGCGTTCATCCCACCGCCGGCGCCTCGATGCTCGGGGGGCAGGCTGTTCATCACGCCGGCCCGGTTCGGAGAGGCGAATGCCCCCATCGACAAGCCGTTCAACAACAAGATGGCAGCGAATTCGGGGTACCCGAAGTCGACCGGCAGCTCGAGCAGCAGGATGAAGGTCACGCAGGCGCCGATCATGCCGCCCGTGGCAAATGGCCGGGCGCCGTAGCGGTCCGACAGGATCCCTGACACGGGCCCTGCGAGCAAGAACCCTGCCGTCAACGGCAGCATGTAGATCCCCGCCCAGAGCGGTGTGCGGGCGAACGAGTACCCGTGCAGCGGCAGCCAGATACCTTGCAGCCAGATGATGAGCATGAACATGAGGCCGCCCCTGCCGATGGCCGACAGGAAGCTCGAGAGTGTGCCGAAGCTGAAGGCGCGGATGCGGAACAGCGGCAAGCGGAACATCGGGTTGGAGACACGCGACTCCACGAACAGGAACGCCAGCAACAGACCGGCGCCCAAGGCGAGCTCCGTGATCACCGGCAGGCTCCCCCAGCCCATCGCCGAAGTACCGTGCGGCTCGATGCCGTACGTGATCCCGATCATGAGCGAGATGAGACCGAGCGCGAACGTGAGGTTGCCGAGCCAGTCGATGGGGGCGCGGGTCCTGATGCCGCGGTCCTCGAGTTTGAGGTACGCCCACACCGTGCCGAACAAGCCGACGGGCACGGACACAAGGAAGATGAGGCGCCAGTTGATCGGCCCGAGCAGGCCACCGAGCACGAGGCCGATGAACGAGCCGCTGATCCCGGCGACGTTGTTGATGCCAAGGGCAAGGCCGCGCTGGTGAGGAGGGAACGCGTCGGTCAGGATCGCAGCTGAGTTGGCGACGAGGAAGGCGGCTCCGACTCCCTGCACCACCCGCATGCAGACGAGATAGATCGCCGCCTGCCTGCCGGTCATCCAGGTGATCGTGAGGAGTAGCGATGCCGTCGTGTACACGGCGAATCCGAGGTTGTACATCCGGACCCGGCCGTACATATCGCCGAGACGGCCGAGGCTCACGACGAGCACGCTGGAGACGACCAGGAAGCTCAGGATCATCCAGAGCAGGTAGAAGCTGTTGCCGGGTGCCAACGGGTCGAGGCGGATGCCCCGGAAGACGTCGGGCATCGCGATCAGCATGATCGACGAGTCGATCGTGGCCAGCAAGACCCCCAGTGTCGTGTTGGACAGCGCCACCCACTTGTAGCGGTCCGAGCGGCCTCCCGTGGCGCGCTGGCGGTTGCTCGACCGCTTCTGGCGGCGCGGCTCCGGTTCTCCCCGGCTCGCCTGCGCCGGCTCAGCTCGCAACTGACGCCTTTGCGTGCTCGATGTGATCGGCCACCAGGGTGGCTAGGCGACCGGCTTGCTCGAGGGGCACCATGTGGCTGGCGTCGTCCCAGATCTCGAGCTGGGCGCCCGGGATGAGACGGGCGTAGGCCTCCGAGGTCTCACACGGCACCAAACGGTCGAGACGACCCGCGATCACGAGGGTGGGAACCGCCACGCGGCCTAGGCGCTTGGGCAGCTTGGGGTTGTGGAAGTACGGGTTCCAGCCGATCTTGGCCGCCGCTGCCATCGACTCGAAGAACGGCCGGAGCAGGTCGAAGGGGATATCCGCGCCCGCGCCGGCGAGGGACAGGGACGCCATCTGATGCATCATGGCGGCGACAGGGTGTGACTGGTCGGCGAAGGTCTCCTCGGCCAGCTCGTCGAACTTGCGACCGAACAGCTCACCCATCGGGTGCTCCGGCAGGTAGATCCCGGGAGCACTCACCAGACTCAGGGATCGTAGCGAGTGCGGGTAGCGCCAGGCGATCTCGGCGGCCATCCAGCCCCCGAGCGACAGCCCGACGATGTGAGGCGCCCGCTCCTCGGTGAGGCCGAGGCGTCCGAAGACGTCGAGGCAGTGATAGACCGCGTCCTCCATGTCGTCGATCTCGTCCAGCCCTTCGGATCCTGCGAAGCCCGGGAACATCGGGGCGAAGACCTCGTAACGCTCGGCCAGCAGTTCGAGGAAGGGCGCTACCGAATCTGCACCGGTCTCGCCGCCCGACGAGTGCAGGTAGACGACGGCATCGCCCTGGCCGCCCGTCGTCATCGTGACGGCGCCGACCGCCGTCTCGAACGGCCCTGTGGTGAGGGCGGCGCTCATGCGACCGCTCCGGCGGTTCCGGCGACGGTTCCGGCGGCCGTGGTGGCGACGCGCTCGGTCCCGGGGAAGCGCTCCCTCAGCTTCGGCATGACCTCCGCCGCGAACAGCTCGAGGTTGCGGCGCGTGTCGTCCGCCGGCAGCGTGCCGAGCTGGAACAACCCGAGGAGGTTGCCGACCCCCAGGCGCTCGATGTTGGCCGTGAGGCGCTCGAGCACCGTCTCGGGCGAGCCGACGATGGCGTACTGGCCATCGACGACCTGATCCCACGTCTCGAGGAACTCAGCGAAGGTGTGGCCACCCTTGATGATGTTCTCGAGCGAACGGACCGAGGTGTAGCCGGGTGGCGACACGGAGATGCCCGGCAGAAGGCGGCGGACGAAGTACCAGAAGTGCTCCTCGAAACGCCGCCTCGCCTCCTCGTCGGTCTCGGCGACGAAGATCGGCACGAGCCAACCGAGCTGGAGCGGGTCGACCTCGTAGCCCTCGTTCTCACAGGCCTGGCGCATCAGGTTGAACATCCGCTCGAACACCGTGATGTGGAAGTACGGGATCCCCATGTAGGCGTAGCGGTGCCGGGCCACGAACTCCACTGTCTCGATGGAGCCGGCTCCGGGGATCCAGATCTCGGGGTGCGGTTGCTGGACCGGTCGCGGCCAGGTGTTCACGTACCGGATCCGGTAGTGCTTGCCGATGAACTCGAAGGGTCCCGGCTCCGTCCACGCCCGGATGATGAGGTCGTGCGCCTCGGCGAAGCGCGACCTCGCCTCTGCCGGGTTGATCGAGAACGAGTAGTACTCGGGGCCGCCCCCGACGACGAGCCCGGCGATGAGGCGCCCACCTGAGATGCAGTCGATCATGGCGAATTCCTCGGCGACTCTCGTCGGCGGGTCGTAGAGCGGCAGGGCGTTGCCGACGACAGCGATCTTTGCTCGCCTGGTCACCCGGGCGAGGATCGAGGCCATCAGGTTCGGTGACGGCATCAGCCCATAGGCGTTCTGGTGGTGCTCGTTGACGCACACCCCATCGAAACCCAGCTCATCAGCCAGCACGAGCTCGTCGAGGTACCGGTTGTAGAGCTGAGTGCCGAGCGTCGGATCGAAGAGCTCGTTCGGGCAGGTGATCCAGGCCGGGCCGTCATAGTCGTCCGGCAAGCCCGGATAGGGCATCAGGTGAAAGCTGAACAGTCGCATGCTCGGGCCTCCCTGCCACGGATTGGCTCGCCTCACCCTAACGGGCGCCTGAATCCGCAGGCGGTCCAACTGCGCCGCCCTTCGCTCGAGCGCCGAGTCTCGACCCGTGGTCAGGCGCTAACGACGAGACCCTCGAGATCGGGCTCGATCGCCGTCACGTCGCCTTCGACGCCGAGCTGAGACATCGCATGCCAGGCGGCAGCCTCCACACCGGCAACGGCGCTCGCCTCGGCGCAGATCGCCAGCAAGGTCGGCCCGGCGCCGGACCAGCAGGCGATCGTGGCGCCACCGCGATGCAAGGCGTCGAGCAGCTCGGGCGCCTCCGGGAACAGCGCCGTTCGAGGGCCCTGGTGCAAACGATCTTCGCCGGCCGCCGGAGTGAGTAGCCGCCGATCCGCCAGGCCAGCCACGAGGAGACCCATGCGCCCGAGGTTGTGCACGGCGTCACCGAGCGGGATGACGGTCGGGAGGAGGGAGCGGGCGAGTTTCGTCGGGAGGTGACGGTCGGGCACGAGCACGACATAGCCCAACCCAGGATCGAGCGGCAGCCGACGTGCGATGGGCGTGCCATCGATGACTGTCGCCGCCACGAGACCGCCGAACGCCGACGCGGCTGCGTTCTCGGCATGACCGTCGACGGCTGAGGCGACTCCGAACGGGCTGCTCGCCCCGGCGGCTGCCGCCGCAGCCACGGCCAGGGAAGCAGACGACCCCAGACCACGGCCGACCGGGATGGTGGAGCTGACGGCGATGGCGACGTGGTCGTGGCCCAGCACCGAGCGGACGATTTCAGCTGCCAGGTGCGAGCCGTCCTGCGGTAGATCGGCGCCTTCGCCTTCCGCAGAGATGACGAGGCGCTCAGCGGGCGTTACCTCCACCTCGAGGTAACGGCGCAGCGCCAAGCCGAGCACGTCGTAGCCGGGACCGAGGTTCGAGGTGGAGGCCGGCACCCGCGCTTTCACGATCGGCCCGCGGGCTGGATCAATGCGTCGACGAGGCGGGCTGCCACCCAGGCGGAGGCGCGCTGATCGCACCGCCGAGCACCGCCGGCACGGCACACTCGGCGCCGAACGGCGCCCGGATCTCGAGCATCCCGATCGTCGAACCCTCCGGCCATCCATGGGCGGTCCCGCCGGCCGCGGGCCGGATCGGCACGAGCGAGAGCGAGACTGGCATGCCGGGCCAGCCCACCACCACCGCCGGCGAGTCGATGCTCACGGCCGTCTGAGAATGGTTCCAGCCGGCCACGGCTTGCGCCACCTGCGCCTGAGCAGGTACCACAGCGGTCGCCGCAAGCTCGGTCGTCGCCGCATTTAGGAGTGCCTCGTCCTCCAGAGCATCGGAGTACAGCGACAGCGGCTGATCGATAACTGCGCTGATGACGAGCACCCGGTGGCCACCGACACGGCGCCAGGCCGCAGTGACGAGGTTCGACTGCGCCGACGACGTGAAACCGGACTTCACCCCGATGATGCCGTCCACTCCGACGGCGGGGTTGTAGAGGTTCCAGATCTCGCCGGCGACGGGGAGTCTGATCGACTGCTCGTCGACAATCCAACGCAGCTCGGGGTTCTGCATGGCGATGGCGGCCAGCTTCGCCATGTCGCTGGCGTCGCTGCGCGACTTCGGGTCGAATCCGCTGGCGTCGGCATAGCTGGTGTTCGTCAACCCAAGAGCCTTCGCAGTGGCGTTCATCTTCGCCACGAACTTCGGGAGGCTGCCGGCATCCCAGACGGCCAAGTAGTCAGCGATGTTGTTGGCGGACGGGATCATGAGCGCTTGGAGCAGCTGGCGCTCGTCCAGCCGCTCGCCGGCGACTACTTCAATGTTCGACTCGTCCGCCTCCGACGCCTCGATCCATGCCTCGTGGTCGGCAGCGGTCATCGTGAATACCGGCCCGCCGTTGTTGCCCACCAGTGGGTGATCCTGCAGCACCAGGTAGGCGGTCATGATCTTCGTCACGCTGGCGATGGGCACCGTCTTCTCGTCCTTGGTGTCGCCTACCACCCCGACTCCGGCAACGACCACAGCGCCTTCGCCGATTTTCGGGAGGGGCAGCGCCGCCGGCTTGCCCGGGAACTTCAGAGACGACAGCGTCGCGTGCAGGGCGGGTGCCACCACGAAGGCGGAGCCGGGATCACGAGAGCTGGGTCGTGTGCTCGACAGCTTGTCGAGGGGACCCCGGCTGGTCGATCCCGCCACCAACAACGACACCCCGACTACGAGCGTGCAGGCGAAGGCCGCAACGAGCCGTCGGCACCCGCGCCGGCGAGCTTCACGCACGCGTTCTGCAACCGCCCGGACCTCCTGGATCTCGGATCGCCGACGGGCGACTTCGAGCTGTGCCGCGTCGGCCGGCGTGGCGGAGCCAACCGGGTCGGGTCGCTCGCCCGCGCTAGTCACTTGAAGACCCTTCGGAGCCGTAGTCCCACGTCACCACGCATCGTCACCACGCTCAACGTTCGAGCTGGTCGAGCTCCTCGGACGTCATGAGGACCGCCCGTGCCTTCGAGCCCTCGGACGGACCGACGACCCCCCGTCGCTCCAAGAGATCCATCAGGCGACCCGCTCGTGCGAAACCGACCCTGAGCTTGCGCTGGAGCATGGAGGTAGATCCTAGTTGCGAACGGACCACCAGCTCCATTGCTGTGCCGAGCAGCTCGTCGTCGTCGTCCTCGACACCGCCGGCGCCACCGTGGGCTGCCTCGCCTTCGACGCCGTCGACGTACCGAGGGCCGCTCTGGCGACGCCAGTGGGCGACGACACCGCGGACCTCGTCCTCCCCCACCCAAGGACCCTGCAGGCGGCGGGGCACGCTGGAGGAGGCGGTGAGCAGCAGCAGGTCGCCCCGGCCGATGAGGCGCTCGGCGCCGGACTGGTCCAAGATGACCCGGCTGTCCGCCAGCGAGGACACCGAGAACGCCAGCCGCGATGGTACGTTCGCCTTGATGACACCGGTGATGACGTCCACCGACGGCCGTTGCGTGGCGATGACGAGATGGATGCCCACGGCCCTCGCCATCTGGGCGATCCGGCAGATCGATTCTTCGACATCGCGGGCCGCGACCATCATCAGGTCGTTGAGCTCGTCGACCACGATCAGGATGTACGGCAGGCGCGCGTACACGGGTCGGTCGTGGCCTTCGGTCCTCGCCCGGGACTCCTGCACCATCGCCGCTACTTCGGCAGACGGAGGGCCGTCGCTCAGCCCGATCGCCGCCGCCGGCGGGACTGCATCCCCGCCGAGCAGGTAGCCGGGGTCGAGCTCGGCCTCGGAACCGTCCGCGAGCTCGGGCTCGCCAGCCACGTCTTCCGGGCTGCCGTGGTCGGGCTCGTAATCGATGACGCCGCTGTGCTCCACGGGGTCGATGAAGTCCCCCCGGTCGACGGCGGCGTTGTAGCCCGTGATGTCCCGCATACCGGCTTCGGCGAGCAGGTCGTAGCGGCGCTCCATCTCCGCGACTGCCCAGTTGAGCGCGTTCGCCGCCCGCTTCGGGTTCACGACGACCTGCGTGAGGAGATGGGGCAGGCCGTTGTACTGGCCGAGCTCGACACGCTTGGGGTCCACGAGGATGAGGCGGACCTCCTCGGGTGTGGCCCGCATGAGGATCGACGTGACGAGCGAGTTGATGCAGGAGGACTTGCCGGCACCGGTGGCGCCGGCGATCAAGAGGTGAGGCATATCGGCCAGGTTGACCATGATCGCCCTGCCGGCGATGTCACGACCGAGCCCGACCTCGAGCGGGTGGGTCGCTCGCCGCGCGTCGGTCGTCGACAGCACGTCCCCCAGCGTGACGAGCTGTCGATTCTGGTTGGGCACCTCGACGCCGATCGCCGAGCGGCCCGGGATCGGGGCCAGGATCCGTACGTCCGGCGAGGCCATCGCGTAGGCGATGTCCTTCGCCAGGTTCGTCACCCTCGCCACCTTCACCCCTGCCCCGAGCTCGAGCTCGAAACGCGTCACCGTGGGGCCGACGGTGAACCCGACCAGGTGCGTCTCGACGCCGTGCGCAGCCAGAGCGCGCTCGAGGACACGGCCTCGAGCCTCGATCTCACGGTGGTCGTGGGCCTGGTCCTTGCTGCGCTTGAGCAGCTTGGCCGCTGGCAAGCGCCAATTGGTGTCGGGAAGGGTGACGGGGAGGCTGAGCTGTTCGGGCCGCCCGTGCTCGGCCACTGGGTCGAGCATCCCGCCGGCGAATATCGCCGGCACCGGGTGCTCGGTCTCGGCCGCCGCAGTTGCCGGCGTGTCGTCGGTCGCAGGCTCCTTGGGTTCGTGACCCAGCGACGCTGAAGCCTCGATCGGGACGCCCACCGTCTCCGGGCTCAGCGGTGCGATGGACGCGTCGTAGTCATAGGGCGCCACGCTCGTCGCGCTCGCCCGGCGAGCAGCGGCCTCCGCCTGAGCTGTCGCCAGCGTCTGGCTCCGCACGTGGCGTACTTGCTCCACGGTGGCACGGGCCGCTGAGCCGATGGCACCGATGCCGGCCCGGAGGACCTCCACGACGCGCTCTCCGAGCAGCCAGCAGATCGCCGTGAAGGCCACGACCCCGAGGACGACTCCGGATCCGGCAACCCCGATGACTTTCGCCATGCCGCCACCGAGGCCCGCACCCACGAGGCCTCCCGCACCGGCGAGCCGGGCCATCGAAGAGCCGGACGGTGGATTGCCACCGGCGAGATCGGCGAGCCCAGCCGATGCCAAGAGGAGCAGGAACGACGAGGCGAGCGTGCCGGCGAAACCCCACAGCGACCGCTCGAGGACAAGCAACACTCCGCCGACGACGAGGCACGCCGGAATGACGTCCTCTCCCCAGCCGAACGAGCGCCCACCGCCGGCCCTGATGGCGTTGCCGGCTGGACCGAGGACACCGAAGTGGATGCCGAGTGCCAGCAGCACGCCGACGACGACGAGCAGCAACCCCCACGCGTCGTCGGGCTGAGCACCGACCAGCGCCAGCACCCGCTCGATGGCACGTGACAGCGCGGAGGGCTCCGACGCCCTCGGTCGGCCAGATGAGTCACCTCTGAGGCCAGATCCACGTGAGGAGGACTTGAGGGACTTGGAGGGCTTGCGGGCGGTGCCGGCACCCGCCTTCGGAGCGCGACGGGATTCCCCGGAGGCGCCAGCGCCACGGGCGGAACCACGAGAACCTCCGCGAGACCCCGGCGAGCGGGAGCCTGCGGCTTGCTTGGTCACTGCCACAGTGGCCACAACGCTAACACCAGCCCCATCAGGCACCGGTGACCTCGCTCGGCGCTAGGCCTCGACGACGACCGCCACGACCATCGGGCGTCGGCGGGTGCGCTCGTTGACGAGCCGCCCGATCGCCCGGCGGACGACGCGGCGGATCGCATCGGGGTCGAGGCTTCCATTGGCGGCGGCGACCTCGACCGCCTTCTGCACGGCGGCCCGGGCCTCCTCGACGAGGTCCTCGTGGCCCGGCTCCGAGAGAAACCCCCTGCTCACGATCTCAGGTCCCCCCACTAGCTCGCCCGTCTTGCGGTCCAGCGTCACCACCGCCACGACGATGCCCTCCTCGGCCAGCACGCGACGGTCGCGGAGCACTCCGGTCCCGACGTCACCAGCCAGGCCGTCCACGAACACGTAGCTCGACGAGACCTCGCCGGCATAGTCGATCCCCTCGTCCCCCAGCGCCACGACGTCGCCGTCCTCACAGACGAGCACCTCGGTGGCGGGAACGCCCATCTCGATCGCAAGCCGCGAGTGGCACAGCAGGTGCCGGTACTCACCATGGACAGGTATGAACGACTTCGGCTTGGCGATGGACAGCAGCGTCGAGAGCTCACCCTGTCGCGCGTGCCCGCTCTCGTGCACGTGGGCGATCCCTGCGTGGATGACCACGGCTCCCTTGCGGGACAGGCCGTCCATCACCTTGGCGACCGCCCATTCGTTGCCCGGGATCGCATGAGAGCTGAGGACGACCACGTCACCCTCCGTCACCGACAGCCAGCGACTCTCCCCCGAGGCCATGAGCGAGAGGGCCGACATCGGTTCACCCTGGGAGCCCGTGGAGATCACGCACAGCTTCCCGGGCTCGATGTCGGCGGTCTTCTCGATTTCCACGAACGCATGGTCCGGGATGCTCAACAGACCGAGCTCGCGGGCGACGGCGACGTTCTTCAGCATCGACCGCCCCAGCAGCGAGATCCGCCTCCCGAACATGACCGCAGCGTCGGCGACTTGCTGTATCCGGTGGATGTGACTGGCGAAGCACGCCACGATGAACCGCGACTCGCGGTGGGAGGCGAAGATCGTGCGCATCGAGCCGCCGACGGTCGACTCGCTCCCGGTGTAGCCCGGCTCCTCGGCGTTCGTGGAGTCCGCCAACAACAGGCGGATGCCTTCATCCGAGGCGATCTGGCCGATTCGGGCGAGGTCGGTGCGGCGGCCGTCCACGGGGTTGAGGTCGAGCTTGAAGTCGCCGCTGTGCAGGATCACGCCCTGGGCGGTGTGGAACGCCAGGGCGAAGCCGTACGGAACCGAGTGCGTGACCGGGATGAACTCGACCTCGAACGGTCCGATCGTCCGGCGCTCACCGTCACCGACCGGCATGAACGTCGTCGACGACGCTAGGTTCGCCTCTTCGAGGCGGTTGCGGGCGATCCCGAGCGTGAACGGTGAGCCGTAGATCGGGGCTTGGACATCGCGCAGCAGATACCCGAGCGCCCCGACGTGATCCTCATGGCCGTGCGTGAGCACGATGCCGTCGATGTCGTCGGCGCGCTCGGCCAGCCAACCGAAGTCCGGGAGCACGAGATCCACACCCGGCATCTCCGGGTTCGGGAACATCACGCCGCAGTCGAGGACCACAAGCCGGCCACCTTGCTCGACTACCGCGCAGTTACGGCCGATCTCCCCCAGGCCGCCGAGGAACGACACGGTGACGCGCTCAGGCATGAGCCTCCTGCGGGGCCGGCGCGGACCGAGTCGTCCGCCAGTGATCGACCTCGGCGAGAATCGTCTTGGCCCGCTCGTCCAGCCCCGCCGGCGCCGGCCCGTGCGGCAACCGGCACTGTCCCGCCGGCAGGCCCATCGCCCGGAGCATGGCCTTGGCCGGCAGGGGGTTCGGCGCCTCGTCGCTCGATTGGAACGCCACCGCGTTCAGCGTCTCGGCATTGAGTCGCCGGGCACCGTCGACGTCGCCGGCGAAGTACCGCTTGATCATCTCGGCGATCTCGAGCCCGACCCAGTGCGACGCCACGCTGACGACACCCACTGCGCCCACCGACAAAAGGGGCAGTGTGAGCGAGTCCTCGCCGCTGTAACACTCAAAACCCGCTGGCGCCTCCCACAACAGCCTCGCTGTGCCGCTCACGTCCCCGGCCGCATCCTTCACGCCCACGATGTTCGGGACCTCGCGGGCGAGCCGCACCAACGTCTCGGTGGCGATCTTGCGGCCGGTGCGGATGGGGATGTCGTAGAGGATCACCGGGAGCGACGTGGCTTCGGCGATCGCGGTGAAGTGGCGGGCGATCCCGAGCTGTGAAGGCCGATTGTAGTACGGCGTGACAGCCAGGATGCCAGCTACGCCGGCGGCCTCGGCCGAGCGGGTGAGCTCGATCGAGTGTGCCGTGTCGTTCGTCGTGGATCCGGCGATGACCGGGATCGGCGATGATTCGGCGACGACTTGCCACAGGTCGCGCCGCTCGGAGTCGGACAGGACGGGCGCCTCACCGGTCGTGCCGGCGAGGACAAGCGCCTCGCTGCCGTGAGCCGCCAGATGGGCGGCCAAGCTCTGGGCACCGTCGAGGTCGAGCTTCCCACCCTCGTCGAAAGGCGTCACCATCGCGGTGACGACGGCCCCGTAACGGCCTGGAGCACGCTCAGTCATCACCTCGAAGTTATCAGGCACCCCTTCGCAGCGAGCGGCGGCGGGTCCCGGCGGTCCGGCTGGCGGGATCCCTCAAGCGGACTTGAGCTCCCCTTCGGCGAGCTGGAAGGCGGCGTACTCCTCTTCGGTGTCCGTCAGGTTCTCGAACTGGATCGCCCCCAACTCGGTGAACTTCTGGCGGAGCCAGCCGTCGCCGGCATCGAGCAGCCCGAGCTTCTTCAGGTTCGGCACGATCTTCGTGAAGAGCATGACCTGGAACATCTTGCGGTCCGGGGCGGCCAGCGTGAGCGGGAGCACGTCGCGGGCCGGGATCCCCATCCGAGCCCAGATCTCCTGCTGCAGGAAACGATCCCGCATCCTCACCGCCGCCTCGAACGCAAACTCCTGGCGCTCGCGGATCTCCGGACCGGAGAGCTCTGTGTAGAAGTCCTGCAGTGCCAGCACGCCGAAGGCCACGTGGCGGGCCTCATCCGACATGACGTAGCGAAGCAGCTGCTTGAGCAGCGGCTCAGTGGTGATGGCGTGCATGAAGCCGAAGGCGGCGAGGGCAAGTCCCTCCACCATGATCTGCATGCCGAGGAACGTCATGTCCCAACGGCTGTCGGCGATGATGTCGTCGAGCAGCAGCCTCAGGTGGGCGTTGATCGGGTAGTGACCCGAAAGCTTCTCGTCGAGGTACTTGGCGAACACCTCGACGTGCCGGGCCTCGTCCATGACCTGGGTGGCGCCGTAGTACTTGGCGTCGATCCACGGTACGGACTCCACGACCTTGGCGGTGCAGACGAGGGCACCCTGCTCGCCGTGCATGAACTGCGACAGTGTCCAGTTCTGGCTCTCGATCGCCAGCTGGTCCCACTCCTTGTCGCCCCACTTCTCGAACGCCGTGCCCTTGATGTCGACATAGGTGTGGAGAGGCGGACCGAGCAGCAGCTTCTGCTCCTCGACGAGCTTCTGCTGGTCGACCTCGGTGTCCCAGGGGAGATCCGTCTGGGCGTTCCACATCGACGTCTTCGCCTTCTCGTACAACCGGTTGAGCTTGGGGCGGGAACCTTGCTCGTAGTTCCAGGTGAAGATCGTGTCGTAGTTGGACCGGACGGTGTGAAGGATCTCGTCGAGGTCCGTGTTCGTGACGTTGAGGATCGCCTCGACGTCGTCGATCTCTTCGCGGCCGATCATCTGCTCGATGCTCGATGCCATGTGGGCTTCCCCCTGCTGGTCGGATCCGGTCACGTGGTGACGTCGGATGGAGATGCGTCGGTCGTTTATGTGGTGGATGCGGCGGTGAGGGCGCGGATACCCGGCACGATGAACATCTGGACGAGCCACCTCGCCCGGTCCTCGGACAGCGGCTCCGGGTGCAGCGCGAACGGGCTCGCGACTGCATCGCGGGACGAATTCGCCCGCGCCTGCGGCCACGAGTCGTCGACGGCACCAGGTGGGCAGACGACGTGCGACAGAACCAGGCGCGTCATCCACTCGCCCACTCGGCGCGCATCCTCGGCTTCGAGCAGCCCGGACAAGTACGGGGCGAAGAACGACCCCGCTGACGCGAGCACGTGGTCCAGCTCGGTGAACAACACGTGCGGCAGCAGCACCTCGGGTTCGTGTGCCAGCACGAACCCGAGCGCCCTGTGCTCCACCAGCTGGTCGGCGGCAGCAGTCATCGCCACGACGATCCGCTCGGTGGGGTCGTCCACGCCATCGAGGCGCCCGGCCAGGGTCCCGAAGAAACCCGCCACCTCCCGCTCCACCATCGTCACGACGATGTCGTCCCGTCCACCCGGGAACAGTCGGTAGAGCGTGGCCCGGCTGAGGCGCGCCTCTCGGGCGACATCCTCGACCGTCGTCTTGGCGACCCCAAAACGCGCCACGCAGCGAACGGCAGCATCGAGCACTCGAGCCCTGGAGTCGCTCACGCGAGGCGAGGGGGGCTTGCCTGACGCGACGACCCCGGGCTCGGAGTGTGCCGGCTCCGCGTGCGCGATCGCGCGGCGATCAGCGGTCAGCGAAGGGACGACAAGGGCTAGGCCCATCTACGAAACAATACATCTGAAAGTGTCTCACCGTCAAGGCATGACACCGGCGAGGATCTCGCTGCGCACGAGCGCCCTCACCTGCTCGGGATCGGAGAGGTCCCAACGGCCCGGGGACGAGATGAACGAAAGTGTCATGCGGGCTACATACTCGGCGGCGTCACCTGGTGGGAGCCCTTCGCGGAGCTCGTGACCGTCGAAGCGGCCGATGAAGAACGTCCTGATCAGGTTCAAGATCCGCGGTGCGTCGACGGTCAGCTGGGGAGTCAACAGCTCCGGCTCTGTCCCGAGGATCCGCCGCAGCACCTCGTGCTCCTCGATCGCCCGGTGGGCGAACACGATCCCGTCGACGAGCAGCGTCTCGAGGTCGGGGGCGTCTGCGACGGCCTCGGCGAGACGCAGGAAGAACCGCAGGGTCTCCCACGTGATCACCGCCCCCAACAGTTCGTCCCGCCCGCCGGGGAAGTACCGGTACAGCGTCGCCCGCGAGACCCCGGCTGATCGCGCCGCATCCTCGAGGGACGTCGCGCCGAGACCGTCCCGGGCGATGCACGCGTAAGTCGCCTCGAGGAGGCGGGTGCGGGTGTCGTTGACGGGACGGGGCACGCCTGAAGCGTACGCACCGCCACGCTCGCGGGCTCCGCTCATGTCCTTACCGCTCAGTAAGCTGCCGCCATGCGCCGCCCACGACCACAGTCGGGAAACGTTGGTGCCCATCCGTCCGGCCGCCTGAGGCGCTCGCGGCCCCTGATGTGGGGGCTCGCGATCGCCCTGCCGGTGACGGCCGCGGTGGCGACGCTGCCGGCGCCGGCCGGCTCCGCCACCCGACGGCCGGGCGTCACGGCTGCCAGGCTGACCGCCGGCGTCGGCGCCACGGGGCACGCCACGACCAACAGCATCGACCCCTACGGCGCGGGCGGCATGAACGTCGACGCCGCCCAGTCGTACCTCGCCAGCGGGGCTGACGGCGTCACTCCCCACGCCGTCGTCGCCTACATCGAAGGCGGCGTCAACTGGCACGACTCGAGCTCGCAGGATCTCGCCAACTCGATGTGGATCAACTGGCACGACACGCCGGTCCCCTGCGTCGGCACCACCATCGCCACGGCGACGATGACGCTGAACGGCAAGACCGTGCCGTGCGCCACCGCCTACTCGACAGACCGCTCGGACTACGACGTGAACGGCGACGGGGAGATCACGGCCGCCGACTGGGCGCACGATCCACGGGTGACCGACGCGAACGGGAACGGGTTTCTCGACCCGGAGGATCTGATCGCGGCGTTCTCCGGCCCGGGCTACGGCTCTCCGATCAGCCGGCCGGCCGGCTATCCGAACGCCATCAGCGGGTGGGACTTCTACGATAACCAGAACGACCCTGCCACGACCGACGCCAGCTACGGCCACTCCGACGGTCAGATGAACGTGATCCACACCGTCTGCCCCACGTGCCTCATCCTGCCGGTGAAAGCGGGCGACGAGGCGATCGACTCGACGGACGACCTCGCCAAGGCGTGGATGTTCGCCTACGCCTCGGGCGCCGAGGTGATCGTGTCGGTGACCGCCGACCTCGGCTACTCGACGTTCGCGTCCAACGTCTTGCGGTATCTCGACTCGAAGGGCGTCATCGTCGTCGAGTCGAGCAACGACTTCGACTCGGCCGACCACCAGGGCGGCATGTTCTGGGGCAACGTGCTGCCCGGAAACGGTCTCGTGCCCAACACCGCCAACGTGACCGGCCCGACGCTCTCGAAGATGGCCGGCCCGTTCTGGACCCGCTCGAATCTCACGTCCTTCGGGGTGCACAACGTGTTCTCTGTCGCCACCCACGGCGGCAGCACGTCCGAGTCGACTCCGACTCTCGGAGCCGTCCTGGCGCTCGTGCTGTCAGAAGGTCAGGAAGCTGTGGCTGCCCACAGGATCGCCGCCCCCCTCACCGGCGCCCAGGCGGTCCAAGTGCTCCGGGAGGCATCGACCGAGCCGAGCGCCCCGGCTGGCTCGAAGCTCACCTGGCCGGCGGCGCCTGGCGAATGGAACGAGCAGTACGGCTACGGCATGCCGGACGTCCTCACGGCGCTGCAGGACGTCTCCGCCGGCGACGTCCCGGCGTCACCGGAGATCGACACCCCGCGGTGGTACTCGCTGGCCGACCCGACGCGGGACAAGACCGTGACCGTCACGGGCACGGTGAGCGCCTTCAGGAGCCAGCCGTACGACTGGAGCCTGCAATGGGGACTCGGCGGCGACCCGTCGAAGTGGAGCACGATCGCGACCGGCTCGGAGACGGGTCCGTTCTCGGGCACGTTCGGAACGCTGTCCCTCTCGGCCATCCCGAAGTCGTTCTACGACGCCACCTTCCATTTGTCCACGACGAAGGAATTGGAGACGCTCGATCAGTACGACGTCACGTTCCGGGTGGTGACATCGACGATCGTGGGTTCGTCGACCCTGACAGGGGAAGCGCGCCGCGTCATCGACGCCTTCCACGATCCGACCGCCCTGGCGGGTTTCCCGATGTCGATCGGCTCGAGCGGTGAGAGCCAGCCCGCCCTCGTGGACCTGCAGGGCACGGGTGTGCTCGACATCGTCTTCGGCACCGCGGACGGCGCCATCGACGCCATCGACCCCCGCACGGGGCACGAGCTGCCGGGCTGGCCGGCGCACACCGGACCGATCCAGGGAATCCCCGTCCCGCCGGGGGTCGTTCAGGGGGACCAGCCGGTCGTCTCCGATGTCGCAGTGGGCGATCTGAACGGGACCGGCCAGCTCTCCGTCGCGGCGACCTCGGAGGACGGTTACGTCTACGTCTTCGACCCCGAGGGCCGGCTGGAACCTGGCTGGCCGCACGTGATGGCCGCCGGCGTGGTCAAGCCACCCATCCCCCGCCCTGCTCTGGCGAACGAGCGGAGGCCGATGCAGGGAGCGGTGGCGCCTCCGGTCCTCGTGGCGCTCGAGGGCGGGAAACAGCTCGACATCGTGCAGGCCGGCTGGGACGGCGAGATCCACGCCTGGTACCCGGACGGCAAGTCGCTCCCCGGTTGGCCGGTCCGGGTGACGCTCACGAAGAAGGAGGAGAGCCTGCCGCCCGGGTACACGCTCGAGGCGGACCACAAGCTGGACACGCCGCCGGCTGTCGCGCATTTCAGCTCGACCGGGCCGCCGGACCTCGTCATCCGCAGCCAGTACACGGAGCTGGGCTCGGGCATCGGCGGCCTGCAAGTGTTGCCGTACGGCTTCGTCTTCGCCTACACCGCCGGCGGCAAGCTCGTGCCGGGATGGCCGGTGAGACTCCAAGGGACGCTCGAGTACTACGGCAGCGCCCAGGAGTTCATCACCGAAGGGACCGACGCCCCTGCCGTAGCCGACGTGCTCGGGACACGCGACGGGAACGACTCGCACGACGACGTCGCTGTCGGGCCGGTCTGGACGCCCGACAGCCTCGTCGACTCTGCCGGCAAGGTAGTCGGCAGCTACGGGTCGGACGGGGACGTCCTCGCCGCCCTGCTGAAGGTCGTCGGCCACCCATCCGAGGCGATCTTCGGGCCGCTGCCGCCGACCACGCCGATGCCGTTCACCGGGAGCGGCGCCTTCGGGGACCTCGGTGGGCACCTCACGTTCGCGATTCCGACCATCGGCGCCGAGCACCTCGCGGCTGCACTGGTGTACCCCGGATCCGGCCGGCCGATCAACCAGCTCGCCGCGGTCTGGCCGGCGCTGGCGGCTGCCCGGAAGGGCACGGCGAGCGACGAGCTGGCCGGCTTCCCCACGGCTGAACAGGGCCAGGCATTCCTCAGCTCGCCCATGTACGCGCCGGTGTCAGCCGGCTCAGCCAACGACGTCGTCATCGGTGGCGACTCCGGGGCGGTCGACGCCCGTACCGCCACGGGGGCCGAAGCGAGCGGCTTCCCGAAATTCACGGGCGGCTGGACGCTGTACGCGCCGAGCGCCGGCGACCTGTTCGGCAACGGGCACGACGACCTCGTGGCCGTCACCCGTGAGGGATGGCTGTTCGCCTGGTCGACGTCCGGCTCCGCGCCCGCGGCAGGGAGCTGGTGGCGGGCGTTGCACGACGAGTGGAACAGCGACAATCTCGGAACTGACTCGCGACCGCCCGGGGTCGTGCGGGAGGGCAATCTGTCGGGGAGGACGCTGAGCTTCCTGGCGCCGGGCTCGCACTGGTACGACGGTCAGGCAACCTCCTACCAACTGGTCGAGGTCGCCTCGAACGGCAAGATCGGCTCCGTCCAGACGATCCACGCCGACCAGGCGGCGGGTGCGACGGTGCGCCTGGCGGTCGCCTCGGGCTCGGTAGCCGTGATCGTGCGGGCGGTGAGCTCCGACGGCCTCGTGTCGAACTCCGAGAAGTGCACGGCCTCCGGCGAGGTCACGGTGGCCTGGCCGAACTGAGCCCGGCCGGCTGGCGACGTTGAGACGGCTGATAGGGCGTGGCGGCTGGGTTTCCGGGTCGGAAATTGAACGTTTCTTCTCCAGGAAGGTGCAATTTCCGACCCCGAACGCGTGAGGCGGTCGCCGGCCCTCAGCCGTTCAGCCGTCCAGCAACCGGTCCAGCCCGACTGTCAGCCCGTCCAGCCCAGGGACCCTTCGCACCGCCAGCAGCACGCCCGGCATGAAAGAAACCCGATCAGTCGAGTCGTGCCGCAGCGTCAACGTCTCACCCAACGAGCCGAAGATCACTTCCTGGTGGGCGACGAGCCCGGGGAGCCGCACGGAGTGAACGTGGACACCGCCATCGGTCACGGCGCCTCTCGCACCAGCCAATGCCTCGATCTCGGTGGGGTCGGCCGACAGGGGACCTGAACCGGCTGCCGAGCGCGCCCCCTCGAGCCGCCGAGCCGTGGCGAGCGCCGTGCCCGACGGTGCATCGCGTTTGGAATCGTGATGCAGTTCGATGATCTCGACGCCCGCGAACAGCGGCGCGCACAGCTCGGCGCAGCGCATCATCAAGGCGGCGCCGATCGAGAAGTTCGCAGCGATGACGGCGTTGGCGGGCTGTCCCGGACCGAACAGCTCTGCGAGCAGCGCAAGGTCGTCGTCGCCGAGCCCGGTCGTGCCGACCACAGCATGGACCGCGTGCTCGGCGCACCAGCGAAGGTTCTCACGGGCCGCCGACGCGACGGTGAAATCGACGGCCACCTCGGCGCCGGCGTCGGCAAGCGCCCTTGCGTCCGGAGCGATCTCGAGCTGAGGAGCCTCCACTCCGGGCCCCAGGCCAGCGCCGGTGCTCGCGAGCACGCCGGCGAGCGGCTGACCGGGGCGTCCCGGGTCGACGGCAGCGACCAGCTCGAGGTCCCGAGCGCCAACAATCGCAGCGCAGGTGGTGGCACCCATCCGCCCGCCTGCTCCGAACACGCCGACGCGTACCACACGCCCCACGGTAGTCGTCAGCGGTCGTCAGCCGTCGGCTTCGAAGTCCCCCTCGTCGAACGGGCCGACGACGGCAAGAGCGCGCGAGCCGCCGAGGACACGGGAGGCGACCTCTGCGACGTCGGTCAGCGTCACGGCCGCGATCCTCGCCAGGAGGTCTTCCACAGAGAGCACCTCACCGTGGAGCAGCAGGCTCGCACCGATCCGCGACATCCGGGCTCCGGAGTCCTCCAGCGACAGGAGAAGGTCGGCTCGCAGGTGCCCCTTCGCGACTTCGAGCTCACGCTCGGTGACGCCACCAGCATGCAACTCGCCGAACTCGTAGCGGATCAGTCCGAGCACCTCCGCCGCGTTCTCCGGGGCGGTCCCGACCGACACCGAGAGCGCTCCGGCGTCCTCGTAGGCAACGCGGTCGGACCCGATCGAATAGGCGAGCCCGCGCGTCTCCCTCACCTCTTGGAACAGCCGGCTCGACAGACCGCCCCCGAGGACGTGGTTGAGCGCCGCCAAGCTGAAGCGGTCGGGGGACCTTCGGGCGGGGGACCGCACGCCTATTACGAGATGTGCCTGCTCGGTGTCCTGGCGGTCGACGGTCAACGGCCGCAGCTCTGCCTGCGGCGGAACCCGCCGAGGGGCCTTGCCACCTTTTCGCCCGACAAAACGCCGCTCGATCTCCTTCGCCACCACGTCATGTGTGACATCGCCGGCAGCCGCGACGACCATGTTGCGGGGCCGGTAGTGGTGATCGAAGAAGGAACGGATCTCGCGGACCGTGACCCGGCGGATGACATCGGGCAGGCCGAGGACCTCGCGGCCGAGCTGGTGCCCCGGGAACATCGCCTCGCTGAACCGCTCCTGCACCACGTCGGCCGGTTCGTCCCGATGCATCAGGACTTCCTCGAGGATGACCTGCCGCTCCGCATCGACCTCGTCGGCCCGGAGCGCTGGCTCGCGCAGGATGTCGCAGAGGATGTCGAGGCCCAGGTCCAAGTGCTCCGAGAGCGCCCGGACGTAGAACGTCGTGTACTCCTTGGTGGTGTAGGCGTTCATGTCGCCGCCGACGGCGTCGACGGCCTCGGCGATGTCCCGTGCGCTACGGGTCGCTGTTCCCTTGAACAGCAGGTGCTCGAGAAAGTGCGAGATGCCGGCCTGGGCCTCCGTCTCGTCACGCGAGCCGGTCCCGACCCAGACACCGATCGAAGCCGACGCGACGTCGGGCATCGACTCGGTGACGAGCCGGATGCCCGATCTGAGCTCGGAGATCTCGATCAAGGTGGGCGCGGGACCCAGCGTGCGCGCGACGGGCCGGGGGTCCGCTGCGGCACTAGCTCCGGGGGCCCCGGGGACGCCGGCGGGGACCGCCACTGGCGCCCTCACGCCGGCCCTCCGGACGCCTGCCACCTTCGCGACCGCCTTCACGGCCACTGTCGCGGCGAGGCGCAACACCGGAATCGCGCGGCCCGAGGTCACCCAACTCGGCAGCAAGCTCGGCGTCGAAAGCGTCCTCGAACGAGGCCCGCGGGACGCCGCCGGCGGCACCGCCGCCACTGGAGCCACCGGAACCGGAGCCGGACCGGCTCGAAGACTCGGACCGGGTTCGGTTGCCGCCCGACCCCGAGCCACTCTCGCCGCCGGCATCGTCACCAGCGTCATCAGACGAGCCCGAGCCAGCAGCCGGTGGTGAGGACGCCAGGGACAGCGACACCTTGCCCTGGGGGTCGATGTCGTCGACCCGAACGTCGATCTCCTGGCCGAGCTCGACTACGTCCTCGACCCGCTCGACGCGCTTGCCCTGCCCGAGACGCGAGATATGGACGAGTCCGTCGCGGCCGGGGAGGATGTTGACGAACGCACCGAACTTCGTGATGTTGACGACCTTGCCTGAGTACACGGCACCGACCTCGGCAGTCGGCGGGTCCAAGATGAGCTCGATCCGACGGCGAGCCTCGTCGACCACGGTGCGCTCCTTGGCACCGATGGTGACGGTACCGACCATGCCGTCGTCGTCGACGTTCACGTCCGCGCCGGTCTCGGCCTGGATGGCGTTGATCACCTTGCCCTTGGGGCCGATCACCTCGCCGATCTTCTCGATCGGGATCTCGAAGGTCACGATCTTCGGGGCGTTGGGCTTCACGTCCTCGCGGGGACCCGACAGGGCGCCGGCGATGACCTTGAGGATCGTGAGGCGAGCTTCGCGAGCCTGGTGCAAGGCCTTCGCCAGCACCTCAGCGGGGAGGCCGTCGATCTTCGTGTCGAGCTGCAACGCCGTGACGAAGTCGGCTGTCCCTGCGACCTTGAAGTCCATATCGCCGAACGCATCCTCGGCCCCGAGGATGTCGGTCAGCGTCGTGTAGACGCCTTCGGCGTACACCAGCCCCATGGCGATGCCGGCGACTGGCGCCTTGATGGGCACGCCGGCGTCCATGAGTGACAGTGTCGAGCCGCACACCGACGCCATCGACGTCGAGCCGTTGGACGACAGCACCTCGGAGACGAGGCGGAGCACGTACGGGAACTCGTCCTGCGGCGGGATGACCGGCAGCAACGCCCGCTCGGCGAGGAGGCCGTGCCCGATCTCGCGGCGCTTCGGCCCTCGCATGAAGCCCGTCTCCCCGGTCGAGAACGGCGGGAAGTTGTAGTGGTGCATGTACCGCTTGGTCACCTCGATCCCGATGGTGTCGAGGAGCTGGTTCATGCGGGGCATGCCAAGCGTCGTGAAGTTGAGGACCTGCGTGTCGCCACGTTGGAACAGGCCCGATCCGTGCGCGGTCGGGATGAGGTTGACCTCGGCCGACAGGGGCCGGATCTCGGTCGTCGCACGCCCGTCGATGCGGATGCCCTCCTCGACGATGCGCCTGCGGACGATCTTCTTCGTGAAGGACCGGATCGCTGCCTTGACCTCACGGGTCTGCTCTCCGAACTCCTCGGAGAGCTCGGCGACGATGGCCTCCTCCGCCATGTCCAGAGCTTCCTTACGCTCGCTCTTCGTCGTGATGGCGTTGGCGGAGCTGAGGCGAGCGGCGCCGACGGCAGCGACCCGCTCGTAGACGTCCTCGGGGTAGTCGACAAACAGCTCGAACGGGATCGTTTCTTTGTTGCCGGCCTTCGCGACCAGCTCCCGCTGCAGTTCGATCGACCCCCGGATCCAGCTCTTAGCAGCCTCGAGGCCCTCGGCGATGACCTCCTCGGTCACCTTCGGTGCGCCGGCCTCGTAGTACTGCCAGGCGTGTTCGGTGCCACCGGCCTCGACCATCATGATGGCGATCTCGGCGTCGGCGTCGTCGGCGAGCGCACGCCCGGCGACGACGAGCTCGAACGTCGAGGCGTCGCCCTCTTGGTAGGTGGCGTGCGGGAGCCAGCTGCCTTCGGTCGAGTAAGCCATGCGTACGGCGCCGATGGGACCGTCGAAGGGGATGCCCGACAGCATCAACGCCGCCGAGGCACCGTTGATGGCCAGCACGTCGTGCGGGTTGACGAGGTCGGCGCCGAAGACCGTGCCGACGATGTGGACCTCGTTGCGGAACCCCTCGGGGAACGACGGCCTGAGCGGCCGGTCGATCAACCGGCAGGTCAGGATCGCCTGGTCGGGGGCGCGGCCCTCACGACGGAAGAACGAGCCCGGGACCTTGCCCACGGCATACATCCGCTCTTCGATGTCGACGGTCAACGGGAAGAAATCCGTCCCCTCCCGCACCTTACGGGCGGCGGTCGCCGTGACGAGGACGATAGTGTCCCCAAGCCGGGCAAGAACTGCGCCGTCGGCTTGCCCGGCGAGCTTGCCGGTCTCGAAGGACAGGGTGCGGTCGGTCCCAGTGACGGGACCTGAGACGGTGATGGCGTCAGCCATGACACTCCTCAATGTTCGAGGCGCCTGACCCGGCCAGTTCCCAGTCGTCGTGCACCGGACCTGCCAGAACGACCAATGCCGCCGCTGTCACCGCTGGTCTGAAGGTGATCTGGCGAGCTCGAGTCCTTGGCCCGGTACCCGGCGACTGGCAGCTGACGACTGCGGGCGCCGTGATTGTAGTTGGGGTGTTCAGCCCCAAGCCCTAGCGCCGAATGCCGAGCCGGGCGATCAACGCCCGGTAGCGATCGACATCGTTAGCCTTGACATAGTCCAGCAAGCGGCGGCGACGGCCGATCAGCTTCATGAGGCCTCGCCGGGTGTGGTGGTCGCCGCGGTGCACCTTGAGGTGCTCGGTGAGGTGGTTGATCCGCTCTGTGAGGATAGCAACCTGGACCTCGGGCGAACCGGTGTCGGTCTCGTGGAGCCGGTGCTCGGCGATGGTCGCCGTCTTGTCGGGCATGCGTGGAGAACGGGCTTTCTTCTGGTGCCGGTTGACCGCGCTGGCCCACCGGGAAGGGTGTGGAATCTTCGGGGCGTTCCCGGTAAAGCCATGCTGAACCGGGCAATGCCTCCCAACCGACTTCAGTCGGCAGCGCCAATGTTAGCAGGTAGCCGGCCGACCAACCTCCCCCACTACTCCTCCCCCAGAGTCATGGCCTTTCAGGGGGCACACCATGCTGCGGCCGGCTCGGGCCGCGGTGGTGTCGCACAGGACCAGCACTTGCGCGGCGCGGCGCTGGCTCCGCCCCGGCGCGGTCACAAGTCGAGCGGGTCGACCTCGACACGGGCATCGATGGCCGCCCATCCAGCCGGCTCACCCGTGAGCAGTGACGCGAACGCATCGGCGAGCACGGTCGAGTCCGGGGCACGCACGACGTAGCTCCCGTCGCCGCGAGCCATCGTCTCGACCGAGTCCGGCAGCCGCGCTGCGATCCCGGCGGCACCCGGCCCCCTGACCTCTGCCAGGGCGGTCACCGGTGGGAGCTGCAGGATCAGGCGCCGTCCCGCCTCCGCATCAGCCACGAGGCCGGGTGACCCGGTCTGCGCGGCTCGGACGACCTCGTGATCCGGAACGCTGGTCCGCAGCACCAAGCGCCCACGACCACGGCCGCCGACGAGCCGTGCCGACCGCGCGAGCAGCACGAGGGCTTGCTCGGGGGCGCGAAAACGTGGCGAGAGCAACTCGCCATCCAGGTCAAGCCACCCGACCATCGCCGCCTCCCTCAATGCGTGCAGCACCGCCTCGGTACCGACGACAACGGGCGCTCTCGGTGGAGCGGAGCCCGGCTTGCCCATCTCGGCCACCTCGAGACCGAGGAGCGCCGCGAGCTGCTCACGGGCACCACTGACGCCCGGCCGGAGCATCCGAAGACGGGCGGAGCCGCACGAACGGCATACCGCCGGCGACTCGGCTTCGCAACGCGGGCACCGCAGTACGCCGGTCTCTCCCTTCGCCGGCCGTTCGGTTTGGACGAGTGCAGATCCGCATCGCTCGCAACGCTGGATGCTCCGGCACAGGCTGCAGCCGAGCAGCCGAGCACGCCCAGTCCGGTTGAGTACGAGCACGACGGGTCGGTCGGGGCCCGCGCCATTGGCGATCGCCTCCCGGACGAACGAGACGAGACGGGAGGGGTACCCGCCCTCATGTGGGTCCTCTTCCCGTGCGTCGAGCACCGACACGGTGGGCCAGCCCGCTCGCTCCACGGACCGGTCGAGCGTGACAAGTTTCCGGGACGCGACCAGCTCCACGCTGGGGCACGGGCTCACGTAGACGACGGGAGCGCCTTCCCGGCGACCTCGCTCGGCGACGATCACGCGAGCGTCGAACGCCGGCACGCGCTCGGCCCGGTACGACTCGCTGTGGGCGTCGAGCACCACGATCACCGATCGCCTGCCGGGTGAGAGCGCGACATTCCGGGTCCCGATGACGACTCGCCCTCCCGCCGCCGCGGCCGCCCAGTCGTCGGGGTAGACCGCCACCGGCCACCGGTTGGCGACGAGCCGGCGAGCGAGCGTGAGGGCGTCGGCGTGCGATTCCACGAGGATCATCGGGTCGCCCTCGTGGTCACGAGTTGCTGCGAGGACATCGAGCACGAGCGGGAGCCGGGGGGCTGCCGGCGGCAACCGGACGACAGCCTCGCCCGCTGCCACGGCCGCAGCCACAGCCGCAGCCGCAGCCACGGACCCTTCGCCGCCCGCTACGGCGGCCGGAACGACCGGGGGGCCCGACGCTCCGCCAGCCGGCAGCCGCCGCACGATCGCCGTCGGTGACGCCGCAGCCAGCAGCGGCCGGAGCCGCCCTGCGTACCGCCACGCCCCCCAGCGGCAAAGGTCCACCACGTCGGGAGGCGGTCCCATGGACACAACCTGGATGATGTCCCGGAGAGCGAGATCCCCGGGCGGCGGGGTGTTGGCCGCGACCACCCAACCGCGAACGCGACGACCGTGCAACAGGACCCGGACGATGCTCCCGACGGGCACGTCATCGAGGCCCGCCGGCACCGAATACGAGAATGTGCGGTCGATCCCGCTGACGTCCGGCAGCACCTCGACCGCACGCACGGGACCGGGTGACCCACCGGTGTCCACGGACGGAGACGAGTCTGACGAGGGTGCGGCGGCGGGCGCTACGACTGCAGCGGCGAGGGGTGCGACCGCGCCGGCGGGCCTAGAGACCGAGCGCCCGGCGGAGGTCGTCGACCTTCGGAGTCGTCTCCCACGGCAGCCCGGCATCCGAACGGCCGAAATGACCGTAGGTCGCGGTCCGCTGATAGATCGGCCGGCGGAGGTCGAGGTCGCGGATGATGGCGGCGGGCCGCAGGTCGAAGAGCTCCTGGACGGCCGCACCGATCTTGCCCGGATCGACCGTCTCGGTCCCGAAGGTGTCCACCATGATCGACAGCGGGTGGGCGACGCCGATGGCATAGGCCACCTGAACCTCGCAACGACCCGCAGCCCCAGCAGCCACGACGTGCTTGGCCACCCAGCGAGCCGCGTACGCACCTGACCGATCGACCTTGGACGGGTCCTTCCCGGAGAAGGCACCGCCACCGTGGCGGGCGGCACCACCGTAGGTGTCGACGATGATCTTGCGGCCGGTCAGCCCCGTGTCGGCTCTCGGGCCACCGAGCTCGAAGCGGCCCGTCGGGTTCGCCAACAGCTGGAAGCCCTCGGTGTCGAGCGACTCCGGCAGGAGCGGCTCGATGACGTGCCGGCGCAGATCCTCCGGCAGCTGATCGAGATCTGCGGACTTCTTGTGCTGGGTCGAGATGAGGACTGTCGTGAGCTTGACCGGCCGCCCACCCTCGTAGAGGACCGAGACCTGGGTCTTGCCGTCGGGGCCGAGGTACGGGAGGGTGCCGTCCTTGCGGACCCCCGCCAGGCGACGGGCCAGCCGGTGTGCCAACCAGATGGGCAGTGGCATGAGGTCAGGGGTTTCGTCGCAAGCAAAACCAAACATCATTCCCTGGTCGCCGGCGCCTTGGGAGCTGAGCACGTCCTCGCCGGCAGTCCCGCTGCGGACCTCCAGGGCGGCGGACACCCCCTGGCCGATGTCAGGCGACTGCTCGTCGATCGCCACGAGCACGCCACAGGTCTTGCCGTCGAAGCACATCTCTTCCCGGTCGTAGCCGATCGAGCAGACCGTCTCGCGTACGAGGCGAGCGACGTCGACGTAGGGGGCCGTCGTCGAGATCTCGCCCGCCACCACGACGAGCCCCGTCGTGAGGAGCGTCTCGCACGCCACCCGGCCGGCCGGGTCCTCCTCCAAGATGGCGTCGAGCACCGCGTCGGAGATCTGGTCGGCCATCTTGTCCGGATGGCCCTCGGTCACCGACTCCGAGGTGAAGTGGTAGTTGTTCACGGCTGCTCCTTGGTCATTGCGGCCCAACCCTTCCGGTGGCCGCAGCCATCCGAGCGAGCGCAGCGTCGAGCACGGCGTCGGCAACGGCGCGCTTGGACGTCAACGGGATATCGATCCTTGCATCGGGGGACACGATCGACACGGCATTCGTGTCATACGCGAAACCCACCCCCGCTTCCCCCACATCATTGCCCACCACGAGATCCGCGCCCTTCGAGCGCAGCTTCTCCGCTGCTCGCTCCCTGACGGCTTCGGTCTCGGCCGCAAACCCGACGAGGATCTGGCCGTCCCGCCGGCGCCTGCCCAGCTCGCGCAAGATGTCGACCGTCGGCTCGAGCGCGATGTCGGGGACGCCCGAGTCCTTGCGGATCTTCGACAGTGATGGCGCGGCCGGCCGAAAGTCGGCCACCGCCGCCGCCATGATGACGAGATCGTGATCGGCGGCCCTGCTGAGGACGGCGTCAGCCATCTCGGCGGCCGTCTCCACCTCGACGATCTCGGCGCCCGCAGGAGCCGGCAACGCCACCGTGGTGATCAGCGTGACGGCTGCTCCGCGGGCACGGGCAGCCTCGGCCAGGGCGTAGCCCTGCTTACCCGACGACCGGTTGGCGATGAATCGGACCGGGTCGATGGGCTCTCGAGTCCCACCCGCCGTGATCAGGACACGGCGGCCGGCGAGGTCGTTCCGGGCGGCAGGCGTGCCCAGGCCGCCGCTGCCGAGGATCAGCACCGCTTCGGCCACGATGTCGGCGGGATCGGCCAACCGGCCCACGCCGGTGTCCCCGCCGGCCAATCGCCCGGTCGCCGGTTCGAGCACATGAACGCCGCGCCGGCGCAACGTATCGAGGTTCTCCTGGACGGCCGGGTGCTCCCACATCTCGGTGTGCATGGCCGGGCAGACCAGCACCGGGGCCCTCGTCGCCAGAAGGGTTGCGACGAGGAGATCGGAGGAGATTCCGGCCGCGTACGAGCCGATCACCCGGGCCGTAGCGGGCGCGACCACAACGAGATCGGCCTGCTGGCCGAGCCGGGTGTGCGGGATGGGGTCCTCGTCGTCGAAGACGGAGCTGCGGGCGCGTTCAGAAGCCAGCGCGGAGAACGTCGTTTCGCCGATGAATCTGAGCGCCGCCGGCGTGAGCACGGGGACCACGTGGGCGCCGAGGTCCACGAGCCGCCTGCAGACGTCGACCGCCTTGTAGGCGGCGATGCCGCCGCTCACACCGAGCACCACGCGGGCGCCGCTCAGCGACACGTCGTGACGGTGCTGACCAGTTACGGCCTCGATAGAAGCAGGCTGATGACAGCCGGGCTCAGCTGCTGCCGGCTCGTCCGCTGCGGGCTCAGCTGCTGCCGGCTCGTCCGCTGCGGGCTCAGCCGGCCTGGTCGCCATCGCCGGAGCTGTCGCCGAGCTCGGCCATGACGACCTCGCCCCCGCCAGCCCCGCCCTCGGCGCTGTCGCCACTCCCGCTGCCGTCGCCGTCACGATCGGCCGGGAAGATCGCGCGCACCTTGCCAGCAGCGATCTCTTCCAGCGCGATCGACAGCGGCTTGCGGGCGATGGAGGCGACCTGAGGTGGCACGATCGCACCCAGACCTTCGCCGAGCTGGCTGAAGTACGCGTTCACCTGGCGGCCACGCTTGGCGGCCAACGTCACGAGCGTGAACTTCGAGTCGACAGCGTCGAGAAGCGTCTCGATCGGCGGGTCGATCATGGTGCTGCGCGGCTCAGCCATCGGGCTCCTTCAGGACTGCGGGATATGTGACTGGGGCGGCCACGACGTTTCGGTGGTCACCGAGCGCCTACAAGCGCGGCTCAGCCCCGTTTCGTGCGCTCTCAATGATAGCGGCCAGCTGGCTCACACTCAGTTCGAGGTCGTCGTTGATGATGACGTGGGAGGCGAGGGCCCGGCCGGCGCTCTCCTCCGTGCGGCCGAGCTCGACCCGCCGGTGCACATGGTCCTCGGGATCGCCTCTCGACCGCAAGCGGTCCATCTGGGCTTCGACTGAGGGCGCGAGGATCAGGACGCAGACCGCGTCGGGTCGGCGAGCCGCCACTTGTCGCGCTCCCTGCACGTCGATCTCGAGCACGACATCACGGCCGTCGGGGGCGTCGGGCAACGGCGTGCCGTACAGCTCGCCGAGGACGTCAGCCCATTCGAGGAAGCCACCAGCCGCGATGTGCTGCTGGAACGTCTGCCGGTCCACAAAGTGGTAGGCGTCAGCCGGCTCCCCAGGGCGACGTGCTCGGGTGGTCCAGGATCGGCTGAGCCAGAGACGACTGTCCCGGTCGAGCAGCCGCGCGATGACGGTGCCCTTGCCGACCCCTCCCGGACCGAAGATGACGACGATCAGGTTCGTGAGGGGATCTTGATGATCAGGCGATCAGGATCGAGCGATCAGGGCCGCTCGGCGGCTTCAAGGAGCGTGACACGCTGCTTGGCGCCGAGTCCCTGGAGGCGACGACCCTCGCTGATCCCGACGGTGTCCATCAGGCGACGAGCCTTGACCTTTCCGGTGCCCGGCAATGCCTCGAGGGCAGCCAGCACTTTCATCTTGCCGACGGTCTCGTCTGAGTCCGCCTTGTCAAGTAGCTCTTTGAGGGTGACGCGGCCGCTCTTCAGGTGATCCTTGAGCTCGGCCCGCGCGCGGCGGACCGCCGCTGCCTTCTCGAGCGCCGCCTGGCGCTGCTCTGGGCTGAGGCTGGGAGGTTGTGGCATGGGAGGCTACGATAGCGCGGCACGCGCAGGGCGACCAGGAGCCCGCGCTCGACTGGCGTCGGCAGCAGCCGATCACGAAGGGGTGGTCAGGTGGCAAACGTCCTCGAGGTCGAGGATCTTCGCACGGAATTCCATCTTCGGACCGCCAACGTCGGTGCCGTCGACGGGATCAGCTTCACCGTCGCCGAGGGCGAAAGTGTCGGGATTGTGGGCGAGTCCGGCTGCGGTAAGAGCACGGTCGGCCTGTCGATCATGAAGCTCCTGCCGAACGTTGGCCACATCGCCAGAGGGTCGATCAAGGTCAACGGGACCGATGTCGTGCCGTTGCCCGAGAAGGAGATGCGCGACATCCGCGGCAATGAGGCGGCGATGATCTTCCAGGACCCGATGACGTCGCTCAACCCGACGATGACGGTCGGCCAGCAGATCAGCGAGGCAGTCCGGCTCCACCGGCAGGCCACCAAGCCCGAAGCGAGGGAACGAGCATTGGAGGTGCTGACGCTCGTCGGCATGCCTCGACCTGCCGAGCGGCTCGACTACTACCCGCACCAGCTGTCGGGCGGGCTCCGCCAGCGCGTGATGATCGCCCTTGCGCTCTCGTGCGACCCGAAGCTGCTCATCGCCGACGAGCCGACCACGGCGCTCGATGTCACGATTCAGGCTCAGATCCTGAACCTGATCGACGACCTCCGCGCCAGGCTGAACATGGCCGTCATCCTCATCACCCACGACCTGGGGGTCATCGCTGGTCGCAGCGACCGCGTCCTCGTGATGTACGCCGGCAAGCTCGTCGAAGAGGCGACCACCCAGGATCTCTTCCACGAGATGCAGCACCCGTACGCCTCGGCGCTCCTGCAGTCGATCCCGAAGCTGGCGCAGGACAAGACCCAGCGCCTCTACACCATCCCAGGCCTCCCACCCGACCTCTCCAAGGCGCTCACGAACTGCCGCTTCAGCCCACGCTGCCCCAGCGCCACCGAGCGCTGCCGTACCGAAGAGCCGCACCTCGAACTAGTCGCCGGCGGGAGCGACCATCTCTTCGCCTGCTTCCACCCTGTCGGCCTCGACTCCTCGGCCACCCGTCCGGTGCTCGTGATGTCCGCGGAGGAGCACGCTGCAGCACTCGAGCGTGCCGAGAAGCGGGTCCTGGAGCTGGTCGACCGGACACCCATCCTGCAGATCGACCATCTGGTGAAGGAGTTCGCCGTCACCTCGGGTGCCATCGTGCAGCGCAAGATCGGGACGGTGAAGGCGGTTTCGGACGTGACGTTCTCGGTGCGCGAAGGCGAGACCTTCGGACTCGTGGGCGAATCCGGCTGCGGCAAGACCACTATCGGCAGGCTGATCGTGGGCCTCGAACACCCGAACTCCGGCGCGATCAGGTTCGAGGGCAAAGATGTCACCAAGATGAAGGGCTTGGAGCTCCGCAGGCAGCGCCGTGACATGCAGCTCATGTTCCAGGACCCCTATTCCTCGCTCGACCCGCGGATGCGGGTCGGGACGATCCTGCGAGAGCCCCTCGTGGTCCAGGGCATCGGGAACAAGGCGGAGCAGCAGCAGCGCGTGTTCGAGCTGCTCGACGAAGTCGGGCTTGCGCGCAAGGCGTACGAGCTCTACCCGCACGAGTTCTCGGGTGGCCAGCGCCAGCGCATCGGCTTTGCTCGGGCGCTCACGCTCAACCCCAGACTGATCGTGGCGGACGAGCCCGTCTCGGCACTCGACGTCTCCATCCAGGCCCAGATCCTGAACCTGATGAGGGGTCTGCAGGACCGCCACCAGCTCTCGTACATCGTGATCTCGCACGACTTGGCGGTGGTGAAGTACCTCGCCGACCGCATCGGTGTCATGTATCTCGGCAAGCTGGTCGAGATGGGCCCCTCACAGGCGATCTACGAGAACGCCGCCCATCCGTACACGCGCGGGTTGATCGACACCATCCCGGTGGCCGAGCCGACCATCGCTCGCGCCAGGCGGGGCCAGATCATCGTCGGTGAGCTGCCCTCGGCTATCGACCCGCCGTCAGGGTGCCGCTTTCGGACACGCTGTCCCTACGCCGAGGCGCAGTGTGCGGAGGAAGTGCCGCAGCTGCGCCTCTTCGGCGTCGGCCACCTCGCCGCCTGCCATTTCCCGCTGCAGACGCCCGTCGGGACCGAGGCGGACGTCGCCGCGACGCTGGTGTAGGCGGGTCACTCGGCGGGTACTCAGGCGACCCTGTAGCGGATTCTCGGGTCGACGACGGCGTAGAGGATGTCGGCCAGCAGTGAGCCGACCACGGTGAGCAGGGTCGCCACGACCGTGGTCGCAACAACGACTTGCACGTCGTTGTTCATGGCCGAGGTGTACACGAGCAACCCCATGCCCGGATAGTTGAAGACCGTCTCGGTCAGCACCGCACCGCCGGCTATCGCCGGTAGCGACAAGCCCAGCAGGGTGATCATGGGCAACAAGGCGTTACGGAAGGCGTGGCGGAACAGGACCCGCATGCGGCCGGCGCCCTTGGCGCGTGCCGTCCGGATGTAGTCCTCGGCAAGCGAGTCCATCATCGATGAGCGCATGTAGCGGCTGAACGCCGCCACCGTCGTCGAGGACAGTGTGAGCATCGGCAGGGTCATCTGCTTCCAGCTGGTCGCGATCTGCCAGATCGACTCAGTCGGCAAGATGGTGGGCGCAAAGATGTGCCAGTGCTCCGAGAAGATGAGGATGAGCACGACCCCGATGACGTAGTCCGGTGCGGCATACAGGATGAACGCCAGCCCCGTCGCCACGTAGTCGTCCGGCCGGTTGCGCCGCACCACCTGGTAGACACCGAGTGGGATCGCTACCAGAATGGCGAACAGCGTCGACATGCCGATCAGCAGCAGTGACCTCGGGAGAGCGGTCGCGATGAGCGTGGAAGCGTTCTGATTCGCCATTGACGACCGGCCGAAGTCGAGGTGGCAGTACTGCACGAAGAGGATCCACATCTGAATCCAGATCGGCTTGTTGAACCCGTAGATCTTGATGATCTGATCGAGCTCAGACTGCGAGGCTCTCGGCGTGGCGTCGATCGATCGAGCGAGCGCTTGGGCCCCTTCCAGATGGAAGAGGAAGAACACGATGAACAGCACGCACGCGATGACGAAGATCGACTGGAAGAACCGTCGGACGATGTATCCGATCACTGCCTGACCTCCTGAGCTCCAGCTCCGGTCGGCTGCGGGCGGGTCGCGGTGGCGGCACTACGAGTGCGCAGCAGACCGCTGGCGACATCAGAAATTGGGGCGGCCAGCGGTCCGAGGGCGTCGATGAGGGCTACTACCGCCTCTGGAGCCGCACCTCGAGCGAGTCGCGGAGCGCGTCGCCGATGAAGTTGAATGCCACGACGATCAGCACGATGCAGCTGCCGGCTGGGATGATCAGCCACCAATAGCCTGCGGCGGCGTACGTCGATCCATCGGACAGCATGCCGCCCCAGTCAGTCTGCGGGTAGTGGAGCCCGAGTTTGAGGAAGCTCAGTGCGGCCAGCGTGAGGATCGCGTCAGCGACCTGGAAGGTCGCATTCACGACGATCGTCCCGATGGCGTTCGGGATGATGTGCCTGAGCACGATCCGCCGACCGCTGCCGCCCATGACCCGGACCGCTTGCACGTACTCCCGGGTCCGGAGCGTGAGCGTCTCACCTCGCACCAGGCGAGCCGGTGTGAGCCAGGCCAGGCAACCGATGATCAAGATGAGGAAGTACTTGCCAGGTGAGAACATCACCGAGATGACGATGATGAGGAGCAGGCCGGGGATCGACAGAAGTACGTCGACGATACGCATCATCACTGCATCAAGGACTCCGCCGAGGAACCCGGCGACCGCACCCCAGACCACTCCGATCATGGTGGCAACTGCTGCGGCTGCCAAGCCGACCTCGATGGAGGACTGACCGGCGGCCATGAGCCGCCCGAACACATCGAAGCCCTCGTTGTCGACGCCGAGCGGGCAGGGAGGCCCGACGTTGATCTTCCCCGGGCCGCAGGTGCCCGGTCCGGTAATGGGCCGGAGGAGGATGGAGATCTGGTCGCTGTGGTAGACGAACGGCCCGAGGAAGCAGAAGACGATCATCGCGATCACGATCACGAGCCCGAGCACGGCCAGCCTGTTCTCCACGAACACTCTGGCGATGATCCGGGTCATGCTCCCCGTCGTGCCGGCTTCGCCGCCTTCTGGAGCAGGCGGCACGCCCGCCAGCACAGGTTCGGGGGTGGCCTGCAAATCCGTCGCCACCACTCGGGACGAACCGGAGACGAGACTGCCGAGTGCGGGTGTCCCGCCGTCGTCGCTAACGGTTGGCATAGCGGATCCTTGGGTCGGCGACGGCATAGAGGATGTCGGCAGCGAGCGATCCGATCACGGTGAGGACGGTGGCAACGATCGTCGTCCCGACCACCACTTGCACCTGGTTCGACACCGCGGCGGTGTACGTGAGGAAGCCCATCCCTGGGTAGTTGAACACTGTCTCGGTGATCACCGCTCCGCCGGCGATGGCCGGAAGAGACAGGCCGAGCAGGGTGATGATGGGGATCAGAGCGTTCCGGAAGGCGTGACGGAACAGCACGCGCCCGGGACCGGCCCCCTTGGCTCTCGCGGTCCGTACGTAGTCCTCCGTGAGCGCGTCCATCATCGATGAGCGCATGTACCTGCTGAATGAGGCCACCGTCAGGGCGGAGAGCGTGAGCACGGGAAGCGTGATCTGCCGCCAGTCACCGGCGATCTGCCAGATGGTCTCGCTCTGTGAGATCGGCGTCATGATGTGCCAGGTGTCCTCGAAGAGCAGGATCAGCACGGTGCCGAGGACGAACGCCGGCATGGCGTAGAAGATGAAGGCCAACCCGGTCAAGGTGTAGTCAGACGGTTTGTTGCGGCGGACAGTCTGGAACACACCGAGCGGGATGGCGATGATCAGCGACAAGACGATCGACATCCCGACCAGCATGAGCGACCGCGGCATGCAGGTGATGAGCAGCGACTTCACGCTCTGGTTGGTATTCGAACGCCCGAAGTCCAGGTGGGCATAGTTCACGAGCTCGCGCCAGAGCTGGTCCCATAGCGGCAGGTTCCAGCCATAAATCCTGATGATGTAGTTCAGTTGGGTCTGAGATGCCCTCGGCGTTGTATAGATGGATCGTGCGAGCGCTTCGGGTCCCTCGAGATGGAACAGGACGAACACGATGATGAGGACGCCAAGCACGACGAGTATCGCCTGGAAGAACCGGCGGATGATGTAACCGATCGTGGCCGTACCCTCCTTGGGACGCTGCAGCGCCGGCGCTGCAGCCGGGAGCGTCGACGAGCCTCCCTCGTGACCAACCCCCGACAACTGTACCGCACTCGCCAGTCACCCAACCTTGCGAGCTACGGCTGGGGACAGCGCCGGCTCGGGAGGGACAATCCCTCCCGAGCCGGCATCAGTCCTCCACTAACCCCTAAAGATCAGGGAGTAGCGGTGCTGGTGAAGTACCAGTACTCGGGGTTGAGGTTGAGGAGAGCGTTGACCGGGGTGACTCCATGCAGGTTCTTCGCAATCTCATATTCAGGGGTCGCGACCGGCTGCCAGACGACCGGGAGCTGGTCCGCGAGGTAGTTCTCCCACTGGTCGAAGATCGTCATGGAGGAGTTGCGGTTCGTCTCGACGATGAGCGTGTTGTTCTCCGTGTTGTTGTAGCTGCCCGTGTTCGAGCCGGCGCCGGTGGCGAAGAGCTCTTCACCGGTCGGCAGGTAGTCGGGCGAGTAGATCCAACCGCCACCCCAGTTCGCCATGTCCCAGCTCTGGCACGCCTTGGTGGGCGCGGCGGGCGGGGGCGGGCAGGCCACTGCGGCCTTGAGGACGTCGGCGAACGGACGAGCGACGAGGCTCGTCTGGATACCGGCCTTGGCCCACTCGGAGACTTCGTAGTCCACGGTCTGGGTGAGCGCTTCGACACCGCTCATGTACACCTCTTGGAACTTGAGCGGCGTGCCCGCCGGGATGCCCTTACCGCAGTCACCCTTGGCGGTTCCGGCCTTGGCGCACACCGACGTGCCACCCGGGTTGACCGTCCAGCCGTTCGCCT
>JBEKLQ010000012.1:0-58435 GCA_050010115.1 Acidimicrobiales bacterium | reverse complement strand
GCCCCGGTCGGGTTGGGGGTGGGCTCGATCGCCCACTTCGTCCCGTTCCAGGCCTCCGCCAGCGTCACGTCGGCGCCGGTGGCGTTGTGGTAGTTGCCGACGGCGCTGCACGCCGTGGCCGAGGTGCACGACACCCCGGACAGGGATCTGCTCTGCGCCCCGCTTGGGCTCGGTGTGGCCTCGATCGCCCACTTCGTGCCGTTCCAGGCCTCCGCCAGCGTCACGGCGGGGGCGCCAAAGTTGTAGGCGTACCCGACAGCGCTGCACGCCGTTGCCAAGGTGCACGACACGCCGGACAAGGTGCTGCCCTGTTCCCCGGTCGGATTGGGCGTGGACTGGATCGCCCACTTCGTGCCGTTCCAGGCCTCCGCCAGCGTCCGGTCATACAAGGTGTTGGGGTTGCCGTAGTCACCGACGGCGGTGCACGCTCTGGCCGAGGTGCACGACACCCCGTTCAGGGAGAAGCTGCCCTGTTCCCCTGTCGGGTTGGGCGTGGGCTCGATCGCCCACTTCGTGCCGTTCCAGGCCTCCGCCAGCGTCCCGTTGTAGCCGTGCCCGACGGCGGTGCACGCCCTGGCCGAGGTGCACGACACCCCGGACAGGAAGCTGTACGAACCAGTCGGGTTGGGGGTCGGCTCGGCTGACCACTTCGTCCCGTTCCAGACCTCCGCCAGCGTTACTCCGGCGCCGTGGCTGTTGTCGTAGGACCCGACGGCGGTGCACGCCGTGGCCAAGGTGCACGACACGCCGGACAAGGTGCTGTCGGTCGCCCCGGTCGGGTTGGGGGTGGGCTGGATCGCCCACCTCGTGCCGTTCCAGGCTTCGGCCAGCGTCACGTAGAAGCCGGGGTGGTTGATGACGTTGATGGAGTGACCGACGGCGGTGCACGCCCTGTCCGAGGTGCACGACACCCCGGACAGGATGCTGACCAGCGCCCCGGTCGGGTTCGGGGTGGGCTCGATCGTCCACTTCGTGCCGTTCCAGGCCTCCGCCAGCGTCATCTCGGCGTCGCCCTTGGAGTAGTGCCCGACGGCGGTGCACGCCCTGTCCGAGGTGCACGACAAGCCGGACAGCACCCCCTGCTGGCTCGCGGGGTTCGGGCTCGGCGCGATCGACCAGGTTGGGGCGGCCCACGCGGTCGCCGGCATGAGGCCCAGCACGCCGACTACCACCAGGCCAAGGCCGACAGCGACATGAGTTCGCGCGACCCGTCTTGCCGCCCTACCCCTCGACCTGTTTGTCATGAGACGCAACCCTCGCTTCAAGAGACCGTGCCCTTGTCGGCTCCGGCCGTTGTACAGCCAGTGACTTCGACTCGACGCGCCACCGTACAAGATCGTCGAAGGCCTACGTGGGCACCTTGACGACCGAGCAACCGGAGGGTGTGACTTGACCGAGACATGGGCAAGAAGCCATTGGCGACACGGGGGTCCGGAATCAGAATCGTCCCCGGGGAGCGAGAGGGCCTGGTCCGACCGCTTTGATGCGGAAGGATGAGGACCGGCAATACGGCTCTCATCGTTCCGGTCTCGGCCGGGATCGCCTGGAGACGTCAGCCGGTGGCACGCGTGTACCGATGCCGCCCGGCTGGCGGCCCTACGTCGGAGGGAGCGCTCCTGTTGGTGTCCACCGCACGCACCTTGTCCATCCGCATGACCGTCTACGCCGGCCGGAAAGACAGACAGTCAGATGCCCGTGTACGCGAGGGACGGCCCACGCCACCTGAACCTCTAGAACGTCACGCCCGCTACCCAGAGGACCCGCGACTCCGCCTGTGAAGGCGCTCGTCGACCCGGCTGTCCGAGCTCACTACACCTCTGATATCGCCGCAGTCTCTGAGCCTCCAGTGCCCGCCGTTCACGTTGTTCTGGCGCGAAGCGCACCCCGATCCAGGTGGCTATTTTCGAGTCGTCACCCGGCGAGCTCCAAGCACATGCACACCCTCCGCGCGGGATCGAGATCATGAGCCGCCTCCGCGTTGAGAACGACCTGTAGCTCAGGTCCGATCTCGACTTGGGCGAGGTTCGGAAGCCCAAGTGGCGCCCAAGTGTCGGTAGAGGGGGGCATTCCATGACACGTCTGTAAATGTTGTGAGCGTTACGGCGGATATGCCAGCTTCGACAGCCCAGGCGCTCACGTGCTCGATCAGCGACCGACCCACGCCAACACCTTGGTGATCTGGTTTGACGCTCGCCTGCTCGATGTGCGCGTTCCCGTCGACAACATCGATGAGCACGTAGCCGATAGGGAGACCCACGTTGTCGATGGCGACCCAGCCCCGCCCGGCGCTCGCGTAACGGGCCAGGCTTTCCACCGAGGGCGGCTCGTGATCGGCGACGTCGGGTAAGCCGACGTCGCCGATCCGCTCGCCGGCGAGGCGTTCGATCTCCTGAAGCACGGAACCGTCTTGGCAAGCCTGGCGGATCACCAAGGGCACGGTCCGAAGCCTCGCACCTGCGTGCAGGACTACGCAGCGATTCAAGGGGGACAGTGCGCCTCCGGCAGGGGATAGTCCTACCGTCGCCCGACTGAGCCAAAATGATGGGATGTCAACTGCTCGTGGCTGGGTCTCGTTGAGGTTGCGTCGGTGAGCTTGTTTCCCGAGATCGAGCCCTACGAGCACGGCATGCTCGACGTCGGCGACGGCCACCGCCTCTACTGGGAGACCTCTGGCAACCCAGCTGGCAAGCCGGCGGTTGTTCTCCACGGTGGGCCGGGCTCTGGATGTACCGGGCAGTCTCGTGGCTTCGATCCCGACGCCTACCGGATCGTGGTGTTCGACCAGCGCGGCGCCGGTCGCAGCACCCCCCGTGTCGATGCGGCCAGCGACCTGTCGACCAACACCACCCCCCACTTGCTTGGTGACATCGAACGGCTGCGCGTGCACCTCGGTATCGAGCGCTGGCTGGTGTGGGGAGGCTCGTGGGGTGTCACCCTCGGCCTCGCCTACGCCGAGCGCCACCCCGAGCGCGTGGCCGCCATGGTCCTCGTCTCGGTGACGATGACACGCCCCGCCGACATCCACTGGCTCTACCACGAGGTAGGCAGGTACTTGCCCGAGCAGTGGCAACGCTTCCGGACCGGTCTCTCCGAGGCCGAGCGGGACCGCGATATGGTCGCCGGCTATTACCGGCTGCTTAACGAACAGCCGGACGTGGCCGTCCGAGAGAAGGCGGCGGAGGACTGGTGCGACTGGGAGGACGCAGTGGTGTCTCTCGAGGAGGGCTGGGCGCCCAACCGGCGCTATGCGGACCCGGCTTTCCGGATGACGTTCGCACGCCTCGTCACCCATTACTTCCACCATCAGGCGTGGCTGGCGGACGGCCAGATCCTGCGCGACGCCCACCGCCTGGCCGGTATCCCCGGTGTGCTCATACACGGGCGGCTGGATCTCGGCGGCCCTGCCGACACCGCGTGGCAACTCGCCCAGGCTTGGCCGGACGCCGAGCTTCGCTTCGTCGGCACAGGTCACCGGGGCGGCGCGGAGATGACGGACCGCATGGTTGAAGCGACGAATCGGCTTGCCAGGAGCGCATGACCGCGAGTAACCGACTGTGCCCTGGCCTCGACTCTGCGCGCGATAGGGGCATGTGATTGCCAGTATCCGCGAAGGTCGCCTCAACTGGGAGAATGGCTGCTCCTCGATGGTGTGCGCTCCGGTCGCTCCGACCGTGGGCGCTTGGTGGGATGTGGCCGATGCAGGTGAACTTGGCGTTCGCATTCGCCGCCCTGCTGTTGACGGCACCTTTATCTGGCCACCGCCCGGCGGCTTTCGGCATCGCTCATCGACGACGCCTTCCTGGACGCATCGCGAGTTCGGACCCCCAGCGCAGGCGAGTCCGGCACCTCGGGGAGCAAGCGGAACTATTACAGCTCGCAAGGTGTCTCCAAGGCGGACCGGGTACCTTCCGAGCCATAGAACCGGTGCGCCTACTTGGTCTGTGCCTGTCATGCCAGGCAGCCCCCAGTTAGGCCGATATTGGTATCTGACGTAGTCGGTGCCCGGAATCCCCAGTGGTTTCGACCGTCCCCTCTCGTGCCGTGAGGAGGTCCAGCGTTACGCCGAGCGCTAGCCAGTCGTCCTGAGCGTCGTTAGCGGTGGCCACACCCGCGAGCATGGCGCATACCGCTCCGTCCCGCGCTTCCGATGAGGCCGCGATCGGACGGGTGGCGAGCGCCGAGTCGGCGTTATGCACCCTTTGCTCAGATCACGACGCGCATCAGGGGCCGCGCCAGAATGTGCCGTGTAGCCGCTGTTAGAGGGCACTAAATGGCGAGACCGGCGTCACGGTCGGGACCGTCCAGTTAGCGTCGCTGCGTGTTCACTCTTGAGGAGATCGAGGAGCTCCACGGACGTCTCGGTAGTGCGGAGACGCTTTCAGACTACGTCCGGTCGCTCGCGGCGCTTGGAGTTGAGAGCTATGACTCATTTGTCTGCGACGGGCACTCCGAGTACATGGGACGCGGTGCTCATCGAGTCACCTCGGAGGCCGTTCACGACGAGCTGGCCGTCGCCGACAGGCGACAGGAGCGACCATGACGCATTCCTCGACCACCTGAGGCGCCACGAGCGGGGCGAGACGAGCTACTTCGAGATGTCGAAGGGACTGGCCGACAGCGGGATCGGGAGGTGGAGCGTGGACACCCACGCGATGACCATGACGTTCTACGACAGGTCCGGCCACGCCCTGCTGGTCGAGCAGATCACGTAGGCCACCGGCATGCGCCGCGATGGCGGCGCCTGGGGATAATGGAGGAAGCCGTCAGTGACCCGGCAGCGGTCGACGGTGGGCATCGTCACGGCCCTGTCCCGGCGATTGAGGACGGTCGATGGTCGCAATTCGGGGCATGGCCGCATGTCTGCTGTTGTCTCAGGCCGGGCTCGGCACACGGCCGCGTGCGACTATGGGCGGGTGGACATCGACGCCTGGGAGGAGGCCGGGCTGTATCGACCCGACGCTCCTGGGGCCGACGAGCGCCGGGCCCTGCTCAAGTACCTGACGGCGCGCGGCGCCACCCTCGAACAGATGGTGGAGGCCCACCGCCTGGACAGCCTCCCCGCGGTGGCTGGCGATCTGGCGCTAGGGACGGAACCGGCGACAATCTCGGTGGAAGACATCGCGGCTCGCTGCGGCGTCCCGGTCGAGCGCGTGCAGCGGGTGCTGCTGGCCGTGGGATTGCCCGTAGTCGCCGACACCCAGGTGCCCGAGGATCTGGACGCACTCATGGCATCCTTCGAGCAGGGGGTCACCCTCATGGGCGAAGAGGCCATCTTGGCGTTTACCCGGGTGTTGGGGGCGGCGGCCACCAACATCGCTGAGGCAGCGGTGGCTCTCTTCTATGCCGAACTGGGTCCCGGCACGGTCGGCGAGGGACCTGATGAGCTGGCCAGGGCCCAGGTGGCAGAGGCGGCGACGCTGGCCTTCACCACGGTCCCAGAACTGTTGTCCCGGGTCGTGCTCGCCCACTTCGCCCGGGCCACCCGCCACGCGGTCCTGGTCCGGGGCTGGGCCGCTCGAACCGGAGCCGACGGCGAGGCGGCGGCCGTGGCGGGGCCGAGCGAGGTGGTCGCCTTGGGTTTTGTCGACTTGGTCGGGTCAACGCAGTGGGCCGAGGGGTTGAGTCTGCGGGATCACAGCCTGGCTCTGTCCCGTTTCGAGTCGACCGCCTGGTCGAGCGCCGTGCTGGCCGGCGGGCGGGTGGTCAAGATGATCGGGGACGAGGTGTTCTTCACCGCCCCGTCGGTGGACGCGGTCTGCCGTATCGCGAGCGAGGTGTGCCGGGCGGCGGAGGCGGACCCGTTACTGCCCCCGGCTCGGGGTGCGGTGGGTCGCGGCCGGGTGACGCCGAGAGAGGGCGACTACTTCGGCCCGATGGTCAACCTGGTCTCACGCCTGGTGAAGGCGGCCGCGCCGGGCGAACTTGTAGTGACCGAGGAAGCCGCGGCTGCCCTGCAGGCCGACCGCTGGGCTCTGCGGAAGCTCGACCCGCAACCGCTGCGCGGCTTGGAGCACCCCGTCCGGGTCTTCGCCGTCAGCAGCGTCAGTTCTCAGCAGAGGTAGTGTCGGTCTCGCGAACCGGTCGGGGTTGTCGACCTTGGCCCAGGATCGGTCGGCGCAGTGGTCGGGCACCCTGAGTGCTGAACGAACGATCGTTTTGCAAAGGAGATGCTTCGAGTGGGGGATGCCGACAACCAGATGCCCAGCTTCGCCGACATCGGAGTCGCCGGCGGAGCTCTGCGAGTGGCTTCGTGGGGACACGGAGAACGGGTGGTGCTCGGAATCCACGGCATCACCGGATCCTCGATTCAGCTGGCCCCCGTGGCGCGCCGCCTGGGCCCGGAGTTCACGTTGGTGGCGCCTGATCTCCGAGGCAGGGGCGGAAGCAACCGGCTGCCGCCGCCGTTCGGTGTGCGGAGCCACGCCGACGACTGCGCGGCGGTCATCGAGCAGTTCTCCGACAGGCCGGTCGTCGTGCTCGGTGAGTCGCTGGGTGGGTTCGTGGCAGTGGTGCTGGCAGCATCTCGGCCCGAGCTGATCGACCGCCTTGTTCTAGCCGACGGGGGGATTCCGACCCCGGTCCCCGAAGGCATCGACACCGACGCCCTCCTCCAAGCCGTGATCGGACCGGCCATTGACCGCCTCGGCCAGGTGTTCCCGACCTGTGAGTCCTACCTCGACTTCTGGCGCTCGCACCCAGCTTTGCGCGAGGAGTGGAACACCGATCTCGAGGCGTACCTGAACTACGACCTCGAACCCACTGGAGGTGGCTTCGTCTCCCGTGCCCAAAGGGAACCGGTCCGCAGCGACGGCGCTGACATCCTGTCCCAATCGAGTGTGATCGCTACAGCACTCAAGGGTCTCACCTGCCCCATCGTCCTCGTGCGGGCCCCCCGGAACCTCGTCAACCAGACCCCACCGCTCTACCCCGACGAGGTCGTGGAAAAGTGGAGGTCCCTGCTTGGCGAGTTCACCGACGAGATCGTCGAGGACACGAACCACTACACGCTCATGTTCGGCGAGCGAGGCGCTGCGACCCTTGCTGGATACGTAGCGCACGCAGGGTCGCCTAGCTCCACTTAGCCCCACTTAGCCAGGGTCCGCCGAAAGTTAGCTAGCGCGCGGCAGCATGAGCGCGGTCGCGGCGGCTTCGGGTGTGAGCCGCAACACCGTGATCAAAGCGGAGCGCGAGGTCGAAGATGGCGTCGAGCCGTCGGAGCGCCTCCGAGACCCTGGGCGGTGGAGATCACCAACTGATCGACAAGCAGCCGGGACTCCTGGAGGCTCTCGACGAGCTCGTCCACTCCGACACCGGCGGCAACCCGATGTCGCTGTTGCGCTGGACCTCGAGGTCGACTCGCCACCTTGCAGACGTCCTTGTGCAGAAGGGCTTCCAGGTCTCCGACGACACCGTCAGGCGGATCTTGAAGTCGCTCGGGTACTCGCTGCAGGCCCCGGCCAAGGCCCCGGCCAAGGCCCCGGCCAAGGAGAAGGAGGGAACCGCCCACCCCGACCGGGACACGCAGTTCTCCTACCTGAACAAGACGGCGACCGCCCGTCGGAGGCGCGCTGAGCTGAGAGCGTCCGGTCAGTTACCCCACCGGCCTTGAACCACCAAGAACTGTGCGAGCGGGCGCGCCCTCGGCGTGAGCCGCACGTGCCTCCGCCTCGCGGAGACAGCAAGCTGGCTACCCCGTTCTCGTCCCCTTAGAACTTCGGGTCGGAGAAGCTCGGCGGCGTCGAGCTCGCCGGCGTGACCGCCGAAATGGGCCCGGTGTTCGTCGTCTCGTAGACCGATCCAAAGAGCGTCGTCTTGCTGTTCTCGATCTTGCCCATCTGGGTGCCCTGGTAGCCGTAGTGGTCGCTCGATGAGTACGACAGTGGAACCGAGCCCGGCGTGTTGAACGTGTGGCCATCGGTGGCGAGGGTCTGCAGGAGCGAGGCCCGCGTCGGGTTCGGCCCGGCAGCCTGCAGGAGGTCGAGCATCGTGATGGCGACAGCCATGCCGTACTCGGTGTTGCCGTCGAACTTGTTCTTCGTCGTGTTGTCGTACTTCACGTAGATCTGATGGAACAGCTGGATCCACGGGTTCGTCGTGTCCTGCGGCGACGGCAGGTAGTCATCCGAGATGAGGCCGTTCAGGAGACTGGCGCCCGCCTTGCCGCCGGAGATGGCGCCGACGAGCCCTTCGAGCGTCGTGACGTCGGCACCGACGTTGGAGACGACCCACTGCGGGTGGTATCCGAGCACGGCGGCGCCGAGCAGCGCCTCAGCACTGGCCGCCGGGATCGTGTAGAGCACGACGACCTGGGCCCCGGCCGCCTGCGCCTTGCTCACCTGGTCACTGAGGCCGGCGGCGAGGCTGAGCTGGGCGATGCTGTACGGCTGGCGTGCGACGACGTCCTTGGCGGGGATCTCCTGGTCGAGGCCCTTCACGCCGTCTTGGCCGAACTCGTCGTCCTGGTAGATGTAGGCGATCTTCTTGCCGGCGTAGTTCTTTGCGACGTACTGGCCCTGGATCTTCCCCTCGATGATGTAGTTCGGCTGCCAGCCCGACGTATACGGGTACTTGGTCAGGCTCCAGCAGGCACAGCCGGACGCCACGAACAGCTGGGGCACCTTGTCCGTGTTGAGCAGGCTCTGGACCTGCAGCTGGGTCGGTGTCCCGAGCGGGTCCAAGTCGGCGAAGATCGGCTCCGCCAACAACTGGCGTGTCTTCGTGACCGTCTCGGACGGGTTGTAGGCGTCGTCGAGGTAGTCGTCGACGATCTTGCGCCCGTAGATGCCGCCGTTGGCGTTCACCCACTGAAATACGGCCTCCGAGGCGGGCGCGATCTCGTCGTAGCCCGGTGCCGCCGCGCCCGACAGCGGCTGCGTCGAGCCGAGTGTGATCTGCGTGGCGGTGATGCCAGGGGCCGAGGCGCCCGGCGTGGTGTTGGTCGTGGCCGTCTTGCTCGTCGACGTGGTCGAGGTCGAGGCCGTGCCACACGCCGCCGCCAGCACGGCCGTGGCGGCGAGCACCGCCACGGCGCCCGTGGCTCTCCTGCTCTTCCGCAATATGTTCAACATGCCTGCCCTCCTCTTTCGTGCGCCCCCCACAGGCGGCGCTGCATCTTGTGAGCCGATTGTCGTGTGAGCCAATCCGGGCGGCAACGTTGGCGCCCGGATACTGCGTGTCGTCGTACGTGTCGCTCAGACGCCACACCGGACACCGGTTGGCGGACGACCGGCCACGATCCGCTGACGATTGTTGCGATGACGTTACCACCGTGCTGCTCGGCGAACCCGGAGCCCGAGACGGTTCAGCGCACCTTGGATCCCGTTGGGGACGAAGATGACGACGAGCACGATGAGGGCGCCGAACACGATCGAGGGCAGGTTGACCCCGAGGGACGACGTCGTCGAGCCGACGGCGTCGTCCAGCCAGATCGGTCCGTAGACGACAAGTATGCCGCCCCAGACGGCGCCGACGAGCGTCCCGGTGCCCCCGATGACCACGCCGGCGATGAGAAGGATCGACAGGCTGATCGGGAAGGCCCCGGACGTGGCGCCGAGGTTGCACAGGGCGAGCAGCGCGCCGCCGAGCCCGGCGCAGGCGGCCGAGATGACGAAACCCAGGATCTGCGTCCGCGCCACGCTGATCCCGGCGAGCGAGGCGGCGATCTCGTCGTCGCGGACGGCCGAGAAGGCGCGGGCCCACCGGCTCGTGCGGAGGTTGGCGAGCAGGAAGAGCACGATGAGGGCCGAGAGCAGGCAGATCCAGGCGAGCCAGTGGTTCGCCTCGACGGTGGAGGGCGGCGTGAAGCTGATGGGGATACCTTGGTCGCTCGAGAAGTAGTGGTCGGCCAGTTGCGGCACGGCAAGGCCGAGGGCGAGCGTCACGCCGGCGAGGTAGGGGCCGCGCAGGCGGGCGGCCGCTGCGCCGACAATGCCGCCGGCGGCGGCGGTGAGAGCGGTGGCGAGGAGGAGCCCGACGGCGAGCGGGAGGTGCTTGTTGTGGGACTCAAGGTCCGCGTAGGCATAGGCGCCTACTGCCATCAATGCAGCGTGGCCGAGCGAGATCTGCCCCGTGCCGCCGACGAGCAGCGCCAAGCCGGCGATGACGACGGTGTACGCGGCCACCTCGGCGATGTTGAAGTTGGCGAAGCTCGACACCTGTACCGAGAGCAGGTAGCAGGCGACGCCGCCAAGGACCGCCAACAGGCCGTGGCGGAAGAACGGCTGGGTCGGGAGGCGGAGGCGACGGAGCCACGCCGGACCCGAGCGCCCGGGCGGCGCCGCGGTCGGTTCCGCCTCGGCCGCCGGTGCCGTGGCGCCCGGGTCCGGCTCGGCGACGACCCCGGCCATGTCAGACCCTCCTCGCCTGGGGTGAGCTGAACAACCCGGACGGCCGCACCATGAGGACGACGACGAGCAGGGCTACGGCGCCGCTTGCCTGGAAGGACGGCCCGATGTAGCCCCCGACGTACGACCAGGCGAGGCCAGAGACGAGACCGCCAGCCAAGGCGCCGAGCGGGCTTTCGAGGCCGCCGATGATGGCGGCGGTGAACCCGAAGATGAGGACCGAGTCCATGTTCTGCGGGTAGAGGAACACGCTCGGCGCCACGAACAGACCCGCCAAGGCGCCCGCCGCCGCCGCCAGTGCCCAGCCGAGCGTCAACAGGCGCTTCACCCGAACACCGAGCATGCCGGCTACCTCGGGTGAGAACGCCGATGCCCGCATGCGTAGCCCGAGCGCCGTGAAGCGGAAGAGCGCCAGCAGGAGCGCCATCATCACGAGCACCGCCACGATGACGAAGACGTCGAAGGGGGCAAGCTCGATGCCGTGGCCGCCGACCCTGTAGCCGACGAGGGAGAAGGGGGCAGGGAACCCCCGCTCGACGGAGCCCCAGATGGCGGCTGCGAGCGCTTCGAGGAAGATCAGCACGCCGATGGCAACGATGACGGCATTGAGCGGGTTGCGAGCCTCGACGGGGCGAATGACGAGGCGCTCGGTCACAGCGCCGATCACGAGACCTGCGGCGATGGCGGCGATGAACGCCTCCCAATACCCGACAGAGTGCTCGAGGAGCGTGGCGGCGATGTAGGTCGTGATCATGGCCATGGCGCCTTGGGCGAAGTTCAGGATTCGAGTCGAGCGCCAGGCGAGGACGAGCGCGAGGGCGACGGCGGCGTAGACCAAGCCCTGGGTCACTCCCACGAGGGTGTAGTTGACGAAGAGCCTCATCCAGTACCCCCTTTCAGTACCCGAGGTAGTGGTGGCGAAGTGAGTCGTGCGCGCCGACGGCGGTAGCGGTGTCGTCGATGACGACCTTCCCGAGGGCGAGCACGACCGCCCGGTCGGCGACCGAGAGGGCACTGCGGGCATTCTGCTCGACGAGCAGAACGGTCAGGCGCTGCTCGGCCACGAGCCGACGGAGGAGTTCCATGATCTGGGCCGTCACCCGGGGCGCGAGCCCGAGCGACGGCTCGTCGAGGAGCAGCAGCCGCGGCCGGGCGACGAGCGCCCGCCCGATGGCGAGCATCTGGCGCTCGCCCCCCGAGAGCGTGTGAGCAGAGCGCCGCCGCCGCTCGGCGAGAGACGGGAACAGCTCGAGCACCTCGCCGATCGACTGGCGGATGCCGGCCCGATCCCGCCGGAACAGCCCACCGAGCCGGAGGTTCTCCTCGACGGTGAGCTCAACGATGACACCCCGCCCTTCGGGTACGTGGGCGACGCCGTGGCGGACGTGCTCGGCGACCTCGATGCGGGTGAGGTCGACTTCGCCGTATCGAGCAGCCCCCCGTTCCGGGTGCACAAGGCCCATGATGGTTCGTAGAAGCGTCGTCTTGCCGGCGCCGTTCGCCCCGAGCACAGCGGTGATGGTGCCCTCGGGCACGCTGAAGCTCACGCCGTTGAGCGCCCGGATCGGCCCGTAGGAGGCGCTCAGGTCTTCGATAGCGAGCGGGCCGCTCACGTCGCCACCTCTTCGCCGAGGTATGCCTTCGCCACGGCGGGGTCGGCGCGCACCTCGTCGGGGCTGCCCGTGGCGATCACCTTGCCGAAGTCGAGCACGACTATGCGGTCGCACAGACCCATGACGAAATCCATGTGGTGCTCGACGACGAGCACCGCCATCTCGCTGCGCAGCCCTTGTACGAGGTTTCCGAGCTTCTCGATGTCGGCCTCCGACAGACCGCTCGCCGGTTCGTCGAGCAGCAGGAGGTCCGGTTGGGTGACGAGGGCGCGGGCGAGGGAGGCGAGCTTCTGGACGGGGTACGGCAGCATCGTCGGCAGCCGTTCGGCGAACTCGGCGATCTCGAGACGACCGAGGGCGTCCATGGCCCGCTGGTGGAGGCGCCGCTCGTCGCGCGACGAGCGCCCCAGGCCGAGCATCGCCGAGACGAGGTCGCCCTTCGACTCGTGGTGTATCGCCGTCATGACGTTGTGGGCGATCGTGAGGTGCGGCCAGAGCCCGACGCCCTGCAGCGTGCGGGCGACCCCGAGCCTGGTGAGCTGGTGCGGTCGGACCCGCCGCGGCGACCTGCCGCTGATCGAGATCGAGCCGGCGTCGGGCCGGACGAAGCCACAGATGACGTTGAACAGCGTCGTCTTGCCGGCACCGTTCGGCCCGATCAGGCCGACGATCTCCCCCGGCCGGACCGACAGGCTGACGTCGTCGAGGGCCGACAGGCCGCCGAAGCGGACGCTGACGCCGGCGACCTCCAGCGCCGAGTTGCCGTCGTCGCTCTTCACAAGCGGGGAGTATGGCATTTTCGGGGTCGAGACGCGGGAGGAGCGCTGCGAGGATCGGCGCCAGCCGAGCACCTCTCACATGATGACGAACGGGCTGACCACGCCGAGGCGGGCCGGGCCGACCCGGGTGGTCGAAGTGGCCACGGTCCTTGCGCTCCGAGACGTCAGTAGAACCGATCCCCTCGAGGTGACACCTCACGGCCGACTGCACGCCGTAGTCGGCCACCTGGAAGGCTGTGTGGTGCACGATCCCTTCTTCGACATCCGGCCCGCTTGGTCGAGACCCTGCTCGGCGACGAAGTCACGATCGGGCCGGAACCACCATCGCCCACCTCGAAGCGCAGACGATCGGGCTTCTCGGCGCTGAGCCGGGCGCTGCAGCCCTCGAGGGTCGACTCGAGGACCTGATCGTCGCCGTAGTAGAGGTGGCAGATGGGTGCGTCGCCGTCGTAGAGGGCCTTCTTCTTGACGCTCTTCAGCTCCACACTTCGGTGTGGAAGTCGTAGTCCTCCTGGGCACCCCCGACACACAGGGTGATGATGACCCAGTGGTGGCTGCCGAAGCCCACGGGCCGACACGTCACCGACCGAGCACACAGACGCCAGCCGGCGGCTAAGCAAGCTGAGATCGTCTCGTCGCGGAGATCCGCGGGCCTGCCAGCACCAGTGTCACGATATGGATTGAACCGGAGGAGTGCTGCGAGCCGGGCGCGGCCCGGCTCGAACCATCACTTGTATGACGGAACAGGAGTCTGAATCATGGGCACAGCTATCCGGGTCGAGGACGACGGGGCCGTCCGTAGCCTCGTGCTCTGCCGCCCCGACGAGCTCAACACGATCACCGTGACGCTGCGGAACGAGCTCGACGCAGCCGTCGACCAAGCCGAAGCCGACAACCAGGTCAAGGTCGTCCTTGTGCGTGCAGAGGGCCGAGCGTTCTGCGCCGGCTTCGGTCTGGACTGGTCGACGGTCTCGCAGACCAGCGACGACGGTGCCAAGGGCCGGGTCTGGGACAGCGTCGCCGACGTGCGGATGATCGGCGTCTTCGGCAACACCTTCGCCAAGCTCCACTCGATCTCCAAGCCCACGCTCGCTGCCGTGCAGGGCTGGTGCATCGCCGGCGGCACCGACATGGTGCTCAACGCGGATCTCATCATCGCCGGTGAATCCGCCCGCTTCGGCTACCCACCGGCCCGAGTCTGGGGGGTCCCCGAAGCACCCTGGGTGTGGGTCGCCCGCCTCGGGCTCGAGCGAGCCAAGCGCTACCTCTTCACCGGCGACGAGCTGAGCGCCCGAGAGGCCGCCGATGCCGGGATGATCCTCGAATGCGTGCCCGACGACGAACTGGCAGATCGAGCTGGCGCCCTCGCCCACCGGATGGCATCGCTACCGCTCAACCAACTCCAGATGATGAAGTGGCTGCTCAACGACGTCGCCCGGCATCAATACCAGCCAGACACCAGTCGCCTGCTCGGTTTCATCTTCGACGGCGTCGCCCGGCACACCCAAGAAGGACTCGACTTCGTGGGCAGGGCGCAAGAGGTCGGCTGGCGCCAAGCCGTGCGCGAACGCGACCGCCCCTTCGGCGACTACGGCGAACGCAGCTCCTGAGCGCGCTGTCGCTGCCTCCCGAGACACGGCGGCTCCTCTGGTGAGCCACGGGCTGCAGGCGTGACCGACATTCTGGGGCGTCATCGCTTGGTGAGCCGGGCGAACTTCTCGATCAACCGATCCTCCGTGTCCTCGTAGCTGCTTCGCCCGGAAATACGACAGTTGAGCATGACACCCCACTGCCACGAAACCATCTTCGCGGATCGAAGTACGGGACGAAAGGCTCGAAGAGCACCGGTCGTCCAGGAAGGTGTCGATGGCGGAAAGCCCAGGCGGCAGGCGGCGGAACTCCTCGGGGAGCAGCGATTCCCACAACGCCGGCTGAGGATCTACCTTGGTACGCAGCAGCAGGTCCGAGCCGCGCCTGACCGGTGAGTAGCGTTGCCTCGCCACCGCGCCGATAGGAGGACGAGGATCTCGTCACTGCCAGATTGCCAGATGGCTCTCCGGATCGAAGAAATGGATCTGGTCGGGTGGGAACACAAAGGGCAAGCGCTCCCCCGGTCGCGGCATGGTCATGCCAGGGGCGGGTACTTTCGCGATCCCGAACCCGGCGGAGCCGAGTGCCGGCGGCTCTCCGGTTTCACCCTCCTCGCTCGTCACCCTGACGGCATCGAGGCTGAAGTGCACCAGCAGCTCTGATCCGAGCGGCTCGATGATATCGATCTCTGCAATGAAACCGGGTTTGTCCGCCTCACCGCCGATCCGGAGGTACTCGGGGCGGAAGCCGACGATCACCTCTGCGTCGCAGTGGTCCGCCAGGCCCGGCCGAACGCGAACGAGGGAGTCTGGCAGGTCAATCGTCTGGGAGCCCAACCGCAGCGTCCGAGCACCCGATCCGAGTCCTGCTCTGTACAGGTTCATTGCCGGCGACCCGATGAAGCCGCCGACGAAGAGGTCTGCCGGTCGATCGAAGAGCTGCTGGGGGACATCGCACTGACGCACGGTGCCGGCACGCAGCACCGCCACGCGATCACCCATCGTCATCGCCTCGGTCTGATCGTGAGTGACGTAGATCGTCGCCACCCCAAGGCGCCGCTGCAGCCGACTGATCTCTGCCCGCATCTGGACGCGGAGTCGGGCATCGAGGTTCGAGAGCGGCTCATCCATCAGGAAAGCGACTGGTTCGCGCACGAGCGCTCTTCCCATGGCCACTCGTTGCCGCTGACCTCCCGAGAGCTGACCCGGCCTCTGCTGGAGGAACTCGGTGAGGCCCATGAGCGCGGCGGCTTGTTCCACCCGCCGGCGGATCTCCGGTCGTGGCATCCTGCGGAGCTTGAGCGCGAAGCCGATGTTCTGCGCGACCGTCATGTGCGGGTAGAGCGCATAGTTCTGGAACACCATGGCGATGTCCCGGTCCTTCGGAGCGACCTCGTTCATGACCGTGTCGCCGATGCGGAGGACACCCGAGGAGATCTCCTCCAGCCCTGCGACCATTCGCAACAACGTCGTCTTGCCACACCCGGACGGACCGACGAGCACCATGAACTCACCCTCGGACACGAACAGATCGATGCCCTTGATGGCTTCGAACCCGTTCGGGTACGTCTTGTGGACTGCTTCGAGGCTGATCGTCGCCATTAGCCCGCTCCTTCTGGCGACGGCAGGTCGAACTCAGCGATATCGACTCGCCGAGGCGGGGCGGCCCCGTCGTCCGGTACCAAGAGCGTCTGCACCTCGTAGGGGGCGAGCGAGACGGCAACCTGGCGACCGAGCAGCTCGCCACCGACAGCGAGCGATACCGCCTCGCCGTGGGTCTCGACGAGGCGCAGCACGACGCCCTCGCCGCTCTCGGCGCGTTTCACGGCTCGAATCGCCGCCACCCGCGGCGGGTCGACCCGCAAAAAGGCGCCCTTGGCCGGCAAAGCGCCACCGTGATGGGTGTCCGCGATGACGATCGGCGGACGGGCGTGCTCGTCTGCACGGGCGGGAAGATCGGCTGCGCGCCAGTCCTCGGCGTGGGGATGGATCCTGATGCTGGCGTCGTGGGCTCCTGAATCGGTGAGGAGGTAGTCCTCTCCCGGCCGGACAGCCCAGCGGCCTCCGTGGTCGGCGGCCAGAGGGTTGCGCAGGATCGTGAGCCGGACGGTTTGGTCGCTGGCGTCGTAGCCGTGGAGGTGGTCCGTCGTGATGCCGATCCCGTAATTGGCGTCGGTGTCGTAGCAGTCGAGCCAGCCCTGCATGGGCTCCTCTTCACCGGTCGCCGCCCGGACTTGGTGGCTGTACGCGGCGCCGGACACCGTCACCATGCCGGGCCCGAAGCGCCACGGCATGAGCAGCTTGAGGACGCAATGGGGCGTCGACCATTCGGTTCGCAGGCGAAGTTGCGCAAACGGCGCCGATTCGAACAGCGAAAGGTCCTCGATCACCGACGACCCTCCTGAGTGGAAGCGCAGCCGCAGCATCCATCGCAGCGGCCCGCATTCGACCAGCTCCCAACCCTGGAACGTGCACGGCGTAGGTTCTGCCTCGTACCGAGACACGTCGTGCGACCAAGTGTCGCTCTCATCGGCGATAACCACCGGGCGGATGCCCCCGGGCCCGATGAGCTCCCTTCCGGAGCGAAGGTCGACGAGGGTCGCGATGGCGCCAGTGCTCTTGTCAACGACGGCCCGCAGGTAATCGCTCTCGATCTCCGGCACCGGCACCGGGCCTAGCGCCTCGGGTTGCCGCCAGCGTCCCCCTTGCAGCCGGACGACCTCATAGCCCAGTGGCTCGAGGTCCACGGAGACGAGCGAGTGGGAGGGGTACACCGTCACCTCGCCCGAGGCGACGGCCTGACTGGGTATCTCGCGGGCGGAGCTGTCGAGCAGCCGGGCGGCGCTGCGGGGTACCGTCACCAGCTGGCGCACCGGCCAGGCGAGCGGGTTGTAGACGAGATACGGGCTACCGCCACGCTCGTCGTCCGACCAGAGCGACGTGCGTTCCGTCGCGCCGATGCCGTCGATCCTGGTGTCGACGCGGTGAGCCAACTCGTACAAAGCATTCGTGGTGAGCCGGTCGGCGATCGTGGAGACGTAGCCGAATCGGCTGCGTATCGTCCGGTACGCAGCCGAGCTCGAGGTACCGGCAAGCACGTCGTGGAACTGGCAGAGCGCAAGCTCCTGCCAGGCACGTCGCAGCTCCTCGATGGAAGCCGGGCGACCGACGAGCCGGCAGGCGACGGCTTCGAGGCTTTCGGCATCGAGCAGTGCGGTCTCGGATCTCTTGTTCGCAGCCTTCACCCAAGCGCTGACTGAGTAACACCCGACAGCGTGGTGCTGTAGCTCGCCCGAGACCAGCGGCAACGGGGTCCGCTCGGCGGCCAAGGCGGCAAAGTAGCGATCGGGATCGCCGTAGAGCACCGACTCGCTGGCGGCACGGATGCGGTCGATCTCGTCGAGCATGGCCTGGGTGGGGCCGCCCCCGTGGTTGCCGACGCCGTAGAAGAGCATCATGGGCGTGCCTTCCGCCTCGGCGATGGCGGCGACCTGTGAGACTCGTTCGACGAGGTCACCTGCTGAGTCAGTTCCATAGTCAAAGGGAATCCGGTAGGTGGCGACACCGTTGCCGCTCGCGTCCTGCCAACGGAACGCGTGCGCCGGCAGATCAAGCTCGGACGCACCCGGTCGCATCATGACGTAGGAGTCGAGGCCACTACGGGCGAGGAGCTGCGGAAGTCCCGCAGCATGCCCGAAGGAATCGAGGTTGTACCCGACTCGGGCGGCCCGACCAAACGCCCGCCGGAAGAACCGTTGGCCGAGCAGGAGTTGGCGGCAGATCGACTCGCCCGAGGGGATGTTGCAGTCGGGCTCGACCCACATGCCGCCGACGATGCACCAGCGTCCCTCGGATACGGCCGCCCGGATCTCCTCGAACATCGCGGGGTCGTGTTGCTCGATCCAGGCGTGGTGAGCGGCAGAGCTGGCGGTGAAGGCGGCATCCGGGTACTCAGCCAGGCGGTCGAGGGCCGATCGGAACGTCGCCCAGATCTCGCCGAAGCCCTCGCGCCAGTCCCACACCCAGACGGGATCGATATGGGCGTTGCCGATCATGTGCAGCTCGTGGGAGAACGGCGGCCGCCGTCCATCCACCGCGCCCTCGTCTGTCGGATCGGTTGGCATGTCCTAGCCCTTCAACGCTCCGTGGAGCGCGAACCCCTGCCCGACCCATCGGGTCACGATCAGGTAGAGGACCACCGGCGGTAGCGAGTACATGAGGGCGAACGCGGCCACGTCGCTGTAGTTGACGTCGTACTGACCGAAGAAGCTGTACATGGTGACCGATGCAGGGTTGTTCGTCCCCTGGAGGAGGATGTAGGGGATGAAAAAGTCGCTCCAGGCATTGACGAAGGTGTAGACGGCGACGACACACAGGCCCGGAACGATCATCGGGACTACGATGCGGCGGAGCGAGCCCAGCCGGCTCGTCCCATCGATCCATGCCGCCTCTTCGAGCTCCCGGGGTACGGCGTCGATGAAGCTCCGGGCGATCCAGGTGGCGAACGGCAACGCCGTTGCGGTCATGAACCACACCGTCCAGAACTTGGAGTTGATGAAGTTCAGCGTCACGAAGAAGTCGTAGGTAGGGATCATGATCGCGATGATGGGCAGGCCCGTGAGGAACACGAGCACGTACACGAAGTACTCCTGGGCCCGGGATCCGAAACGCGAGAGGGGATAGGCGGCGAGGATGCCGATCACCGTGGTGCAGACCGTCGTGCCGACCGCGAGATAGAGCGAGTTCCCGAAGGCCGAGACGAACGAGCCCCCGTGCAGCACGGTCGCGAAATGCGAGAGAGTGAAACCACCTCCACCGCTGATCTGCAACGAGCCGTGGGCTTGGAACGCTACGACCACGAGCCAGATGAACGGCACGAGAAAGACGGCGCCGATCAGCGACATGACGACTGACGGCAGCCTGCGGGCGACGGATGCGTTGCTCACGGCTCGACCTGGCGGTTCATCGGACGAGATTGAGGGCACCCTGACGGCGCAGCGTCCGGATGTAGATGACGGAGAAGACGGCGCCGACAAGGAGCAGCACGACGGCGATGGCCGTCCCGTACGCGAGCTGGAAGGTGACGAATGCCTGTTGGTACATGAAGACCGAAAGCACGTTCGAGCTCGTTCCGGGCCCGCCACCGGTCATCGCGAAGATGAGCGTGAAGTCGTTGAGCGTGCCGAGCGTGATGAGCACGAAGTCGACGAGGATCGTCGTGGAGAGAAGCGGGATGATGATGCTCCGCAGGCGCCGCCACGAGTTCGCCCCGTCGACTTTGGCGGCGTCGAGCAGCTCAGCCGGGACGTCCGACAGCGCGGCTGAGAAGAGCAGGAAGGAGAAGGCCACGCCCCGCCACGAATTGGCGAGGCTGACCGAGATCATCGGGTGGCTGATCAACCACGTCTGATACGGGATGCCGACAGCGTGCAGGCCCTGTTGCAGCGTGCCCCCGTCGCTCAGCAGCGCGAACCACATCCAGGCCGCGATGATCTCCGGGACGAGCCAGCAGATGATGATGATCGAGCCCACCACCTTGCGTACAGTCTGGGTGCACCGCAGCATGAGGTAGGCGAGGACGAACCCGAACACGGCTTGGCCGATGTAGGCCGACGCCACCAGGTAGTACAGGCTGAGCAGGATCGACTGAACGAGCCCGCTGCCGGAGGCGAAGAGCTCCCGATAGTTGGCGAGGCCGATGAACTGGTAGTGCGTGGCCGTTGGGCCGGTGATCGTCATGTTCGTGAGCGAGAGCACGAGCGTCCAGATGATCGGCCATCCGAGAAACGCCAGCACGACGACGACGAGCGGAGCCACCATGGTGACTCCGGTCAGGCGTCGTCGACTCCGACCGGTCAGCCTCGTCCGGCGGGCTCGACGGGCGAGCCCGCCGGACGAGGCGTCCAACGCGGCGCTAGCCACCGTGATCCCTTCCGTGGCCGAGCCTCACCGGCGTCGGCATTTGCATCGCTTCGTGACGAGGGTTGTCAACTCGTCATCGCCTCGACGCGGCTCGCACCGACGATCTGGGTCACCTTGGCCGTGTACGCCTGCTCCGCCTGTGCCGAAGTCATCGATCCGGAGGAGATGTCACCGGTGAGGGCGGCGATCTCGTTGGAGATCTGCGGGTAGTCGGGAAGGTTGGGGCGGTAGTTCGTGTAGGCGAGCAGCTTGGACGAGAACGTGAGAATCGGGTCGATCTTGTTCTCCTGGATCCACGCAGGCTGGCTGATCGCGTCCGAACGGGGTGGCAGGTTCCCGTCCTTGGCGTCGAACGTCGCGATGTTGGAGGCACCGGACAAGTCCTCGATCAGGTCGACAGCGAGAGTCGGGTTCTTTGACAACTTGGCGACCGACCAGGCGAATCCGCCGGACTGGTCCGTGTAGCTCCCGAGACCGTCCGTGGGGAGCTTGGCAACCTGGTAGGCGGAGAAGAATGCCGGCCACGGCTTCAGCCCGCCCTTCACGAAGAGCGTTGACACCCAGCTGCCGTCGAAGACCATTCCCACCTTCTGTGTGGGCATCAGGCCCAGGTCGACGGTGGCGGAGGCGCTGGGGTTCGACCAATCGGACTCAGGCTCTTCGTATGCTCGCATGGCGGCGAGGAGGTTCCACGTGGCCGTGAAGCCTGGGCCGGAGATCTCCCACTTCTTCGTCGTGGCGTCGTAGATCCGGTCGTGGGTACCGTCGAGGAACACCTCGAAGCCCCTGAAGGAGGAGGCCTCGCCGAGTGGAGTTCCGGTGTACAGCCATGCCGGGGTGACCCCCGGGTCGTGGGCACTCAAGGCCTTCGCGGCCGAGACTATGTCCGCGAAGCTTTGCGGTTGCCATGGGACGGGCAGGCCCGCCTTCCGGAACAGGCCGGCGTCGTAGTAGATCAGCTGGACATCCGTGCTGTTCATGGCGCCGTAGACCTGACCGTTGTACGTCACGATGTCGCGCATCGCCGTTGGGAATTGTGACCATCCGGACCACTTCGCCAGCTGAGGCAAGGGCTGGATGTAGCCGGCGCTGGCGTCCGATCCGATTAGGAATGAGTCCTCCATGACCACGTCCGGGGCTGTGGAGGGGCTGCGCTGTGCCAGGTCGATCTTGGCGTAGTACGTGGACTCGGAGTCGGTGGTGATCGGGTCGAGCACGACTTTGTCACCGGGGTGCTGTCTAGCCAACTCGGCCGCAGCCACCTTGATGAGATCAGGCGTGGCGTTCGTGCCCGGTGTGTCGAAGTTGGTCCAGTACGCGACCGTCAGGGTCTGTGGCGCTCCCGAGCTCGAGCCCGGGCCCGGGCTCGAGGTCTCGGTTGTCGTGGAGCTGCTGCACGCGGCGATCAGCGCCGCAGCAAGGATCGAGATGCCACCGGAGAGCAGCATTCGTGGAGGTTTCATCGGATCCCCTTCATGTTCGTCGCCTTCCAGTTGAGGTAATCCCGGGCGTGTCTCGGGAGAACCGGCTGCCGGGCGCGGGCCCCGAGGCGTACCGTTCTGCCTCAATTGCGAGACACAGCGCGTGGTACACGAGCTGGTGGGAGTGCTGGATCGCCGACACCGTCTGGCCAGGCAACCGGACGATCGAGTCACACAGCGCTGCCATCGCGCCGCCGGTCGGACCGCTGAGCCCGAGCGTGTGCATTCCTCCTGCCTTTGCGGTCCGTAGCGCGTGGATGACGTTGGGCGAGTGGCCAGACGTGCTGAGCGCCCAGAGCAGGTCGCCGCGCCTGCCGTAGGCGATGACCTGCTGAGCAAAGACGAGATCGGCTCCCTGGTCGTTGGCGATCGCCGTGATCAGGGCGGCTTGACTCACGAGTGGAATCACCGCAAACCCGCCTTGCAGGCGCTCGGCGAGGTAACCGTCGTCTCCTGCCTCACGCAGGGCGGCTTGAACGTCGGTGCTCAAGGGTCGAGCCAGCGCGCACGGCTTGGCCATCTCGCCGGCGATGTGCTCGCTGTCCGCCGCGCTCCCGCCGTTGCCACAAACGAGCACCCGGTGGTCGGCGTACAGCACGTTGCGCAACAGGTGCCACGCCTCGGAAATCGGTTCGGCGCACGAATGCATCTCGGGGTAGCTCTCGTACAGCTCTGACCAGATCAGGTCGGTCGCCGACGGTTCACGCTCGCCCGGCATGACGATCCAATGCTGAGCCCCTCGCGTAGGAGGGGACGAACGGCGGGCTTGAGGGCAGGAGCTTGTCGAACACGACGCTGGCCGCGCCGACGGCGCCGGCAGCCTCGCCGAGTGTCGAATACAGGACGGTGACCGGCCTCACCCCCCGGCGGATGGCGAGTCGCGGCACCGCAGCCTCCACCGGGGGCAGCAGCCACGCGGTCACGTCCTGGAAATGGTGGCCGCCGAGGACAACCGCATCGACGTCGAACAGATTGACCGCACCGACGAGCGCCTGGCCGAGAAGGCGTCCTGCCCGAGTCAGGAGATCAGCGACGCGTGGCTCGCCGGGGGCCGCTTCGACGAGGCGATCGAAGTCGTCCCCGAGACCGAGCTCGGCTGCTTGCCGGCAGATCGCTGCAACGGATGCCTCTGCCTCCAGGCATCCGCGCCCACCGCAACCGCACTGGGCCCCGTCGGCCACCACCGGCACATGCCCGAGCTCGAGCGCGTTCCCGGTCGTTCCCCGATAGGTCTCGAGGTCGATCACGAGGCCACCGCCGATCCCGACGCCCCAGTGGCAGTAGAGGAAGTTGTCGAACTCAGTCCGTAACTGCCAGGCCTCGCCCAACGCGGCAGCCGTTGCGGAATTCTCGCAGAAGATCGGCAGCTTCCAGCTCGCCGAGAAGAGCGTGCGGGGATCGACACCCTCCCAGCGCGGAAAGTTGGGTGGATTCACCAACGCCTGGCTCTCCGGATGGATCGGACCCGGCAGCCCTAGGCCGATCGCTGGCAGCCTGCTCTCGTTGTTTGGCAGACCGGCAGCTTCGGACACCCGATCGAACAGTTCCTCCACTCGCTGGATGGTCCGCTCAGGCTCCTCGCCCTGCGGGCAACCCACCGTGTCCTGGACAACCGGCGCGCCGCTGAGGTCGATCCAGGCACCGTCGATCTGGTCCCGCTCGATGACACACCCAAATGCCAGCGCTCCCTCAGGGCGGATTCTCACGCCGATCGGGTGTCGCCCGACTCCCTGTTGCGGCTCGACTCCGGTCTCCTCCACGAGACCCTGCTCGAGCAGACGCCGGATGATGACGCTGACCGACTGAGCACTGAGGCCGGTGGCCCTGACGAGGGCGGAGCGCGAGATGGGGCCTCGTTGCCTCAGCAGATGGAAGACGCGGCGCTCGTTGGCCCGGCGGACGAGCTGTTGCGGAAGCTGATCCCGGTGCGGCGGCAACTCCCATGACGTCCCGGTCTCCGGGAAGATGCGGCCCGTCGCCAGCACCTCCCGGCCACCTCCGGTGCCTTCGCTCACGGCTCCCCCTTATGGCTGACCGCTCACTCCGGAATTAGTTCGTGCATCTGAGGAATAATTTAGCGCATGCGCGGACTGTCGAGTCAGCAACGGCTGAGATGGTTGGTCCAGCGGTTGCGCGAGTCGATGAGCTGGGCAGCGTGCCGGTGAGGGCCGGCTGTCCGCGCCGCCGGCCTGCTACCGGCTCGGGCCGTCCTCGTCCTCGAGGAAGACTCGGCTGGCGAGTAGGTCAGGCGGCTCGATCCGGCGGAGCTCCGCCCGCCCGACCCGGCCGCCGGCATCGACGAGACGGGTCGCCTGGCGCAGCCGTGCGCGCTCGAGGGCGTTACGGATACTGCGGGCGTTGGCGAAATGTGGCTTGGCGCTCCGGAGCTCGACGTACCGGCGGAAGACCTCCTCGGCTTCGGGCGCCAGCTCGTAGCCTTGCTCGGCGAGGGCACGGTGGCCGATCTCGACGAGCTCGTCGACCGTGAACGGCGGGAAGTCGATGTGATGGGCGATGCGGGAGCGCAGGCCCGGGTTCGTGGCGAAGAACCGCTCCATCCGGTCGCCGTAGCCGGCGAGGATGACGACAAGCCGGTCGCGTTGCTCCTCCATGACTTGCATGAGGATCTCGATCGCCTCCTGCCCGTAGTCCCGCTCGTTCTCAGGCCGGTGGAGGGCATAGGCCTCATCGATGAAGAGCACCCCACCCATCGCCCGCTTGAGGACGTCCTTCGTCCGGGGCGCCGTGTGGCCGACGTACTGGCCGACCATGTCCTCTCTGCTGACCGTCACGAGATGCGCGGTCGGCAGGTAGCCGAGTGCATGAAGGATCTCCGCCATCTTCGTGGCGACCGTCGTCTTGCCGGTACCGGGTGGCCCGGTGAAGGACATGTGGAGGTTCGGGCGAGTGGTACGCAGGCCGAGCTCGGAGCGAAGGCGATCGACGAGGAGGAGCGACGCCACGTCGCGGAGCCGGGCTTTCACCGGCACGAGGCCGACGAGCTCCCGGTCCAGCTGCTCGAGCGCCCGCTCGATCCCGAGCTCGGATCGTGCCCGGTCGAGGTCGATCTCGTCGCCGTCGGCCATTTGCCGCTCGGGGACCGGCTCGGCGTCCGGCTCGGCGTCCGGCCCGGCGTCCGGCCCGGCGTCCGGCCCGGCGTCCCCGGCCGCCGGAGCGGCGGCGACACCTGGACGCGGCATCTGGAAACCCTTAGGCGTACCGCTCACCGCTCGGCCGATCGAGGGCATATGCCGTGGCGCTGTAGCGGATCGTCCTACCGGGCGCGTGTTGGCGCTCGAGGCGGAAGCCGGGCTCGGTCGCGGGTTGCTGCACGAGGAAGCTGAGGACGATCGTCTCCCGTCCGGCGCTCGCGTCGAACGCGTTGATCCGTACGTAGTGATGTGGGAACGCCGCCCTGCAGGCCTGCAGCTCGCTCATCACGCCCGCCGGGTCAGCGAGGTCGAACATGGGAAGGCCCCACATCTCCCAGAACGTGTTGCGGGGATGCGGGTCGTCGGTCATCTCGATCGACACTGCGCAGCCGCTCGAGATGACGAAGCGGAGCTGTGCCTCGATCTCGGTGTCGGTGAGGTCGGGCAGGTAGGCGAACGTGCCCTGGGTGATCTTCACTCGTCTTCCTCTCAGCTCGGTGTAACGACGACGTCGGGGGTGTCGGTCGACTCGTAGTCGAAGGTGATGTCCCCCCAGGTGTCGATGGCTGCCTGCAGCTCGGGGCTGCGGCGGGCGGCGGCCCGGAGCACTTCGTCGCCTTCGGTGAGCATGTCGCGGCCCTCGTTGCGTGCCTTGATCATCGCCTCGAGCGCCACGCGGTTCGCCGTTGCACCCGCTGCGATCCCCATCGGGTGACCGATCGTCCCCCCGCCGAACTGCAGGATGCAGTCCTCGCCGAGGTAGTGGAGGAGTTGGTGCGTCTGGCCGGCGTGGATGCCGCCGGATGCCACCGGCATGACGCCGGGCATGGAGGCCCAGGACTGGTCGAAGTAGATGCCATGGCTGAGATCGGTCGGCACTTCGTTCAGCCGGAGCGTGTCGTAGTAGCCGCGGACGTTGTTGGGGTCACCCTCGAGCTTGCCGACCACGGTGCCGGCATGGATGTGGTCGACGCCCATCAGGCGGGACCACTTGGCGATCACGCGGAACGAGACTCCGTGGTTCTTCTGGCGGGTGTAGGTGGAGTGGCCCGCCCGGTGCAGGTGCAGCAAGACGCCGTTGCGACGGGCCCACTTCGACATCGAGGTCATGGCCGTGTAGCCGATCGTGAGGTCGATCATGACGATGTTCGACCCGAGCTCCTTGGCGAAGTCGGCCCGCTCGTACATGGCCTCCATCGTCCCGGCGGTCACGTTCATGTAGTGGCCCTTCAACTCGCCAGTGCGCTCCTGCGCACGCTCGACCGCCTCTTGGCAGTACAAGAAGCGCTCCCGCCAGCGCATGAACGTCTGGCTGTTGATGTTCTCGTCGTCCTTGGTGAAGTCGAGACCGCCGCGCAGCCCCTCGTAGACGACTCGGCCGTAGTTTCGTGCCGACAGGCCGAGCTTCGGTTTCACGGTGCAGCCGATGAGCGGGCGTCCGAACTTGTTCAGCATCTCCCGCTCGGCGACGATCCCGTGCGGGGGACCGTCGAAGGTCTTCACATAGGCGACCGGGATACGGATGTCCTCGAGGCGGAGCGCCCGGAGCGCCTTGAACCCGAAGACGTTGCCGATGAGCGACGAGCTCAGGTTGGCGATCGAGCCCTCCTCGAAGAGGTCGAGGTCGTAGGCGATGTAGGCGATGTACTGGTCGGGCGAACCGGGGACCGGGTCGACCCGGTAGCACTTGCCCTGATAACGCTCGTGGTTGGTGAGGCGGTCCGTCCATACCACTGTCCAGGTGGCGGTCGAGGACTCCCCGGCGACGGCAGCACCGGCTTCGGACGGCTCGATGCCTGGCTGCGGCGTGATGCGGAACGCCGCCAGCACGTCGGTCTCCTTCGGCTCGTAGTCCGGTCGCCAGTAGCCCATGTCGGAGTAGGAGAGCACGCCCGCGCTCCAGCGGCTCCGCTCGGACGCTGCTCCGCTACCCGTCGACCCGTTCATCTCGCTCGTCTCGTGCACCCGTCCACCATCGCGCCGAAAGTCCTGCATGTCTATGAAAATGTTTGGCTTATCTCTTAGGTAAATGGTTATGAGACAATGGCCGTGTGACGTTCGCCCAGCTGAGGACGTTTCTGGCGGTGGCCGAAGCCGGATCGGTCCGGGCCGCTGCGGAGCGACTCGTCGTCTCGCAGCCGTCGGTGTCCGCCGCGGTCGGTTCGCTCGAACGGGAGTTGGGCGTGGACCTCGTCGCCCGTCAAGGCCGTGGTCTGCGCCTCACCGAGGCCGGCCTGGTCTTCGCCGCCGCTGTTCGCCAGGCGCTCGGGCTGCTGGAACGTGGCGCCGTCACGGCGGCGAGCGTCGATGCACCGTCCCGGGGCACGGTCCGGGTGGCTGCGGTCACGACGGCGGCCGAACGCCTCCTCCTCCCCCTCATCGCCGCCTTCCGGCGGGAGCATCCCGAGGCGGGGGTGCGGGTGCACGTGGGCAACCGCACGACCGTGTGGGAAGCGCTCTCCGACCACGAGGCGGATCTCGTCGTCGCCGGCCGCCCGCCCACCGCGCTCGGGGCGCGAGTCCTCGCCCAGGCGGCCAACACCCTGATCGTCGCCGGGCCGCCTCGGGGTCCTGGGGACCCGCCGGTGCCGACGCGGCAACTTGGGGACGAGACGTGGCTGCTGCGGGAGGAGGGGTCGGGAACTCGTGAAGCGACTGACGAGCTGCTGCGCCGGCTCGCCATCGATCCGCCCACGATGATCCTCGGCTCGAACGGCGCAGTGGAGCAGGCGGTCGCTGCCGGGCTCGGCGTTGCCCTGATCTCGCGTTACGCCGTGGCGGACCGGCTGGCGGAGGGCACGATCAGCGTCTGGGACTGCCCCGGCACCCCCATCGAGCGCCCGTGGCACCTCGTCTGCCATGGGACCCAGCCCCTCAGCCCGACGGCGCGCCTCCTCGTCGCCTCAATGGCCAGTTCCGAGCCGGGTTTCGACCTTACGAGCGAGGGTCGCCGGGTGCTCGGTCGCTCAGCGTGAGCGTCGCAGCTCGGTCGTGCTCCGAGTCGCCTCCGCTCGCGGCGGCCGGCGCCCGCACGACCACCGTGGTGCCGTTGCCCGGCGAGGAGCGGATCTGGAGCTGCGCGCCGATGAGGGCAGCGCGCTCGCGCATACCCGGCAACCCGTAGGAGGCGAGTGACCGCTCGAGACCGGCCTCGTAGCCGACGCCGTCATCGGTCACCGAGAGCTCGACGGTCTCGCCGTCGTCCCGCAGCGTGACGACGACCCGTTCGGCGTTCGCGTGCTTGACCACGTTCTGCAGCGCCTCCTGGGCGATCCGGTAGAGCGCCGTCTCGACATGGGGGGCCAGCCTGCAGTCGTCGAGGTCGACCTCGACCTCGACCTCGGCCGATCCTCCGAGGGACGTCGCCAGGCTCGTGAGCGCGGCGCCGAGACCGAGATCGTCCAGGACGACGGGACGGAGCCCGACGATCGCCCTCCGGGCCTCAGCCAGCGCGTCGGAGACGAGTGATTCCGCCGTCACCACCTGGCTCGTCACGGCGTCGTCGCCGGAGAGAGTCCTTGCGGCTTGCAAATGGTAGTAGGCGGAGACGAGCCGCTGGCTGATGCCGTCGTGGATGTCAGCAGCGATGCGCCGGCGATCCAGCTCCTGCAGCTCGATCATGTCGGCGGCCGATCGCTCGAGCGCCGCCTCGCGTGTGGCCAGCCGATCGTAGAGCACGGCGTTCTCGACGATGCCGGCGAGGAGGCTCGCTACTTCACGGAGCCTCGCTATGTCGTCCTCGCCGAAGTAGTGGTCGACGCGCGAGTGCACGTTGAGCACGCCGACGACCCCTGCGGGCCGGCGCAGTGGGACCGACGCCATCGAGCGGAACTCCTCACCCCGGAGAGCTGGGATGTAGCGGTAGCGGGAGTCCTCCCACTTGTTGTCGACGGTGGTCGCCTCGCCGTAGCGGGCGACCCAGCCGGCGAGCCCCTCTCCGAGCCGCAGGCGGATGGTTCCGGCCACCTCATCGAACTCAGCAGGGGCGGCGCCCATGAGGAGCAGCTCCTCAGCGTCCCGGTCAACCACGTGCACGAAGCATGCATCGGCGCCGGTGGAGGTGATCACGAACTCGGCCACCTTGCGCAGCGCGGTACGAAGGTTCCGTTCCTCGGCCCCCAGATCGATGATCTGACGAAGGAGGAGCGCCCAGGCCGTGTCGGCCATCGGGGAGGAGTGCTTCGGCGTCAGCGGAAGATCCCTTCTCGCAGCGCAGCGCCGACTGCTTGGGCCCGGTCCGACACGTCGAGCTTGCGCAGGATCGCTCTCACGTGGGTCTTCACTGTCTCCTCGCCGAGGACAAGGCGGGACGCGATCTCCTTGTTCGAGGCCCCCCGGACGAGGAGCTCGAGCACCTCGCTCTCGCGCCGGCTGAGGCCGAGACGGGCTCCGGGCCAGAACTCCCCGCGTTGCAGCCGGGCGGCCGAGAGGGCGACCCTTCCGGCGAGCGCCGGGTCGACGACGATCTCGCCGGCGAGCACACGGGCGAGGTGGTTCAGCAGCTCTTCGGCAGTGATCTGCTTCGTGAGGTAGCCGGAGGCACCGGCACGCAGCGCTTCGAAGAGATACTGCTCGTCGTCGTACACGGTGAGGAAGACGATCTTCGTCGCCGGGGCGACTCGGAGCAGCTGCTCGCAGAGCTCGAGCCCCGTCGTCGCTCCCATGCGCAGGTCGACGAGGGCGACGTCGGGCTTGGCCTCCGCGGCGAGCCGGCAAGCCTCGGCCGGATCGGTGGTGCTCGCGACGACGGTGACCGACTCGTCGTACGGGCGAAGCATGGCGGTGAGGCCCTCGAGCACGATGGTGTGGTCGTCGACGAGGAGCAACCGGATGGGGCGACTCGCCGACGGCATCGCCTCCATGGCCCAAGCTTACGACCGGGTGTCTCGACGGCGGGCATCGGTGTTGCTCACCCCCCCGCTCCCTCGCTCGGGTGAGGCAGCCCACGGCGTTCGGGCGTAGCGTTGGGACTGAACACCGTCGCGCCGGTCCGGCCAGCCGCAGGTGCCAGCCGAACGGGCCGCCAAGGACCGGGCGCTGGCAGCTGGTCTGGAGGAGGTCGGCAACCCTGCCAGAGGGGCCAAGCTATGAGTCCGAAACGCATGATCATGCGCCGCGCCGAGGGTGGCGCGAACCGACCGGTGATGCTCGCCATCGCCGGCGACAGCGCGTCCGGGAAGACCACCCTCACCGGGGGCCTCGTCGAGGCGCTCGGCGAAGACCGCAACCAGTCGATGTGCACCGACGACTACCACCGCTATGACCGGTCCGAGCGCAAATCGCTCCCCTTCACGCCGCTCCACCCCTCCTGCAACTATCTCGAGATCATGGAGCAGCACCTCCAGCTGCTCGCCCTCGGTGAGCCGATCCTGAAGCCGGTCTACAACCACCGGCACGGGACCCTCGAGCGGCCCGTGCTCGTCGAGCCGAAGGAGTTCGTCCTCGTCGAGGGGCTCTTCCCGCTCTACAGCCCGTTGTCCCGGGCATGCTTCGACCTCAAGGTCTTCCTCGACCCGCCCGAGAACATCCGGCGAGCGTGGAAGGTGGCGCGCGACACCCGGGACCGCAGTTACACGCCCGAGCAGGTGATCGCCGACCTCGAGCTGCGGGAGCCCGAGTCGGCTGCCTTCATCCGACCCCAACGGCGCTGGGCTGACATCGTCGTCCGGTTCGCCCCGATCGCGGAGCGCCACGAGTCTGAGCAAGGCCCCCTCAGCGCGACGGTGCTGCTGCGGCCGACAGCCCCCCACCCTGACCTGTCGGCCCTGCTCACCGATGACATGCGCGAGGCGATTCACCTCAAGCTGGCTCGTGACGACGACGGCAAGCCTGTCGACGCCCTCCACATCCATTCCTACGCCTCGCGGGCGGTGATCCGCCGAGTCGAGGAGACGATCTGGGGGACTCTCGGCATCGATGAGGAACTACCCGAGGGCTTGGGCGTGATCCGCTCGGGCGAGCGGAGCGAACCCCTCGCGGTGGTGCAACTGCTTCTCCTCTACCACCTGCTCCTTGCCCGGCGCAGCCAGCGCGATCACGCTGAGGCGATGCCCTGAGGGCGCAGCCTCGATGGGCTTCTGCACGCTCGACCTGAGCCGGCGATATGTCGATGGCGCGCTGCGGTGGCTCAGCCGATCCGCATCGACGCTGCGTCAGCCCGCCTGGGTCAGGTAAGCGACGCACCCCTCGACGGTCGACAGCTTCGGGTAGTCCCGCTCGGGAATTTCGAGGCCAGTCTTCTCATGCAGCCCGACGACAAGATTGAGGAAGTCGATCGAGTCGAGATCGAGCGCTTCCTGCAGGGTCTCGCCTGCTCCGACGTCATCGAGGTCGGCCTCCGGCGCGACTTGGCGCAGGACCGAGCGGATCAGTTGGCGTGCGTCGTCATTGGTCATAGCTTCTCGGGCTCCTGGAGTAGACGGTCGATCTCGGAGAGAAAGCGGCCGCCCCGGTGGCCGTCGCTCACCCGGTGGTCGGCGGACAGCGTCGCGGTGACGCACGGCCGGACCCCGAGCATGCCCCCTTGCGCCCAGGGTTGCTCCGCCACGCGTCCGAAGCCGACCAGGGCGACCTGTGGGGGGTAGATCACACCGAACACTGCCTCCACCCCAAGCTCGCCGAGATTGGAGACCGTGATGGTCGGGTCGCTCATCTCCGAGCTGCGCAGCACGCCGGCGCGCGCCCGGCCCACGAGGTCCTTGAGCTGCGCCATCAGCTCGTCGAGGGGGAGCCGGTCGGCGTCGTGGATGGCGGGCGCGATGACGCCACCGGTGCGCAGGGAGATGGCCACCCCTACGTGGACCGGCTCGCTCGGAACGAAGGCGTCCTCAATCATGAACCCGTTCATCTCCGGCACGCGTGCCACGGCGCGGGCGGTGGCTTTCAGCATGAGGACGGGTAGGACGAGGCGGCTGGTCACCGGGCGGTCAAGGTTCGCTTGCTCGAGCCAGGAGACGGCAGTGCTCAGGTCGATGGTGGTGCTCAGGTAGTAGTGGGGGATCTCGCGCTTGGAGCGTGCCATAAGCGCGCCGATCGCCCGCCGCATCGTGGCTTGTCGGTCCTGGGCCGCCGCCACAATGGCCGCCGCCCTGGCCTCCGGCTCCGCCGCCGGTGCCCCCGCCTCCGGTACCGGCGCGGCCACCGTCGCCTCCGGGGCGGTCGTGGCAGCGGCGAGACGCACGTCGTGCTCGATCACCGACTTGCGTGGACCGGTCCCTTGAAGGGCTGACAGATCGACCCCGAGGTCTGCCGCCAGTCGCCGGGCAAGGGGCGAGGAGCGCACGCGGTCGGAGGCCAGGGACCCGGGCTGCACCTCCGGTTCGGCCGGATGACGACCTTCGGCTGCGACGGTGCTCGTCCCACGACCAGCCTGGCCTGGGCGGGGCGCCTTGTCCGTCTTCCGGCTTGCCGCCCGCTCCACGTCGGCCCGGGTCACGGCGCCGCTTGGCCCACTCCCGGACAGCGTCGCCAGGTCGACACCGAGCCGTTCGGCCAGATGACGCGTGACAGGGGAGTAAACGGTCGGCGGGCCAGGAGCCGGCGCTCCGGGAACTTGGCCAGTGTCCGCCGGGCGGGCGCGGGTTTCGGGGCGTGCCGGTGGGCCAGGCGGCGCTCCGGGGACCGCCGCAGGCGCCCGAGCGGTGAGATGGGCGAGTACGGCACCCACGGGAACCTGCTCACCCTCGTGCACAACGAGCTCGTCGATGACGCCGCTTTCGAAGATCTCCACCTCGATGGTCGACTTCTCGGTCTCGACGACGGCAACGACGTCGCCGCGGTGCACTTCGTCGCCGGCCTTGACGAGCCACTGCGAGACGGTGCCGAATTCCATGTCGGCGCCGAGCGAGGGCATGGTGAAGTCGCCCACTCAACCCCCCAGGCTCTGCACGGCGGCTACAACGTCGGCCACCTGGGGGACGGCCTCGTCCTCGAGGTGCTTGGCGTAGGGCATCGGCACCTCGGCGCTGCACACCCGGGCCACGGGAGCGTCGAGGTCGTAGAACGCCTCCTCGGTGATGCGAGCGCTCACCTCAGCCGACAGGCTGCCAGTGCGCCACCCCTCGTCGACGACCACCGCCCTGTGTGTGCGGGCCGCCGACGACACGATGGTCGCGCTATCCAGCGGCCGCAGACAACGCAGGTCGATCACCTCGGCCGCCACACCCTCGCCCGCCAGCTGTTCGGCGGCGCCGAGCGCTGTGCGAAGCGTGCCCCCGTAGGCGATGATCGTGACGTCCTCACCCGGGCGGCGTATGGCGGCGGTGGTGATGTCGACCGCACTGTCGTCGGCCAGCTCGCCCTCTGTGTTGTAGAGCGTGCCGTGCTCGAAGATGAGCACCGGGTCAGGGTCACACAGTGCCGGCCACAGCATCCCGCGGGCGTCCTCCACGGTGGCGGGGGCCAAGACACGGATCCCGGGGATGTGTGTGTACCAGCCTTCGAGGCTGTGGGAGTGCTGGGCGGCGAGCTGGCGGCCGGCACCGGTGGTCATGCGGATCACGAGCGGGACGTTGAACTGTCCACCCGACATGTAGAGGAGCGTCGCCGCGTTGTTCACGATCTGGTCGAGAGCCAGCAGGCTGAAGTTGACGGTCATGATCTCGACGATTGGGCGCATGCCGGCGAGGGCAGCACCGATGCCCGCCCCCACGAAGGCCGACTCCGACAGGGGCGTGTCGCGGATCCGTTCGGGCCCGAACTCCTCGAGCAGGCCGAGGCTGACCGCGTAGCAGCCGCCGTACCGACCCACGTCCTCGCCCATGAGGAACACCCGCTCGTCACGACGGAGCGCCTCGCGCAGCGCCTCGCGCATGGCCTCGCGGTAGCTGACCGTGCTCACAGTGCCTCCTCGGTGGGCGCCGGATCGGAGGTCACGAACCGCTCCAGGTCTGAGACCGGTTCGAGGGTGCCGGCCTCCGCGAAGGCGACGGCGTCCTCCAGCTCGGCACCGACCTCGGCCTCGATGCGCTCGAGATCGCCATCGGCCAAGGCACCGCTGGCCGCTAGTCGCTCCACGAGGGCCGGGATGGGGTCGTGCTGCTTCCAGTGGTCGATCTCGCCCTTGTCGCGGTAGCGGTCGGAGTCGTACATCGAGTGTGCCCGGAAGCGGTACGTGCGCAGCTCCAAGAAGTGAGGATCGCCGGCGCGCACTGCCTCCGAGGCGTGCCTGGCGGCCTCCTCCACGGCGAGCACGTCCATGCCGTCGACCTCCCACGATGACATCCGGTAGCTCGCTGCTTTGAGGGACAAGTCCGTCTCCGACTCGTAGCGGTCGAGGGCGGTCCCCATCGCGAAGAAGTTGTTCTCGCAGCAGAACAGCACGGGGAGGCGCCACAGGGCGGCCAGGTTCATCGACTCGTGGAACTCGCCTTCGGCGACAGCCCCATCGCCGAAGAAGCAGGCAGTCACCCGGTGGCGCCCTTGCATGCGGTCAGCCAGGGCGAGTCCTATCGCAAGCGGCAGGCCACCACCCACGATGGCATTCCCCCCATAGAAACGGGTGGCGGCGTCGAACAGGTGCATCGAACCCCCGCGGCCCCGGCTGCAGCCCTCGACCTTGCCTTCGAGCTCGGCCATCGTTGCGCGCATGGAGATGCCCCGGGCCAGGGCATGACCGTGCTCTCGGTAGGTGGTCACCACGGCGTCGTCAGGCCCCAGCGCCTCCATGACACCCACGGCACAGGCCTCTTCCCCGATGCCGAGATGGAGGAAACCACGGATGGCCGAGTGGCTGTAAAGCTCGACGCAACGCTCCTCGAAGCGGCGGATGCGTAGCATCTGGTGCAGGAGGTGGACACCGTGGTCCCGGTCGGTAGCGAGGGCCGTGGCGACCACAGCGTCACCCACAGGAGCATCTGTCGCGTCGGTCATGGTTGCGCCCCAAGGGTCGAGGTGTCGCCCTCGGGCAGACCGAGCTCGCGTGACTTGAGCAGGCGCCGCATGATCTTGCCGCTTTCGGTGTGGGGGAGGTGCTGGTCGAAGGCGATCTCGCGAGGGGCCACCGCTGCCCCGAGCCGCTTGCGGGCGAAGCCGAGCAACTCCAAGCGGAGGTCTTCGCTCGCCTCGTACCCAGTGCGCAACGTGACGAACGCCTTCACCACCTCCCCCACGAGTGGATCGGGCTTGCCGATCACGCCGGCCTCGATCACCGCCGGGTGCTCCATGAGGGTCGACTCGACCTCGAATGGCCCGATAAGGTGCCCGGCCGACTTGATGACGTCGTCTCCGCGGCCGACGAACCAGAAGTAGCCGTCCTCATCACGCCGGGCCAAGTCCCCGCTGACGTACCACCCTCCGGCGAAGCACTTGGCGTAGCGCTCGTCGTCGCCGAGATACCCGCGGAACATCGAGGGCCAGCCCGGTCGTAGCGCCAGCTCGCCTTCGACTCCCGGAGCCGCCTCCACGGCGGTGCCGTCGCCACTCACGACAACCCTGCCGTGCTCGTCGCGCATGAGCACCGTGGCCTCGACGCCCGGCAGGGGTCGGCCCATCGAGCCAGGACGGATGTCCATGCAGGGATAGTTTGCGACCATGATCCCGCCAGTCTCGGTCTGCCACCAGTTGTCGTGGATCGCGAGCCCCAGAGTCTCCTTGCCCCACACGACGATCTCGGGGTTGAGCGGTTCACCCACGCTGGCCACGAAGCGAAGGCGACTGAGGTCGTGGGCCTGGGCCGCCTCGGCCCCGGCTTGCATCAGCATGCGCAAGGCGGTCGGCGCGGTGTACCAGACCGTGACCCCCTCGGCCTCGAGCACGCTGTACCAGCGCTCAGCGTCGAAGTCGCCCTCGTCGACGATGCTCGTCACACCATGGACCAGGGGCGAGATGATGCCATAGGAGGTCCCCGTGACCCATCCGGGGTCGGCCGTGCACCAGAACACGTCGTCGGGGTGGAGGTCGAGCGCGATGCGCCCGGTGGCGTAGTGCGACACGACCGCCTGGTGCACGTGGACGGCGCCCTTCGGGGTGCCGGTGGTGCCGCTCGTGAAGTGCAGCAACGCCATGTCCTCAGGATCGGTGGACCCGATCTCGTAGTGGGAGCCGGCGCCGGCAAGCAAGGTGTCGAAGTCGAGCGTCCCCTCGGGTCCGGTCGTTCCCGGCGCGGGCGTTTCTCCTGCCAGCAGTACGTGGCGTAGCTCCGGGAGTCGGTCCCGGATCGGCGCCAGCTTGTGGCGGTAGAGCGTAGGAGTGGTCACGAGCACGCGTCCCGTGCCGAGCTCGAGGCGCTGGCGGATGGGCTCGGGCCCGAATGCGGAGAACAACGGGCACAGCACGCTTCGGTGCTTCAGCGTCCCCAAAGCGGCGACGTAGAGGTCCGCAGTGCGCGGCATGAGAACGAAGACCCGTTCGCCGGGGTGGACGCCGAGCGCGCTGAGGACGCTGGCAAACCGGCTGGAGCGCTCGGCCAGCTCACCATAGGTGACGTCGCTGCGCCCCCCATGCCGATCGAGGCAGCGCAGAGCCACGTGTTCGCGAATCGGGCCGGTCGCGTGGCGGTCGGCCGCTTCGTAGGCGATGTTGAGACCCCTACCGTCAGGCAGGCCGTCGAGCGCCCGGCGGGCGTCCACCCAAGCAAAAGCGGCGCGTTCGGCGTCGTAGTCGGCCATGTTCGGGGCCGGACCAGGGTGCTGGCTGGACTTGTGGATCGTCTCCCATGGCATCGCGCGGTCCTCCTTGTGCCGGCTGGCGAACTCGGTGCCAACGCGGGTGCGTCACGTCGGACCCTACGCAGACTGACCTGGGCGCACCAGGGTCGAACGTCACCTCCTGGTTGGGTCCATCGGGCTACGGCCGGGAACGCACCGCAGGTCAGCACGCGGTGCCGTCAGCTCGGCTCCCCCTCCGGACGGTCACCGACTTCGCCGGGGGGCCGCTTTGCCAAGCGCTGCACGATGCCAATGACGGCGGCGTCATCGGCGCCGCGGGGGATCCGCTGGAGGCCAGCGTCGAGATCACCCTCTTCGGGAGGAAGCTCGATGCAGACGGGGACCGAGGGGTGGAGGTGCCGGTGGGCCTCGACGATCGACCGACCGAGCTCGCCCGGTTGAGCGTCGACGATGACGTCGGCGCCCGCCGCCAGTGGGCACGGTTCGCCGCACAACGCCGGACAGCGAGACCAGCCCTTCGACGGCCCAGGGCACGCGAGCACCTGAAACCCAGCTGCGCGAGCGGCTGCCTCGGTGCGCCACCAACCGCCGCGCACTTCGACGAGGAGCCGGGGACGATCGTGCGGTCCGGGCCACGATGGCACGCGTCGGGTGGTGCCGATGGCGACGCGGACGATGGCGGGCTGCGCATCGTGGTCGATGATCGCGAGACCCCGGGCGCGCAGCAACGCCAGCATCTGGCGGTTGGCGACCAGGACCTCGGCTTGCAGGTTCCGCACCCCGCGGGCGGCCGCCTCCTCGACAAGGGTGTCGAGCAGGTACGGCCCGAGCCAACCCCGCGCGTCCTTGGCGACCGTGATGCCGAGCTCCGCGTCGCCGTCTGGGAGCAGCTCGCAGGTCGCCTCGGCCACGATCTTGCTGGTGCCGTCCCGCCCGTCGACCGTCGCGACCAGTCCGATTCCCCCGCGCTCAGCGACCTTTGTCATCTTCTCGACGAAGCGTTCGGGCGGGGCGTGGGCCGTGAAGAAGCGCCGGTACAGATCGTCCTCGTCGAGGCCGGCGTACAACGCGAGCAGCCCGTTGGCATCGGAGACAACCATGGCGCGAATCGACAGCGTGCGATCGCCGGGGAGCGCGACACGACGAAGATGTGGTACGGCGGAAGGATCGCTCGAGATACCCATCATCCCATCATTGAGGTCCAAGACTGCCACCCAAGGGCCAACGGAGCCAGCGTAGGGCGCAATGGGCAAGACCGGTGGTGATCGCACGCCGCAGGTAGCGGGACCCTCGGGCACAGTCGATGACGTGGATCGGTGATTCTCGACCGCTCCGGTCCTGGAGTTGCTAGTTGTCTAAACCGATGTAATTTGTCAGCATTGGACCTGTACAGCGAAGTCCTTTCTCGGCAACTACGCCGGGGACCTGATCAAGGAAGTGACTGCCATGCCCGATTGGGGCTTCGAGACCCGCCAAATCCATGCCGGTGCAGTCCCTGACCCCACGACCGGGGCCCGGGCCGTTCCGATCTACCAGACCACCAGCTACACCTTCCGGGACACGGCTCATGCAGCGGCGCTCTTCGGCCTTCAAGAGCTGGGGAACATCTACACCCGGATCATGAACCCCACGCAGGCGGTCTTCGAGGAGCGGATCGCCGCGCTGGAAGGCGGCGTGGCGGCGTTGGCAGTGGCGAGCGGCCAGGCGGCCGAGACCATCACGCTCTTGAACCTGGCGGAGAACGGAGGCCACATCGTGTCCTCGGCGTCGCTCTACGGGGGCACCTACAACCTGTTCCACTACACCCTGCCGAAACTCGGGATCGACGTCAGCTTCGTCGAGGACCCGGACGATCTCGACGCATGGCGTGCCGCCATCCGACCCAACACGAAGGCGTTCTTCGCCGAGACCCTTGGCAATCCCAAGGGCGACGTGCTCGACTTCGAGGGCGTGTCTGGGGTCGCCCATGAGCACCACATCCCGCTCGTCGTGGACAACACACTGGCGACGCCGTACCTGGCTCAGCCGCTGCTCCACGGCACCGACATCGTCGTGCATTCGGCGACCAAGTTCATCGGTGGGCATGGCACGTCCATCGGTGGCGTCATCGTGGACGGCGGCACGTTCGATTACGAGAACAGTGGACGGTTCCCGGCGTTCACCGAACCGGACCCGAGCTACCACGGTCTGGTGTTCGGCCAGCTTCCCGAAGCGCTCTTCCCGGCACGGTTCGTCCTGAAGGCCCGCCTGCAGTACTTGCGGGACACAGGTCCGGCGATCGCTCCCCTCAACTCCTTCCTGTTCCTCCAGGGGTTAGAAACCCTCAGCCTGCGCATGGAGCGACATGTGCAGAACGCCGTCACCGTGGCCGAGTGGCTCGAGGCACGGGACGAGGTGGCGTGGGTGGCGTACCCGGGCCTGGCCTCCAGCCCGTGGCACGAGCGCCAGCAGCGCTACCTGCCCAAGGGCGGCGGCTCGATCATCGCCTTCGGGATCGTGGGTGGTGCCGAGGCCGGCCGCAGGTTCATCGAAGGTCTCGACCTGTTCAGCCACCTCGCCAACGTCGGTGACGTGCGGAGCCTGGCGATCCACCCAGCGTCGACCACGCACTCCCAGTTGACCGAGGCGGAGCAGACCACGACTGGCGTGACCCCCGACCTCGTGCGGCTCTCGGTCGGGCTCGAGTCGATCGAGGACATCCTCGCCGACCTCGAGGCTGGGTTTCGCGCCGCCAAGGGAGCGTGACCGGGAGACCGATGCCCGGCGTCTGGCGACCCGGTGACGATCCCGGCCGGCGCCAGTTCGTTGCGGTCGCCGGTGATGGTGGCAAGGGTTTAGCGCTCGAAGGCGGCGGTTGGCTCCCGGAGGTAACCGTCGCCTTCGAGACGTGGGGTGAGCTCAACCCTGCCCGGGGCAACGCCATCCTGGTCCTTCACGCCCTCACCGGGGACTCCCACGCGGCCGGTCCGGCAGTCCCTGGCCATCTCACCCCGGGATGGTGGGATGGTCTGATCGGACCTGGTGCGCCGATCGACACCGACCGGTACTTCGTCGTCTGTCCCAACGTGCTCGGCGGGTGCCAGGGGACGAGCGGCCCGGCGTCGCCCGGCCCGGATGGCGCTCCCTATGGCTCGCGTTTCCCCGTGGTGACCATCCGCGACCAGGTCGCGGTCGAGGTCGCGCTGGCGGATCAGCTCGGCATCGGGCAGTGGGCCGCGGTCGTCGGCGGCTCAATGGGTGGGATGCGAGTTCTCGAATGGTGCGTCGCCTACCCCGAACGAGTCAGCCGGGCCGTCGTTCTTGCCGTCGGGGCCGTGGCCACGGCGGACCAGATCGCCCTGTGCTCACTCCAGATTCGCGCCATCCGGTCCGACCCGGCGTTTGCCGGCGGCGACTACTACGACACACCGACCCGTCCGGTGGACGGGCTCGCCGTCGCCCGTGGGATCGGCCAGATGAGCTACCGCACCGCCCACGAGTTCCAGAGCCGATTCGGGCGGAGCGCCCAGGCGGCGGAGGACCCGCTCAAAGGCGGGCGATATGCCATCGAGTCCTACCTGCAGCACCACGGGGACAAGTTGACCGAGCGTTTCGACCCGAATACCTACGTCGTCCTCAGCGAGGCCATGAACCACCACGACATCGGGCGAGGGCGCGGTGGGGTGGTTCGAGCGCTCGCCGGAGTACGCGTCCCGGTGACGGTGGCGGGCGTGGACTCGGATCGCCTATACCCGCTCGAGCTACAGCACGAGCTGGCGCAGCTGCTCCCCGACGCCGGACCGGTCACGGTCATCGAGTCTGCGTCCGGTCACGACGGGTTCTTGTTGGAGATCGAGCAGGTCGGCGGCATCGTGGCATCTGCCCTCGACGAATGAGCGCGCACACCGCCGATCCCGCACGGCAGGCTGCCAGGTAGCAGCGATGCTCCCGCTGCCCGTGGGCACGGGCAGGCACCGCCGGCAGCCGCGTAGGATGCGGCGCTGACATGGCACGACCGACCGCGATGGACGAGCACTTCGTCCATCAGATCCCCGAGCTCCTCCCCGAGGTGGTCACCCGGAACCCTCACTGGCGCGAGAGCTACTTCTTCGAGCTGCACCGGCCGGACGCCCTTGGAGACGTCGTGTTCTTCACCATGGCGCACTATCCCGCCCGTGAGGTCATGGACTCGCTCCAGATGGGCAGGGTCAGTGGCGAGCCGATCCTCGGGCTCCTGAGCCGGCCTTACGACGGCGACCCGCACACGACCGATGTGGGCGGCGCCCGAGTCGAGGTGATCCGGCCGTTCGAGGAGCTGCACCTCTGGGCGGACCCGAAACTGGCAGCGATCGGGCTCGACCTGACATTCCGGGGACGAACACAGCCCTACGGCCTGCGCCGGGGCACGATGCGAGCAGCGGACGACCTGGTGTGGGATCAGTGTCACATCTTCCAATCAGGCATCTACACCGGCACGTACACCGTTGGCGGCACGGTCTACGAAGTCGACCGGTGGATCGGCCAGCGCGATCACTCCTGGGGGGTCCGAGATCACGGGCGCTGTCCCCTCTGGCTGTGGCTCCAGCTGCAGTTCGAGGATGGTTTCCTCGGGGTTTGGCACTGGGAGCTGGCTAACGGTGCCCGCGTCTACACCGACGGATGCTGGGCAGGTGCCGACGGCAACGAGCCCCTTCCCATCATCGACCTCCACCACGATCTTGCATGGACCGGGCCGGACGGAGGGTCGGCCGCCTACGGCGAGCACGGCGAGGCGGTCGCCGGATTGAGCGGCACGTGCACCTTCACGCTCCAGGGGGGACGCCGGATCATCGTCGAGGCCACCGGTTCGTTCGATCGCCCGTACGAGCCCTTCCACCGGGGAGGGCTCAGCCAGATGCGTGTCCGGACCGACGACGGCCGGGAGGGCACCGCCATCTACGAGGTCACCGGTGCCCGCCACCACCGTTACTTCCCGGACACGACCGTCCATGGGGCCCTCCCGTCGTGAGTGGCGCTGTTCCCATGGCGGAGACCCCCGGGGCACTCACGGCGGCCTGGCTGACAACCGCGCTGCGGGCGTCCGGCCATCTCGACTCGGCATCGGTGACTACCGTCGGGCTCACGCCGCTCGGCACCGGCCAGATGTGCGACTGCTTCCGCCTCGCGCTCGGTTACGACCGGCCCGTCGATGCCCCTGCCACGGTCGTCGCCAAGTTGCCTTCCGCCGACGAGACCAGTCGGGCCACCGCCAAGGCGTTGGGGAGTTACGAGAACGAAGTCCGTTTCTACCAGCAGCTCGCTCCCGAGCTGCTGGTTCGGACCCCCACCGTCTTCCATGCCGACATCGACGCGGACGGGGCCGGTTTTGTCCTGCTGCTGGAGGATCTCGCTCCGGCCCGCCAGGGTGACCAGCTTGCCGGCTGCACCGCCGACGTGGCCAAGATGGCCATCGATGAGCTCGTGAAGCTGCACGCGCCCCGTTGGGACGATCCGTCGCTCGCCTCGCTCGAGTGGCTGCACCGCGATCGCGAGGCCAGCCAGCAGTTCCTGCTCATGCTCCTACCCGGCCTGTGGGACGGGTTCCGAGAGCGCTATGTCGCGGACCTCGGGGCCGACATCCACGAAGCCGGCGAAGCGCTGTTCGCCGAGCTCGAGGCGTACCTGTTGGCCGATACGGAGCCGTGGTCGATTGTCCACGGCGACTACCGGCTCGACAACCTCCTGTTCGACCCGAGCTCCGGGCGTGTCCCCGGCCGTGCCCCCGTCGCCGTGGTCGATTGGCAGACCTGCACCCACGGTCCGGCTCTGCAGGACGTCGCTTATTTCATCGGTGCAGGCCTCCATGCTGCCGAGCGCCGGGCGGTCGAGGAAGACCTCGTCCGCGGCTACCACGCCGGCCTGGTGGCCGGCGGTGTGCATGGCTACGACTGGGCTCGCTGCTGGCACGACTACCGGCGTGGGATCTGGCTCGGGCTCATCATGGCGATCGCAGCGAGCATGCTCGTCGAGCGCACGGAGCGAGGCGACCAGATGTTCCTCACGATGGCGGCCCGCCACGCGCGGCACGCGCTGGATCTCGACTCGCCGGCCGTGATCCGCGCCTGACTGCTCACGAGCCCCGAGGTCGCCCTGGCGCAGGGGACGATCGGCACACACAAAAAAGGCCGAAGGTCCCTGGACCTGCGCCGCCGGCGAGTGAATGCTGGATTCATGTTGAGCAACGTTTTAGACGTGTTCCGGCTCCGGCAGTACTTCAACGTCATCACTCGCACTCGGGAGGTGATCGACGGCGTCCGAGAGGACGCCGGCCTGCTCGTAGACGTCCGGCGGGCGATCGTCATGCTGCCGTTCGAGCGGCGTCCGCCAGTCGACCCGCATCCGTTCCCCCCGCTCGAGCCGCTGCAGCTGGCCGGTCTGGCGGAGCGCCGAGTGGCCCTGGTGTCGACCGGCGGTAGCGGCGCGCTCGCTTCGGTCGTCGGCGCTGCGCGAGCCCTCGAGGAAGCAGGCGTGCGCCCGGCGGTGATCTCGCTGTGCTCAGGCTCCTCGCTGTTCGGCTTCCCGATCGCCGCCGGCATCCCGGCCGAGGAAGTCGCCGCCTTCACCATCGGGCTCAAGCCCGAGGAGTACGTCGACTTCGACTGGCCACTGCTTGCGTCCCTGGTTCCCAAGCGAGCGAAGGGCTTCGCGGGCATCATGAAGGGCGAGCGGATCGAGGAGGCATACCGGGAGCTGCTGGGCGACATGACACTCGGCGAGATGCCGATTCCCGCCTACGCCCCGATCTGGAACATCGAGGAGAACCGGCTGGACTACATCGGCCCCCGCACTCACCCTGATCTTCCCGTGGCGCGCGCCGTGCACATGGCCGTCGCCCTCCCGTTGTTCATCGAGCCGGTTGCCCTCGACGGTGTCTACTGGTGCGACGGCGGTATCGTCGACATCTTCCCGGTGCGCCCGGTGCTCGACATCGAAGAGCCGTGCGAGGTGACGCTGGCGATCAACGGGTTCTACCCACCGGGGTTCGTCGGCGAAGACGCCTCCGGCTGGCAGGACCGACGCGGCAGCATCCTGTACGTCGCCAGCCAGGTCCGCACCTGCCAGCAGATCGAGCTGGCCAGGGCAAATCTGGCCCGGCTCGAACAGGAGACGGAGGTGATGATGATCGAGCCCGTGCCGTACGAGAAAGTGCGGGGCGTGGGCTTCTACCGGCAGTTCCTCAACACCGGTGAGTGGGGCGGCTTCATGCAGGCCGGCCGCCTCGAGGCCCGGCGGGCACTGGCGGACGCCCACGGCGTCCGAACGGAGCGTCACCGGACGGCTCGGGTGTCCTGACCGTCGTGAGCGGAGGCTGGCACGCTGACGTGTGACAGCCGGGTGGCCTCGGCGTCGATGAACACGGCGAGCAGCTGTTGCAGCCGATCGAAGTCGGCATCGAGGACCCGGCGTGAGTGACGCCGGAATCGTCCGGCCGCCTCGCTGACGGCGAAACCCAACACCGCCGTACTAACCAGCCGCTCTGTTCGGGCCACCTGGTCCGGAGGGACACCGGCCTCCCGGAGCGCTGCATAGACACCGCCTCGGACCTTGCGGGCCGCCGGTGTCGCCACCGGGCGTTCCAGCAACAATGGGAAGACGCCAGGGTGGCGGCGCGCAGACTGCCGGATCGCCTGGGCCACGCTGGAAAGTCGCTCGGGCCAGGGGAGTGCAGCCGGCGGCAACGGGAACTCAGTCAGCAGCTTCTCGACCATCCCGTCGAGCAGGTCGGCCTTGTTGGTCACGTGGCGGTAGAGCGCCATGGGTGTCACTGCGAGGCGCTCCGCCACGGCCTGCATCGTGACGGCTTCGAGGCCCTGCTCGTCTGCCACGCGGAGGGCGGTGGCGAGCACGGCCGCCCGGTCGATTCGAGGTGGCCGACCCATTGAGTCATTAGTATAGACTATATACTTATGCGGATCCTTCTGACCGACGGTTCGGGACTCACCGCTCGTCAGACGGCTGCGCGGTTGTCGGAAGCGGGGCACACCGTCGAGGTGCTCGCGCCGGACAGCCTCTCCTTGTGCCGATTCACGCGCCACGTCCACGGGATCCGGAGGGTGCCGCCGTACGGGGTGGATCCACTGGGGTGGCTCGACGCGGCGTTGGCGGCGTACGAGGCGGGCCGTTTCGACGCGCTGATTCCCACGCAGGAGCAAGTGGCTGTGCTGGCGGCGGTGCCCGAGCGGCTCCGGGCGCTCCGTGTCGTCACGGCGGTGCCGCCGTTCCGCGCGCTCACCGCTGTCCAGGACAAGGCCTCAGCGTTCGCCACCCTCGACCGCCTCGGACTGCCCCAGCCGGCGGGGGCTGTCGGATCGGCTGGTTGGGACCGGTACCCCGCGTACGTGAAAGATGCGATCGGCACGGCGTCTGGGGGAGTGTGGCGAGTGTCCTCGCCCGACGAGCTGCGCAGCGTGCCTCGAAGCGGTGGGCAAGTCATCGTGCAGGCGGCAGTGGAAGGTCCACTGGCGATGTGTCAGTCGGTGTTCGAGCGCGGCAAGCTCGTCGCCTTCCACGCCAACTTGCGGACCGGCGAGGGCGCGAACGGGGGCGCGAGCCGCAAGCTCAGCATCGACTTGCCCGAGGCCCGTTCCGGGTTGGAGATCCTCGGGAGCGATCTCGGATGGCATGGGGCGCTCTCGGCTGATGTCATCGTGAGTGACAGCGGTCCGGTGTTCATCGACATCAACCCCCGCCTCGTCGAGCCCAACAATGCCTGGTACGCAGGCGTCGACCTGGTCGGTGCCTTACTTGACGTCGCCCGGGGCTCATCGCCGGCGACGCCGGCGACGCAAGAGGTGGGCCGCGCCGGCGTGGCCACGCACCAGCTCCTGCTCGCCGTGCTCGGGGCGGCCCAGCAGGGCAAGCAGCGCCGAGGCGTTGCAGCCGAACTGCTGGCAGCCTGGCGCCACGCAGGCCCGTACGCGGGCAGCCGCGAGGAGCTATCCCCGGTCCGGGGTGACCTGCGGGCGGCCGCCCCGCTCGTGGCAGCGTCGCTCGCGACCCTCGTCCGGCCCGCGAGCTGGCGCTGGTTCGCCGCCGGGAGCGTCGCCAACTATGCGCTCACTGCCCAGGCGTGGGAAGAGATCTTTGCCATGCAGGATCCCGGGGGCAGGCCTGCCGGGCGCCCTCAGTGAACGTCTTGCCCCCCATCAGCCGGCGTGGATTCAGGTCGTGCTTGCTGACCTGGTCCCCGTCGAAGTCCCGATCGTGGCCCTGGACTTCGGCGGGAGCATTCCTCGTGAGGGTGGCTCAAGGCCGAATGAGATCGTCGTCTCCGGCGGTGGTTCTGAAGACGTCTTGCGCTTGATCGGCACGACGGTCTCCGTTCGGGGAGACACCCAGATGAGTAAAGCCCTACCGGTCCTCGGGACATGTCCGGTTACGCGACAGCGACATACCCGTTGACATCCGACCCGCCCGGTAGCGCTGGGTCCGGTGAGTCAAGCACTTCCGCTCAGGCCGCCCGAGTCTCGAGATCGCCTTGAGTTGCACCGCGACACTCGGTACGTTGGGGCATGAGTGCAAAGGCCCAGGTTCGTTCAGATCCGGTTGTCCGCGGCGCAGACGCGCGGCTTCCAGTCCGCCGCCGACATCGCTGGAACCCCACTCTCTCGGGTAGACACACGCCGGAGTGGGTACGGATCGTTCGCTGATCTACCGCGGGAGGCTGCCAGCATGGTCAGGGTCGCCGCCGTCCACATGGAGGGGGCTCCCGATGAGCCCGTCTATCGCGACAACGGTACTGATCCCTATGCAAAAGAACGCAAGGGTCAGAGTCCGATAACACAGGCACGAACGTTCGCCAGCCAATTTCACGGCTGTACCGAACATGGAGTTCAGGCTTTTTGCCACGTCGTGGGTTGCCAATGCGTCATAAATGACTGCGATCTCCTGAAAGGGTAGAGACACGTGACAAGCATCACTAGCGACCAGAGCGGGGCTCAGCCAGATAAGGAGGTCCGCCATAAGCCGCGAAAGAAGGTGCTCGGTCGTTTTGACATCGTACTCTTCATCTTCTTGGCAATGGTAAGCACCAACGTCACGGTGTACGGTGCTATTGGCGTCTCGTTCGTCGGTTGGTGGATAGTCGCTGCCTTTCTCTTTTTGCTGCCCAGTTCATTGATTATTCTTGAGCTGTCTACGGCGTACCCATACCAAGGTGGAATCTATGACTGGGTACATCGAGCGTTTGGCCGGCGCTGGGCAGCCCGCACTACGTATTGGTATTGGGTAAATGTCGCGCTCTGGATGCCCTCGGCCTACCTTCTCTTTACGGGTGCGATTGTCGCCCTCGGCTGGACGAGTGCCACGTTGTTCCAACAGAGCCTGGTCTGCATTGTGCTCGTCTGGGTGACCGTAGGATTAGGGATCACCAAGCTGCGCTTCGGCAAGCTCGTGACCAACGGTAGTTCCATCGCAGTCGTTCTCATTCTCATTACCGTGACGATCGGCGCTTTCGCCCTGTACTTTCACCGCGGAACCACGGCCAACCATTTCTCGATACATGCGATGCTTCCGAGCTTCGGATCGGCAAAGCTCTACCTGCCGACGATCGTGTACGGGTTCCTCGGAATGGAGCTAGTGGCGGCGCTCGCGGGAGAGGCAAAGCAACCCCGCCGTGACATGATGTGGGCCGTACCGATCGCCGGCGTGACGCTCTCGATAGTACAGGTGCTCGCCACCGTAGCTCTTCTGTTGGTCATTCCACTCAACGTGCTCGGTCTCACATCAGGGATGGTCGACATGTACAAGGCGATCTTTAACAGCACGAGCCCGATTATCGCGTGGATACTGGGCATTCTGACGGTGGGCACCATTTTCGCTGGGATCCTCCCTTGGACTCTCGGTGCAAACCGTGCGGCGGTGGAAGCTGCGCGTAACGGCGAACTGCCGAAGATCTTCGAGAAGGAGACTTCCTGGGACACTCCGCTGGGGTCCTACGTCATCATGGGTGTCGTCGCGACGGCAGTGCTTCTCTTTGCCGGAATCTTCCTCAAGACCGAGAACGATCTGTTCTACGCGCTCTTTGCGTCCTCGTCAGTGGTGTTCATACTGCCGTACCTGCTGATGTACCCAGCAATCTTCCGGTTGCGAGGGATCGATCCACTCCTCGAGCGACCGTTCCGAGTCCCCGGTGGGCGGTTCGGCCTGTGGGCATGCGTGCTCCTGGCCACAGCTGGGGTGGCGTCGTCGCTCATCCTCTTCCTCTGGACTCCGGGCGCGGCGGTGGATTGGCGCTACACGGGCCCGCTGCTCGTGATTGTTGGAGGTGCAGTCGGTGCGGGAGAGGTCATCGTCCGACGGAGCCTGAGGCGGCGAGAGCCCGAGCCTGATGCGGCTGAGCCTGAGGAGGAAGCCCTGAAGGCTTCATGACCAGTGACCAGTCAGTCGAGGAATCACGCTCGATGAGTCTGGGAGCCGACACCGAGCTATGCGGTGGAACGGCAGGACGTCACAGTCGTCATGTGGGGCTTGTATATCAATGGCGTCGCGATCGTCACGCTCCTGTTGGTGGCATTCGGAAACTACCTGTACACGAGCTTCGATGTGGTTACGAACGTCACCGGCTCAGTCCGGACTTCGGCGGGTCGACCCCGATTTTCCGGCGCCCGAGAACGGCGGGCGTTTGAACGAGTAGCGCTGGAGGAAGAGCGCTTCGACCAGGGCCATGTTGGCGATCTCGGTGGGGTCGACGCTCTCGTTGGGCCCGTGGATCATCGCAAGCGGTTCTTCGACTCCGATGATGGCGATCTCAGCCTCGGGAAAGGCGCGCTGGAGCACATCGCACAGGGGGATGGAGCCGCCGTCCCCGGTCGTGACCATGTCTCGGCCGTATGCGTCTCTCATGGCCTCGGCAAGCACCTCGTAGGCGGGTCCGTCGACGGAGGCGGAGAACGAAGCGCCGGGGACATCCCGTTCGGTACTGACATGCACCCCCCAGGGTGCCACACGGCTCAGATGCGTCACGAGGCTGTTCTGGGCTTGGGTGGCGTCGGTCCCGGTTGGGATCCGCAAGCTGACGAGTGCGCTGGCCTTGGCTGGGACGGTTGCTGAGGCACCCGCGATCGACGGGCAGTCGATGCCGAGAACAGTCACGGCGGGTCGGGCCCACAGCATGTCCGCCACGTTGCCGTCACCCAGTAGCTCCACTCCCTCAAGGACCTTGGCATCGACCCGGAATTGACTCGCCGGGTAAGCCGCTCCGCTCCACCTTTGGGAGCTCTCCAGTCCGCGCACGGTCGTGTTGCCCCGCTCGTCGTGAAGCGTGGAGAGGATGTGGATGAGGGCGACGAGGGCGTCAGGTGCTGGCCCTCCGAACACACCGGAGTGAACCGGGTCTGCCAGGGACTCGACGTTCACCCTGACATCGGTGACGCCCCGCAGCGTCGTGGTCACCGTGGGAACTCCCACAGCGATGTTGCCGGCGTCACAGACCAGGATCGCGTCCGAGCGCAGCGGTCCGGGGTTCGCGGCGACGAACGCTTCGAGCCCGCCGGTGCCCTGCTCTTCGGAGCCCTCCGCCACGAGGATGACGCCGACTGGATAGTTTCCACTGCCGAGGGCGCGAAGTGCCGTCAGGTGCGTGACGATGTTGCCCTTGCAGTCCGCTGCTCCTCGCCCGTACCAGCGCCCGCCTGACTCCGTGAGCTCAAACGGTGGCGTGCGCCACGAGTCGGTGCTGAGGGGCGGCTGAACGTCGTAGTGGCAATAGAGGAGCACCGTCGGGGCGTCGTGAGGTGCCTCGGCATGACCGATCACGACGTTGCTTCCGTCGGGCGTTGCATACAAGTCGGTGTCGGCAAGGCCCTCGGCGCGAAACAGGTCAGCGACGAGGTGGGCGGCCCTCGCACAGTTCTCCGCTGGGAACTTGCTCGGATCGGCCACGGACTCGAGGGAGACGAGAGCTTCCAGGTCACGTCGCGCTGGCGGCATGAGGGCGTGGATGGTTGACCGAAGCTCGTCAACGGTCATCATGGCAACCTCTTGTCAGTATCGATCCGCGACAAGCGTCGCCCAGGGAGCGACGACGCTCATGTCAGGCTCCGAGGGTGGCGACCATTATCGCCTTGATGGTGTGTAGACGATTCTCGGCCTGGTCGAAGACGATCGAGTTCGATGACTCGAACACGTCGTCGGTGACTTCGAGGGCGTCGAGACCGGTCTGCTCGTAGAGTTGCTCGCCGACGCCGGTGTCGCGATCATGGAGAGCGGGGAGGCAGTGCATGAACTTGACCAGTCGGTTCCCGGTGGCGTCGAGCAGGGAACGGTTGACCTGGTATGGAAGCAGCAGTTTGATCCGTCGGTCCCACTCGTCGGCGGGTTCCCCCATCGACACCCACACGTCGGTGTAGACAAAGTCGGCGGCGGCGACGGCAGCGGCCAGATCCTCGGTGACGGTGACCCGGGCCCCAGTGGTCTCTGCGATCGTGGTGGCGGTCTTCCGCAGGTCGTCGCCGGGCCACAGGTCGGCGGGGGCGGCGACCCGCACGTCCATTCCCAGCAGTGCACCGGTGACCAGAAGGGAGCGGGCGGTGTTATTGCGGGCGTCACCCACGTAGCAGTACGTGATGTCGGTCATGTGCTTGACGGTGTGTTCGGTCATTGTCAGGATGTCGGCGAGCATCTGGGTGGGGTGCCACTCGTCGGTTAGGCCGTTCCACACTGGGACGCCGGCGTAGCGCCCGAGGGTTTCCACGTTGTCTTGGGAGAAACCGCGGTACTCGATCCCATCGAACATGCGGCCCAGTACCCGGGCGGTGTCCTTGATGGATTCCTTCTTGCCAATCTGGGAGTCATCGGGACCGAAGTAGGTGGCATGTGCGCCTTGGTCGTAGGCCGCAACCTCGAACGCCGAGCGGGTCCGGGTGGAGGTCTTCTCGAAGATGAGCGCTATGTTGCGGCCGGCCAGTCGAGGCTGTTCGTAGCCGGCGGCCTTGGCGGCCTTGAGTTGGGCGCCGAGGTTGATCAGGTAAAGGAGCTCCTTGGGCGTGAAGTCGAGCTCCTTCAAGAAGTTACGTTGGCGGAGGTTCGCACCCACGGGGTTGGTCCTTTCATACAGCCGAGCGACATCGCTCCTTGACGAGGGCTAGGTGTGCTCAGGCAGGGTAGCTTGGATTGGGCGGGTCATGCAGGGAGGAAACGAGCCTACGATCGCACCCCGACTACGGGCGAGTTGCTCGGAGTGGAGGAGGTGGTGCGGCTCGGCTATTCGACAGCTCTAGTAGCCATACCGCGATCTGGTGTTGCGCGTTAGCGCACGACAATGGGGGACCATGGTGGAAGCGGTATCGGCGGGGTCATGACGGTCAGGTCATCGAGCCGTCGGCGACTCGCTCGACTCCGGCGGGCCGCCTGACGACGGTGGAGGGCTCGACTCCGGCGGGCCGCTCGCCGCCACCGGCCCATAACCAAGGTCGGCTGCCCGCTGGAGGTACTCGTCTCGGCCGATCTCACCACGGGCGTACTGCATCCGCAGTTCGTTGAACACGGGATCGAACTGATCCGGCGGCGCAGCGACGGGGACGGCGGGTGCCCCGAAGGCAGCGGCCTGGGGATGCTTGCGCGAGCGCCGGAGCCGGCCGATCAGTTTTTGCGAGCGCCGGAGCCAGACGATCAGCACGACGCCGAGGACGACGAGCGCCAGGACGAGGAGCACGAGCAGCAATCCGAGAAACGGGTGGCCGCGCTGGAACCAGGCGTCGCCCCGGTACATCAAGCCCGCCAAACTTCGGCGCCGATCAGCTGAGCCCGAGGTCGCCACCGACCACCTGCACGCAGACGTAATCCGCCCCGGCGGCACGGTACTCGTGGAGGCGCCTTGCGACCGCTTCAGCGCTGCCCCAAGGCACGAATATGTCGACGAGCCGGTCACTGCCACCTCCCGAGACGTTCTCGGTCCAGCCGATCTTCCGCAGGTTGTTCACGTAGTTGGGAAGTGTGAGATACAGCGCCAGTGTAGCCGCGGGCCAGTTCTCGAGCGGCCGAGACGTCGGTGTCCGGCCGGGCTGCGTCCAACTCGTCGAGCAACCCGACCATCTGCGACAGCGGCCTCTCATAGCTCCGCCCGCTCCGTTCAATAAGGGGAGGACGACTGGCACCGAGGCCGAGGAGGAAGCGGCCCGGGACCGCGCCTCCAGCCCGTCCACGGCCGAGGTGGTAGCCGGTCGGCGGAACTCCGAAGACTGAGAGCGGCTGGGGGCCGAGGGCTTCGTCGCTTCAATTTGGACTCCTCACTCAACGCCCCAGCGGGCGGGTTGACATGGCCTTTCTCCATCTGCCTGGGGAGGACTCCTTTCCGACGTGGGCGGGCTAGGCGGCGTCTCGCTCGATCGGACAGGTCATGCAGCGTGGGCCACCGCGGCCCCGCCCGAGCTCGCTGCCAGCGATGGTCACTACCTCGATCCCGTGATTGCGCAACATGGTGTTGGTGGCGACGTTTCGTTCGTAGCCAAAGACGACGCCAGGGGCGACAGCCAGATAGTTGGTGCCATCGTCCCACTGCTCGCGTTCGGCTGCGCGTATGTCCTCGTCCGTAGTGAGCACGTTGACCGCTTCGACCTCCAAGATCTCGGCCAGGGTTTCCCAGAGGTTGTGGTTACGCGTGACCGCCAGTTGAGCTGGTCGCTCGCCCTCGGTGATGGTCCAGCTGCGGAGGTGGCGGTCGAGATAAGGGTAAAGCACGAACGTGTTGCGGTCGATCATGGTCATGACCGTGTCGAGGTGCATGAAGGCGTGGGAGTGGGGTAGCTCGATGGCCACCACCTTTGTTGCTTGGGCTGCGTTGAAGAGAGCCTGGGCGACGATCTCGACCGCCATAGGGGTGGTGCGTTCGCCCATGCCGATGAGCACGGTCCCGTTCCCGATGACATGGACGTCTCCGCCTTCGACCGTCGCAGGCTGGTGGCTGCGGTCGTCGTCACCGTAGTAGGTGACGAAGTCGGCACCGGCGAACATTGGATGGAAGCGATAGATGGCCCGGGTGTGGAGCGACTCACGCTGGCGAGCCGGCTTGGCCATGGGGTTCACGGTCACCCCGCCGTAGATCCAGCAGGAGTTGTCCCGTTGGAACAGATGATTGGGCAGTGGGCGCAATACGAAGTCGTCTGCTCGCAACATGCCCCACGTGAGGCTCTTGGCGTGCAGGCTCTGCAGGTCGGCCTTGAGCACACCGCCGACCAGGTGCTCGGCCAGAGTGTGGCCATCGAGGTCGTCGAAGAGGTGCCGGACCGGCCCGACGAGGGAGGGACCGAGGATCTCGGGCGTGCACAGCCGGTCGAGCACAAAAGCTCGGCCCTCGGGCAGGTCCAGCGTCTCGGCCAGGAGCTGGGCGAAGTAGTGGATCCGCACCCCTTTGTCCCGCAAAGCCTCGGTGAATGCGTCGTGCTCCTCCTTGGCCCTCTTGGCCCACATCACGTCGTCGAAGAGCAGGTCCCCGATGTTGTCAGGCGTCAGCCGCGACAACTCGAGCCCCGGTCGATGCACGATGGCCTGGCGAAGCTGGCCGACCTCGGACTGAACGCTGAACTGCTTCATGACTGCACCTCCGTGCTTGTGGCTGCGTGATGGTCGACGAGCGGTGCGAACCGGGAGAGCTCACCGGCGTGCCCGCTCCCGTTCCCGGTCGCACCGTTGAGAGCTTGACGGCGTACTCGCTGCCGGCGGGGTAGTCGCGGGGTAGTCGATGGGGATGACCGGGGCCTCGCCGTACTCCTTGCGCTGGGCTTTCAGCCAGATTAGGCGGCTGGGAGAGTGGCGCCGTTCGGGCAAGCGCCAGGCGGCGCCGTTCTCCAAAGGAGATGCCAAGCGGAGCCGGCAAGGCCGGGACGTCGCAGCGGCGACGTTTGTGGTCGCCACGTCCGCCGCGTGGCTCCCGTCGGCGCTCCGGACCGGGAGATCGATGCACCGCTCCCTGCGTGCTGCCCGGACTGTGGCGGTGAGGTCGAGCTGGAGCGCACCGCCGAGCCGTTCCAGGTCGACTTTCCCCCGATGCGCCCGGTCACCACGAAGTTCGACCTCGGGTGGGCCGCTGCAAGGTTGTGGCAAGCGGATGTAGGAACGGCACGCCGTGCAGACCTCGGACGCCCTCAGTGCCCCTGGCTGGACGAGAACGGCCTCGCGCCCGGCGGTCTCACGACCGCTCGAGCACTGGAGTTCCTCGATACGAGACGCCTGCGGGGTCATCGGCCCCTGTCCACGCCGAGGGGCCTGAGCCCTCTGCTCGAGTATCTGGTGCGGCTCGATGCGGTGCCGAAGCCGGCGCCTTCGGTTCCCTCGGTGGTGCGGTGACGACAGACCAGCCCGTCTATTGCTGCGAAGGCAAGGTGAACGGGAACACGAGGGTCCTCCCGGCGGTATCCATGCCAAGGACCTCTGCCCCGGTAGCAGCTGCAGGATTGAACGCCAGACCGCGGAAGTCGTCCGCACCGCGCGTGTAACCGCCGCCCACGATCGCCGGCGGCAGCGCCGTGCCCTTGGCGGAGAACCGGTGGAGACCGCCGTAGCCGTTGAGGACGTAGCCGGCGGAGTTGTCGTAGAGCACGATGCCTCTGGCGATGTCGAAGCCCTTCCAATAGGCCTCGTCCACGACCGGCTCCTCACCCGTGCCGAACGGGTGCACGCCCCCGAAACCGTCGAGGGTGTACCCACCGTCGCACTTGGAGTTGACTGCGATCGCCCGGGCGATTCCGAAACCCTTCCAGTAAGCCTCGTTGCTCACCGGCGGGGCGTTGCCGAACGCATGCACGCCGCCGTACTCGTCGAGCTCGTAGCCGGACTCCTTGCCGTCGATCTCCTCGGAGCACAAGGCGGCGCCGAGGATGACGTCCCGGCCTCGGAAGTACGTGTACCGGGTGATCGCCGGCGCCTTCCCGAAGGGGTGGGTCCCTCCGTAACCGTCGATGGTGTAGCCCGCCCCGGGACCGATCACGAGAACCGCACGGGCGATGTCCCAGCCCGGCCAGCGCGCCTCGTCGGTGACCGCCGGCGCGTTGCCGAAGGCATGGAGACCTCCGTAGCCGTCGAGCACATAGCCCGAGTCCCCGTCGTTCGGGATCAGGCCGACGGCGGTGTGCAGGAGCGGCACCGCGAGTCGGATGGGGAAGTGAATGAAGTTGTCGGGCCACGACTGCCACTCAGTCGTACCGGACCCGATGCGGGTCCAGTTGTAGCCGTCAGTGTCGCTGTCGATATGTTGCTGAGAGATGTCGATCCAGCTGTCGGAAGGGCCCACCGCCTCGACGATGGCGACGTGCCCCTCTGCACCGAGACCGGGAGCGTACGCGCCCCATTCCGCCACAGCGCCCACCGACGGGACGTGATTCACGGTGACGCCGTGAGCGCTGACATTGGCGGGCCATTCGTCGGCGTTGCCGAGGAAGTAGTCGGGCGTGGCGACTTTGTAGACAGCTGACTCGACATAGGCTACGTAGTTGGTGCACTCGTCCCCGGCCGTCATGTTCCAATACGAGGTCGAACTGTGGGCGGCGTAGTCGTGTGACGTGTAGCTCCCCGTCGAGCATCCGCCGTATCCCTCGCACAGCACCGACGAGGACGCGGTCGCCGGCCGGACCGAGAAGAACAGCCCGGCGCCGAGCAGGACCAGGGCAAACACCGATCGCATGGCGAATGTGCCCAGGGTCCATACGACATTGGGCATGCCGGTTCGTCGACCGGGTCGACGGGGTCGCTGACGCCCGAGCGAACCGGAGTACGGGCACGCGCGCGGCAATCCACTCTCAATACCAGGGTCCATCTGCGGCGCCCTTTCGTCGCGGATCGACCCGGTCACCCCTCAGTGTCGCGAGCCGATCCACCGAACGCCGCCACTTCGATGCGGCGCTCGCCGGAGATTTCGCCCGCTTCGAGCGGGCAGCGCAAGTTAGCAAAGGTCGCGTGCCGGCGTCAGATCCGGTCCCGCTCGCCGCCGGCCAACGCGTGATTCACGCCAGTCCGGCGACGGGTGAGTCTTGAGAGGGGCGCGCCTCCGAACTCGGGTGATGCGCTCGTTGCGCCCGTCCGATCCCGACCCGCTCGGTGGCCGCGACTGGCTCAGGCGTCGTGCCAGCCCGCTGTTCGCCGTCCTTGGCGTGCTGGCGGCGGTGGCAGCGGCGTTGCTCGATCCCGCCGCGGCGAGAATGGCGCTATCACAGGATTGGTCGCCCTTTGTTCTCGTCGCAGGGCTCCTTCTGATCGGGCTGGTTGCCGACGAGGACCGGTTGTTCGCCGCCGCCGGTCAGCGCCTCGCACGGGCAGCGGGGAGCAGCCGCGTCCTGTTCGCCGGCGCCGTCGCGATGGTCGGCATCGTGACAGCTGTCCTGAACCTCGACACCTCGGTCGCCTTCCTCACCCCAGTGCTGGTGTACACGGCAAGGACGCGAGGCCAAGGGGACGCGGCGTTCCTCTACGGCTGCCTACTGCTCTCGAACTCCGGCTCGCTCCTCCTCCCTGGCTCGAACCTGACCAACTTGATCGTGCTCGGGCACCTCCACATGACGGGGAGCCAGTTCGCAGCCCGCATGTGGCCGGCCTGGGTCGCTGCGTTGGTGGTCACTGCTGCCGTGGTGGCATTCGCGGAGCACCGGGAGCTCCGTGGAACGGCTCGGGGAGCGGCCAAGGTCGAAAAGCCAGTGCTGGGGCTCGGCCTGATCTCCGTGATCCTGGCCACCGCCTTTGTCGTCGTGCTGCCCGCCCCGGCTTTGCCGGTCGCCGTGGTTGGTGTCACAGCGGTTGTCGTACGCCTCGTCAACCGAGCACAGGAGCCTCGTCAGGCCCTCGAGGTACTGGGTGCTCCCGTGCTGATCGGTCTGTTCGCCATTGCGGTCGCTCTGGGCACGCTTGCCCGTTCCTGGTCCGGACCGGCCGACTTGTTGTCACACCTCGACGCATGGGGAACGGCGGCTGTCGCGGCCGGTGCGTCCGTGCTCTTCAACAACCTTCCGGCTGCCTCGCTCCTTGCGGCACGCACTCCCCGCAACCCGTTCGCGCTGCTCGTCGGCCTCAACCTCGGACCGAATCTGTTCGTCACCGGATCCCTGGCGTGGATTCTCTGGCTGCGTGCCGCCCGTACGGCCGGCGCCAAGCCCTCGATCACCAAGGCGACTCGGCTTGGCCTGGTGGCCGCACCGCTGTCGATGGGCGCCGCGCTCGGGGCGCTGGCGCTGGCGGGTTCGCACTGACCGACGGCCTCGACGATCGTCGTTGGACCAAACTGCCGGCGTGCCGTTTCCCGATGAGATCGCTCCGGTCACGGTGGTCCCCTACGACGAGGCGTGGCCGGCGGAGCAATGTGCACGTCCGGTTGGCGCATGGCCCCAATGTCCGTTACGCGTTGCTGTGGCGCGACGCGGCTGGTCGGTGGACACCGCTGCCCGCGAATGAGTGCCCGGCGCGAGACTTGGCCCGTGAAACAGTCACGATCAGGTATCACTCGGCAATTCCGGTTGAGTCTTGGGATCGGCGTCGCAGTATCGATCCTGCTCACCTCCGTTGGTGCGGGCGTGGGAACTGCGCTCGCCGCGACCAACGGCAATCGCGCCCTGACGGCCAGCCACGGCAGCAAGGCCGCTTCGGCACCGCCGCTCTGCTTGCCGTCGGCCGTTCAAATCTCCGCGACGACGGCCGGTGACCTCTTCAACCCGGAGCAGCCCGTCGTCATGACGTCATCGATCACCAACACGTCCCACACGCCGTGCAGTGTGTGGTTGGGGCTGGATCCTGGCTTCTCACCGTCGTTCACCGTGACGAACTCGAAGGGCGACGTCGTCTGGGACCGGTGCTGGATACACGACACGCCAGGCGCCTGTTTCATGATCCTCGTTGCCCACCGGCTTGCGCCGGGCGCGTCCTACAGCAAGACGGTCACCTGGGACCAGCGGTCAGCGCCCGACGGTCAGCGCCCCGTCCCGGTTCCTCACGGGACGTACCAGTTCACGACGCACTACCAGTACATCGCCGGTAACCCGTCGGTGGCCTTCAAGCTCGGTGTGACGCACCCGGCCGAGTGCTCCGGCACCGCCGTGAGCATCACCGCCTCGACCAACCGCCGGTCGTACACCCCTGGGGAACCCGTCCTCATGGTCACGTCGATCACGAACGTCTCCACGGAGAACTGCAGCGCCGTCCTCGGCCTGGATCCGGGTTACTCGCCGTCATTCATCGTCACGAATTCCGCCCACAAGATCGTGTGGGATCGCTGCTGGATCGACGACCAACCGGGCGCATGCTTCGAGATCCTCGTCACCTACCCGTTGAGCCCGGGCCAGTCCTTCACGGAGAAGGCCGCGTGGGATCAGCTGTCGGGGACGCAGACCTCACCGCCGGTCCAGGTGCCGCCCGGCACCTATCGCCTCACGTGCCGCTACTTCCAGGGCGTTGCCACGACCACGTTCCAGCTGCGCCAAGGGTCCTAGCGCGACGCGACGCGACGCACCGCACCGCGGCGCGATCTCCACCGTGGCCGGCTGAGTGTCGGCTCAGCTCTTGATGACCATCTTGAGCTGGCTGGTCAACACTTGTTGAGGCGAACTGCTGTCGGTGACCCGCACCGTGAACACGTCGGTCTCCGCCCTCGTCGGCTTGCCCGTGACGGCGCCCGTCGTCGTGCTCAGCACGAGACCGGGTGGGAGCTGTCCTCCCGACACGGACCAGTGGTAGGGGGACGTGCCTCCGGTCACCGTGAGCTTGCCCGAGTAGGACTTGCCCACCGTCCCCGTCGGCAACGATGGGGTGAGGACGAGTCCTGCCACCGTCTTGCCGTAGATGTTGGGGTCCGCGATCGCCCCCACCTTGCCGGCGACGCCCTTCGCTCCGTCGGAGCCACTCGTCCCGTTGTCGCCGGGGGGTGTTCCGCCGCCGCCGCCGGCACCCGGACCGCCGAGCCCGCCTATGCCGGCGGTGCTCGCCGGGCCACCTTCGAGGCCACTGCCGCTGTAGGTGAC
>JBEKLQ010000011.1:0-60774 GCA_050010115.1 Acidimicrobiales bacterium | reverse complement strand
AGACTCTCCATGCGTTGCGATTGATGAAGCTGTCCCTCGAGCCGCTCGCGATCGGCTTCCGCCTCAAGGCGCACGCGTTCGGCTTCGGTCTTCTCGCCCTCGGCCTTGACGCGATCGGCTTCCGCCTCAAGGCGCACGCGTTCGGCTTCGGTCTTGACGCGAACGCGTTCTGCCTCCACCTCAATCCGTTCGGTGGCGTCTCGAATTGTCGCAGAGATCAGGAGTCCGGCATCGGTCGCCATCGTCGACAATGAGATCTCCGTCAGGAACTCGCTACCGTCGTGTCGTCGACCCGCCATCTGCAAGCCAGTAGCACGCGGTCGGAATTTCGGATCGGCAATGGAGACGAGCAGCTCGACGGGCCTTCCGATGAGTTCTTCACGGCGATAGTCGAAGAGTCGCTCGGCTTGAGCGTTCGCCAGTACGATCAGGCCCGCCTCATCGACCGCGAGCATCGCGTCCGGTGCCGCATCGAGAAGTCCAACCAGCGTACTGTCGGCGAGTGGAGTCACACCGCCTCCTTTAGAGGTTGAGGACCACTCAGGAAAGTCAGGTGTTTGGTCAGCATAGTGGGACGGGCTGTCAATGATTCAACAGGCGATTTGGTTGCCGTGGAGGGGATGACGGGGACCTGCCATGCGATAGGACCTGAGGACACGGCTCTTCTCGTCTTCTCTTTATCGGATGAAGTGCGGACCGGCTTGAGGCGTCAATCCCTTGGCTCTCTCCCACTCCCCGGCGAGGAGCGCGTCGGTCTCGGCAGCCATCGCGGCTTTGAAGCCGGCAATTACGGGCCTGATCGAGACATACGAGGCCGGACCAGGACGAACAGAAAAGACGCTCCACCAGGAGCTTCATCGAACAAGAGCGGGGTAGGGCAGGTGCCCTGCTCTGATTGGTTCCCTGGTCAGGGTCCCGTGATTGGTGAAACTGCAGGCATTCGGGCCTGGATTTCGAGTGCCATCCGGGTGCCATTCGCCTGAGCGAGCAAGCTGGGTGATGACCAAACCACGCACAGGCACGATGACCGACCGCGGCTCGGGACGATGGCGGCTGCAGGTCGCCGTCGACTCAGACCTTGTCTCCGGCTAGCGACGGCGCTTGTCGCGCACGGTCCAGGGCAGCAGATTCGAGGCTAAAGAGGCGCTGCAGCACATGGTCGTCGAAGCCGGCGCTGGCTTATACGGCGGTGGACGCGTCACCGTCGGGGACCTGCTGGACCAGTTCATGGCCTCGGCGACGCTCGGGCCGTGCACCCGTGCCGATTGGCTGAGCCTGACCGAGCGCCACCTGAAGCCGGCCCTGTCCGACGTGCCGCTTTGGAAGCTCACTCCCAAGGGCCTGGAGATCACCGGAACGCCGGGACACCACCAAGCGGCCATCACTGTTTAGGACCCATGGACTGGCTTCCTGCTCACCGGCGACAACGGATGCCTCTACGCACCCGACTTCCCCGCCTTCCTCGACAGCCTCAACCGCAAGACAAGCCAGGATCGCACACCTTCGATGACTTCATCATCTACCAGCCAGGGCCCCTGCCGAGCAGGCATCGCGGCACAGCTCGCCCGGTCACTCGCTGCACGCGTCCGGCGTCGGCTCCTTCGGCGTTGAGAGTCGCAAAGTGCACGAGGTCCCGGTGAGCCGTGTTGTGACGGGGGTGCCGTATCAGTCGATCTGAGCGGCCAGCGCTCTCACTGCCGGACCTGCGTGGCGCGCACAGATCGACGGTTATCTCAAGCCCGTCTGGAAGAAGTCCCGATAGAAGGGCAGTTTTGCGTCGTAGACATGTCGCGAACGTGAGGCTCTGGGCGGATGGTCAGGTCCGTTTCAACGCCGGGCGGTAGGCCGGATGTTTCGAACCTCGGCGCGTTATCACCGTGCTGGCGGGCGAGCCGGTCTCCGAGCACGGCTCATCGTGGCCGGCGAGCGCCGCGCCGTGTCCGACACGATCATGTCGTCCGCCGAGCCCGAAGCGATGCAACCAATCGGGCGGCGGCCTCCACGGCGACATCGGCCAACCCGGCGCAGACTTCGCCCAGGAACTCAACCACAGCCTCAGGATCATCCCGTGGGCGCGGGCCGTGTTCGGCGACCGCTCCAACGCGCTCAGGTAGCCGCAAGTACCACTCGAGCGGCGCCACTACAGCACCGGCGTTGCCGAGCACCGTCCACGACTCGATGTCGGTGACGGGCGTCAGGACACGCTGAACGGGGCCCCTGGTCCTTCTTCGCTCGGCTCGGGTCCTGCCGAGGCAACGTCTGTTTGACCAAAGCAACCCGAGCGCGACAGTCGCGACAGTCTGGACACCGCTTGAGATAACGTGTCTACGACGAGGCTCAAACCCTGCGCCAGCTACGTCGTAGACAGCCCATTTCCCACTTGAGATAACGACGGCTCGGGAACGGCCGAACGCGGTCACAGATCGAGAACGAATCGAAGCGTTTGATCAATGCGCGTCATCTCGTCGTGGCTCGCGACGCCCCTTCGATTTACGAGTCGCCTCATAGAGATCGTGCGCAGTTGGTCACATCTGGCGTAGCTCACACGGTCAAGGCCGCTTGCGCCAGTCTCGAGTTCCACGTGGCTGCGGAGTCCATATGCCTTCGATCCAACTGGGACGACAGCGATGAGCTCTCCGGGACCGTCGTTCAAGACATCCACCGACACGATGACGGCCGGCCGGACGAATGCCGGCTCGTCCGATCGGTTGGCCGAGATCGACGTCGTAGATCTCACCTCGCCAGATCAAGCCAGCGCGTCCCACTCCTCATGCTCAGCGACGTACGTCCGCCAGAGCTCCGGGTCCTCGCGAAGTCGGCGGTAGTCGTCGTTGAGTCCACGCAAGAACTCTCTGCGCTCCAACGCGTCGATGGCACTGTGCACCACCTCGATGACGGTGGTGTGCTGACTCTTCGCGATCCCTGAGGCCGAGTCGGCGGCGGCGGGAAGGCCATCGAGAAGGCGAGGCGCCAACGGACGGGGTTTCGGTCAAAAAAGAGTCTTTCGGCCCTAGTGCACCCGTCGCTCCTTGCCGATGTGGATGCCCGTGAGGACCGCTGCACAGGAGTCCGGCGTCGGAGTTGAGCCCAATCGGGCGGCTGTCCGCCTTGCGCGACGCAGGTTCCGAGGGGCCATCGGTGCCCTCGGCATCGTCGCGATCTTCGCGGCCTGGATCGGGTGGCACATCGGTGGCACCACGTCGGTCAAGGTGTTCGACGATGTGGTGACGTCGCTCGCCGCCTTCGCTGCCGCCGTGATGTGCCTACGCGCCGGTCTGACCCATGACGCCAGGCTGCGCCGTTTCTGGCTCCTGCTGGCAGCGGCATCGGCGGCCTGGACGATCGCAGAGGTGATCTGGGCGATTTACGACTTGGTGCTGAACGTGCCGGTCCCGGTCCCCTCGTGGGCAGATGTCGGCTACCTGTCAGCCATCCCGTTGACAGTGGCCGCGCTCGTGTCACATCCGGCGATGTACCAGAAGCGCCAGGCGAAGACCCGGGCAACCTTGGACGGGATCATTCTGGCAACCTCGCTGTTGTTCTTGAGCTGGTCCTTCGTGCTCGGCCCGCTCTGGCGTCACTCAGACTTGACATCGCTTGGCGGCATCGTGGCAGTGGCCTACCCCTTTGGGGACATCGTGATGCTCCTCCTCGTCGTGCTCGTCATTCGGGCGATGAAGACCGGCGATCGCTTCGCGCTATGGAGCGTGCTCGGCGGAATCGTCGCGATGGCACTGGCGGACAGCACATATACCTACCTGACCGAGATTGGAAAGTACGCCACCGGCAACCTGGTCGACATCGGCTGGGTCGCCGGCTACCTGGGCCTGGCTCTCGGCGGCTTGGCCTCGAGCGGGGAGGAGGTCGTCGAGCAGGCGCCCGTCTCGCCTGCGTCATCGATGGCGTCAATCGTCGTACCCTTCGTGCCCGTTCTCGTTGCGCTGGCCGCCTCGGCCCTGGAGGTCGCCCTCGGCCGCAAGCTGCCGTTCTCCGACTGGCTGATGGCGCTCGTGCTCGTGCTCCTTGTGCTTTCCCGCCAGGCGCTTATGTTGCTGGACGGCTTTGGGCTGGTCGGGGCAGTCGGGCCGGTATCGCCTCAGCCAGATTCGCAGATGGCGGAGGAGGTGCCAAGGGCGTGACATCGAAGCAGCGAAGTTGGAATCTTCCGGACTACGCCCTACCCGCCACATCGGACTGGGATGCCCCCACTGTCATGCCGGCGCAACTAGCACGACAGGTGGTTCATGCTCATAGGCGGCGCGAGATCAATAGGGCTTCGGCCCGCGTCGTGTATGTGCTCATGATGGCGACGAGCGTGATGGCCCTGGTCGATCTGTACTTGCTCTCAACAGCGATACCTCATTAATAGAACATCCGCCTGAATCCGCCGGTGTGAACTGCCGTTCGAGTAGTTCGACCGAATAGGGGAATATCGCGTCGGCGGCTACAGGTTACCGGCGACTCGGACCTTGTCTCCGGCGAGCTACGGCGCCTGTCGCGCACGGTGCAGGGCACCAGATCCGAGGCCAGGGAGGCGCTCCATCGGATGGTCGTTGAAGCGGGCGCCGGCGGAGCTGGACACGGTGGTCGGCTCACCCCCTCTTCAGCCTCACAGGACGGCTCTCGAAACGTCCACGGAGCCAGGCTCAGATGCCACCTGATCCGAGGGAGGCGTCTGACAGCTCCACGATTCGGTCATCGTCTGGCCCGGTCGGCCACTGCTCCGGGTCGTGCCCGAAGAGCAGTCGTGCGCCGGCCGACTCCAAGCGGTGCAACCGTTCGAACACCTGCAGCTGGGCATTGCGGTCAAAGGCGTGGGGCGGCAGGGCGAGCGCCTGAAGCGAGCGCCTCAAGTAACAGGCATCGCTGCAGAGCACGAGCTCGCCGCCGTCGTCGGTCCGCACGAGGAGCGACTGGTGCCCGGCGGTGTGCCCGGCCGTTGGCAGCAAAGTCACGCGCCCATCGCCGAAGACGTCCCACTCCCCGTCCAGCAAGCGTAGCCTCCGTCCGCTGTTGAGGTCGGCGGCCATGTAGGTCTCGCCGTCGACGTCTGCGATGGCCGCCAGCCACTCGGCTCGCTGGACGACGAACTCGGCGTCACCGACGAGACCGCTTCCTCCTACATGGTCGAAATGCAAGTGGCTCAGCACGAGCAGCTCGACGTCGGCCGGATCGACGTCGCACGCCTCGAGCCGCTCGCTCAGATCGGTTCCTTCCGGCAGGTCACAGTTGAAGTACGGGGCGAGCGCGCGGTAGCGCGCGGACTGGTCATCTCGGACGTCCGGATGCAACCCGGAGTCGAAGACGAGCACCGACCCGGCGTGTTCGATCAGGTACGCAGGAACGGGAGCGCGTATCCACCCTTTCTCGCCGTCGATCAGGCCGCCGATGTCCGCACCGAGCCAGCCACAGCAGAAGCCTCGAACGCGCATGGTCTTCTTCTTAATGTCTGCAAGGCACCGATGCGGGTTGCAACAAGTTCTGCCTGCCGCTGCACTGCGGCACCCTCACGGCGGAGCACGGGTCCGACCCCAACCGAGCGGCATCGCTCGGCTCTGCCGTCGCGGGTCGATCTCTGTCCCTCAGAGGGGCGGCCCCGCCCGTTGTCGAGCGATGCCCTTTGAGATCTACGGTTGGGACATGGAAGCCGAGTCGATTCGCAGCCCCTTCTACGAGGCCGCAGCCTCTGCTGGCGCCAGCTTTATGGAGGAAGCGGGCTGGTACTGGACCGAGGGCTTCGGGGATTCCGATGCGGAGTATCGGGGTGTGCGCGACGACCTTGGTGTGTGGGATGTCTCACCCCTCAACAAGTGGGAGTTCCGCGGTCCCGACGCACTCGCCGCGGCGCAGCGCGTACACACGAACAACGTCCTCGGACTCGGCGTCGGCCAGGTCCGCTACGGCGCCTTCTGCGACGCCGCCGGGCTGATGATGGACGACGGCACCGTCTACCGGCTTGCCGACCGCGTCTGGGTGATGACCAACGGCTCGGAGCGCGCCGAACACTTCGCCGAGGCGACCAGTGGACTCGACGTCGAGATCGAGGTCGTCACGCGGACGATGCCGCATCTTGGGTTGCAGGGGCCGCGTTCGCGGGAGGCGCTCGGCCCGCTCTGCGAGGCGGATATTTCGAGCCTGGGTTACTTCCGATTCATCCCCGAGCCGACGAAGGTCGGGGGTGTCCCGTGCTTCGTGTCGCGCACCGGCTTCGGCGGAGAGCTCGGCTACGAGCTCTTCTGCCGTCCAGAGCATGCGGCCGACCTCTGGGACGTCGTGGTGTCCCGGATGAACGCCCGTCCGTTCGGGGTAGGCGTCCTCGAGAGCCTGCGCATCGAGGCTGGGCTCGTGGTCCTCGACTATGACTACGCCGCCCATGAGCGCACCCCCTACGATCTGTCGCTCGATCGGATGGTCGCACTCGGAACCGTGGACTTCCTTGGTAGCGACGCCCTGAAGGCCGTCGCTGCGAATCCACCCCGGCGCCTCAAGACACTCCGGCTCGAGGGTGACGAGCTTCCTGAGTACGGCGCAGAGGTGACGCGTGGCGGTGAGCCGGTCGGCACGCTCACGAGCCCGGCGATGAGCCCGCGCTTCGGTCTGATAGCGCTCGCGATCCTCGAAGCGGGGGCTGCACGCGACCACGAGCGCGTCGAGGTGGGCGTCGGTGCTGGGACGGTACCGGCTACCGTCGCTCCGCTCGCCATCTATGACCCGGAAAAGCGACGCCCTCGCGCATAACCGGCGGGCCTGCCTCCAATCATGATGGCATGGTTATCAAACCTGGGTATCAACGGAGGGCCTACCAGTGCCGTTCGCTCCAACTCGATAGACAACAGTTCAGGTGGCAAGCAGGTCTCGCCGCCCTGTAGCTTGGGCATCGCGGCAACTGGCCGGCTTACAGGCTGCTGAGTGGGGATTTGCTAATTACTGAGTTGAGGCCACGGCCTGAGGAAGCTCTTGGACCCAGGTTGGATGGGTATCCGCAGGCGGCCGCATCTCTGAATGATGTGACCGGAGGTGGAGCTGAGTGAAGATCCCGCGGTGGCAACGTGCGGTCTTCGCAGTGGTGATTGGTGTCACGGCCCTCGGGCTGATCGTCCCACCCGCGCAGGCGGCGACTGCGGCTGTCGTGTGCAGGGTGACCGGGCCAGTGTGCGACAGAGAGACAACACCACTCTCCGACGGGGACTCCGCCGATCCCAGCGCCATCTTCGACTATACGTCGGGCGACACCTCCACTTACCAGGTCTTCTCGTCTGCTGACGAGTACGCCGGCACTTCGACTCCCTCCGCGGACCACCCGACGCGGGACGACATCACGCGCGAGAAGCTCAGTTATAGCTGCGCCGGTACGTCGTGCACGTGGATCAGTGGGCCAAGCTACGACGCCGTGGGAGCGCCGAGATGGGACACGATGCACTGCCCCATGCAGGCGCCGGGTGTGTTCAAAGTGGGGAACCGCTACGTGATGTGGTTTGACATGGCGAACCGGCAGGCGCCGGAGTCGTGCTTTGCTGGGCCGTTCTTGGTTCCGCCACCAGCGGATGCGGCCTACTACTGCCTGTATTACGCCACGGCGTCCAGTCTCGTTGGGAATTGGAGCGTGCCCGATACGTCGCCGGTCGTCTGCTCGCCTGATGGGGCGATTGACCCGCAGCCCTTTAGCCATGACGGCGCCAACTACCTGCTCTGGAAGGAAGGCAACGTTACGGGCGGACCAGCCGCCACCATCGAGATGGCGAAGCTGGACGCGGCCGGCACTGCGCTCGTGCCCAATAGCACGGTCGTGATTGCCTCGCAGCTGGCATACACTGGTCCGACTGGGTCGTTTGGCTACTACATACGAGTCTCAACCCTTGAGGCCCCAGCTCCTTTGATCACGGCTTCCGGGGACTTCGAGTTACTGTTCTCGGCGGGCAATTGGAAGACGTCCGGCTACCAGTTGGGTCTTGTGAACTGCGGACCGTGGGACTTCATCAGGGCGGGCTCGTGCGATCGGACGCCTATTGGCGACGCTCCGATCCTTGCGAGCAACGACTTTCCGCCGCGGACGAACCTCGGTCCGGGTAGTGGTTCGATCGTCCGGACTCCGAACGGCACGGCGTGGATCGTGTACGCCGCCTGGGACGGGTGCACGGGGTATTGGAACAGCGCCGGCGACTGCACGTTCGGGGAGCGGCGGGTCCACGTGGCTGAGCTTCGGGTGGGCTGACCTACGCGGCAGGAGGGGTCGACATCCCGGAGAGCGCGGCGCCAATGCATCTCTGACCACGCTGATCAGTAGGAGCCCGTGCCACTCGCTCCGGGAAGCTCGGCCACGTCGCCATTGGGCACTTTGCCCGCCGAGAAGGACGGCACCGCCTGCTCGCCGTCGCGCATGCCGGGCACGAACAGGAACCCCAGAGTCACTGCTGCTCCGAGCGTGCCCGCCAGCACGAGCGTGGTGCGCGCCCCGAGAGCATGCGCCACCGGTGCCGTCAAGGCGTAGCTGAGGGGCAACAGCGCCGTCGAGACACACCAGTCGATGCTCGACACACGACCCAGCATCGAGTTCGCCACCCTTCGCTGTTTCAAGGTGGCCCAGACGACAGCGCCGACCGCTTCACCACCATTGACGACGAGTGCCGCCAGCGCAAGGCCCCACGCCTTTGTGGCGAAGCCATAGCCGGCAACAGCCAGGGTGGCGACCGTCCACCAGGCGTAGATCCAGGTTATCGGGCGGCGCGGCTCCCGCCCCCGACCCATCATGAGGGCGCCCACGAGGGCACCGACGCCTCCCGCTGCGAGCACGGCGCCATAGGTGAATGCGCCCTGGTGCAACGAGTTTCGCACGATGTACGGAAGCAGCACCTGGGTCGGTCCGATGAAAAGCAGGTAGGTGAACGTGGCCGAGACGAACGTGCCCCACAACCAGACGTGTCGGCGCACGTATCGCAGCCCCTCGAGCACTTCGTGGCGGTAGCCGGCGGGCGTGTCGTGCGTGACGGCCGCCTGCAGCCGGGTCATTCGCCGAACGCAGACGGCCGAGAACGCGAACGTCAAGGCGTCAAAGCTGAAGGCGCCCGCCGGACCCATGGTGGCAACAGCCAGGCCGCCGAGCGCCGGCCCGGCGAGCTGAATGGCGACCGGCCGGACGAACTGGTCGATGGCGTTCGCCTGAGTCAGCTCGTGCTCGGGCACCAGCTGCGGCACGAGGGCGTCGAGGGCCGGCGACGCGAAGGCGGTGGCGATGCCGATCAGAGCGGCAACGAGGTACAGCTCCCAGAGCCGGAGGTCGCCGGTGATGGTCAGCGCTGCGAGCGCCCCGACCGCAGCGGTGCGGGCGGCGTCTGCCCAGAAGAGGACGGTGCGGCGAGGAAGCCGGTCGGAGACGGCGCCGCCGACGAGCAGCATGGCGACCTGTGGGAGGGAGGCGGCGAGACCGACGTAGGCGAGGGTGGACGGCCGGTCCGCCAGGGCGTAGGCCTGCCAGGCGACTGCGACGATGAAGACCCCGTCTCCGAGCAGCGAGACCGCCATGCCCGTCCAGAGGAGACGGAAGTCGCGCCGGTGCAGAGGTGTCGTGAGTCGCACGGCTGCCGTCGGCTTAGCCTGGGATTGGCGCCCGCTGCATGTCGAAGCATGCCGCGAGTTCGCCCAGAACCTCATTGAGCTGCTCGATTTCGTCGTCGCCGTTGGCTGCAGTTACCTGCACCCGGAAGCCGACCTGCGACTTCGGCACAAGCGGGTATGCCGCGAGCGTCACGTAGATGCCCCGGTCGAAGAGGAATCGCCCGACCGCGTCGATGTCGTCGCCATCCCCGAGTGGAAGCTCAATGATGGGGAAGCCGGAGGTGTTCAAGGTGAGCAAGCCGAGCTCGGCGATCCGCTCGAGCACACGAGCTGTCTTGCGGCACAGGGCTTGCCGGAGGTGGTCGCCTTCGGAGTCATTGACCCGAAAGCCGGCGAGCACGGTCGCGAGCGACGCCGTCGGTGACGGTCCCGAGTACAGGTAAGGCGAGGCGGCGACCTTCAGGTGGTTCTTCAGTGATGTGGGCAACGCCAAGAATGCCAGCAGTGACGAGTACGACTTGGAGAAGCCCGCGACGAGCACGACATTGTCGTACGTCTCCCCGAAGTATCGGACGATGCTGTTGCCTCGCCGCCCATAGGGCATCTCCGGTGTCGGACACTCCCCGATCACCCCGAAGCCGTGGGCGTCATCGACGTACAGCAGCGTCTCGTACTCCCGGCAGATGCGAGCGTAGGTAGGCAGGTCCGGCGCGTTGCCCGTCATACTGTTCACCCCGTCGATGCAAAGGACGCGCGGCAGCCCGGACGGCAGCGAACGCAGGACCTCCTCGAGGTGCTCGTAGTCGTTCGACCGCACACGACGGAGGGTCGCGCCCGCGCCCCGTGCGATGGCGGCTCCTTCGTACAGCGTCTTGTGTGCCTGGGAGTCGATCAGCACGACACCCTGGCCGACGAGGGCCGGTATCACTGAGGTATGAATCAGCGTGATTGTCGGCAGAACAAGTGTGTCGGGCGCTCCAAGCAGGTCCGTGAGCTGCTCCTCGATCTCTACGTAGAGCCGAGGATTGCCGAGCAGGCGAGACCAGCTCGGGTGCGTACCCCATCGCCACAGCTCGCGCTCGACCGACTGAATGATCTCCGGGTGCAGGTCGAAGCCCAAGTAGTTGCACGATGCGAAGTCGCAGAGCCAATGATTACCGATGCGGATCCGGCGGCCGCGTACCTCGTCGATGACCGCGTCCATCATTGGATGCGCCGCCCGCAGCCGCTCGATGTCCGCCAACCGCTGGTCCCGCCGAACGAGGTCTGATTTCACTTCGTGACCGTAGCGGTTCGTGGACTGTGTGTCGGCCGCGAACGTGGAGCTCCCGCTCATCCCAGGGCCTCCCCATTGAGCATGGCGGCCTCGGGCGAGAGCTCGCTCGACGAGAGCCCGGACAACAACTCATCGATCTCCTCGACCGGGAGGGGTTTCGCGAAATAGAAACCCTGCCCGAACTGACACCCGAGGGCGCGAAGGCCGTCAACTTGGCGTGTCTCCTCGATCCCCTCGGCAATCGTCTGAAGATGCAAGGTATTTCCGAGCTGGACGATGGCCTCCGCCAGGGCGCCCTTCTCCGGCGATTCTCCCACTCCATCGACGAAGGACTTGTCCACCTTTAAGATGTCGATCGGGAAGCGCTTCAGGTAGCTGAGCGAGGAGTAACCGGTACCGAAATCGTCAATGGCGAAGGACACGCCGAGCAGCTTGAGCTCCAGCATCCGTGCGACGACGGAGTCGGCGTCCTGCACGAGCACGCTCTCGGTGATCTCGAGCACGAGGCTTTCAGGGTCGAGGCCTCCCGCTTCCAGGGCCGTCGAAACGTCCTCCACAAGGCCGTCATGCTGGAAATGCCGGGCCGAGATGTTCACGCTGATGCGCAGGCGCCCGGCGAGACCGTGGTCGAGCTGCCATTGGCGCGCCTGTCGACAGGCCTCCTTTAGCACCCATCGCCCGAGCGGGATGATGAGACCGGTTTCTTCGGCGATTGGGATGAACTCCATCGGGAGCAGCAGTCCGCGTTCGGGATGACGCCAACGGACCAGCGCCTCTACCCCGACGGTCGTGTTGCCGTCGAGGTTCACGATCGGTTGGTAGTAGATCACGAATTCTCGTTGGTCGACGGCTTGCTGCAGCTCGGCGGTCCGCTCCAGCCGCTCCGTGATGACCGCCTGCAGGGCGGGCTGGTACACCTCATAACGACCCTTGCCGCGGCCCTTGGCCGCATACATCGCCACGTCCGCCGCCTGCAGCAGCTCGGCCGGGTCTTCGGCTCCAGCGGGGCTGAGGGCGATCCCTATGCTGGCTCGCACCTGGACCTCCCGATCCGCGATAGTCAAGGGCACGCGCAGCTCGTCGATGATGCGTTCCGCCAACCGGCAGGCAGCCTCGGGGCCGGTGTCCTCAAGGAGGACTGCAAACTCGTCGCCCCCGAACCGAGCGGCCGTGTCGGCGGCTCGCAGCGATCCGAGGAGGCGCCCGGCAACCGCCACCAGCATCTCATCGCCCGCCGCGTGCCCGAGGCTGTCGTTCACGAGCTTGAAGTCGTCGAGGTCGAGAAAGAGAACGGCAAGTGACGTCAGCGATCGAGCTGCCCGCGCTGAAGCATGTTCGAGTCGATCCCGGAACAGGGCGCGGTTGGCGAGCCCGCTCAACGCGTCGTGGAACGCCTGGTGCTTGAGCTCTTCCTCGAGACCCTTGCGCTCGCTCACGTCCCGCATCGTGAGAACGACGCCCTCAACCGTCGGATCGCCCAGCAGGTTGTTCGCCACTACCTCGACATGGCGCCAGGAACCGTTGCGGTGGCGTACGCGCCACTCTGCTGTGACAGACGTGCCCGCTCGAAACGCCACCGCTGTGTACACAGCCAGCGCCTGCTCGACGTCGTCCGGGTGCAGCAGCATTGTCAACCGTTCGCCTTCGAGCGAGCCCGGCTCATAGCCGAGGATGCTCTTGGCGGAAGGGGTCTGGTAGGTGATCGTGGTGTCGGGACGGGCGATCAGGATGACGTCCGAGGCGTTCTGAACAAGCGTCTGGAAGCGCGCCTCGCTGCGGCGGGCGTGGAACGTCTCCGTGAGCGCCTCGCGGTCGAGCGCCAGTCCTACCTGCGCAGCAAGCGTCTCAATCGTGTTCGTGAGCTCGACGGGTAGCACGCCCGCACTGGTGACCGCAATCAACCCCTTCAGCTGGTCCTTCGCGACGAGCGGGCACATGAGCACTTGCTCCAGTGACTCTTGGTCCCCTGGACCTGTGGACGCCCCCGACGCCTCCATGGCACAGCGCGCCACCTTGCCTTCGCTCAGCGTATCTCGCACATCAGCCCGGAGGGCCATCAAATTCAGCTGCTTCTCCGTGGCAGCTTCACCTGACTGCGCGGCGACCGTGAGCCCGCCAGCCGGGCTTGATACGGCCAACGTCACCCCGACGATGTCGCCGTGCCCGGAGACCAGCGCGCTGACGGCGGCGATCGTGGCGTGATAGATGCCGGCGTTCCCAGGCGCCGCCACCAGTTCTGCAGCCGCCTTGCGCAGGACTCGCTCTCGCGTCATGGCCTGCTGGTGCGCCTGCACGAGACCAGCCATTCGCATGAGCACGAGAAGGAACATCACAGCGGCGACCACGGCGATGACTGGGGTGTCGATGGGGTTCCCGAGGGCAGCCTCGACGAGCAGGACGGCGGGCGCGACGAGCGAGGCGACCGCCAGCAGCGCGAGCCGGGCGCGGCCGGTGCGCGGTGAGCCGGCTGGGCGCGGCTCGGAGAGCGTTCGCATGGACGGGTGCAGAGCCGCGGCGCCCCAGCATGCGTAGAAGAGGATCCAGCCGAGGTCGACCGGGTTGCCGTCGCTCCAATGCCAGCTCGGGTGGAGGTTGGTCAGGCCGTACAGCGAGTCGGAGACGAGTGTCCCCGCCGTCCCGATCGCGAGCAGGCGTCCTGCTGTGTTGCGGAGGCCGCCGGCGCTCCACAGGTGCGCCAACATCGCCAACACGAGAATGTCACCGAGGGGATAGGCGGCGGCGGTCAGCCGTACGAGCATGCCTCCGGGCGCGCGCACGTTGGGGCCGATGAGGAAGATCCACGACAACAGGCCCACCCCGAGCGTGATTGTGAGCGAGTCGAGAAGGCTCGCGCGGTCGCCGCCGGGAACCCGCGCTCGAGCGAGGAGCAGCAGCCCCACCGCGAGCACCGGGTACATCGCGATGTAGATCGCGTCGATGAACGACGGGAACGGGATGTTTTGCTGCCCCATGAGCTGGTGCCAGACCTTGTAGGTCGTGTCACCGGTGATGAAGAGGAGCACACCGCCGCCAAGGAACCACCAGGCGATCGGGGCGTTGGGTCGATAGCGCCTGATGCCGTAGGTGATCGCTGCCACCGCAGACAGTCCCAGCAGCGCCCAGGCGGGCACCTGTCCCGACCACTCCATCCAGGGAATGAAACCCAGGATCGGAGGCTTTCCCGAGGGGACGCCGAACGGGAAGTAGACCAGGGCGAAGACCGCTTCAAGAGCAAGAAACCAGCGCCACGTGGTCGACGACGTGGTCCGCACTGCGGGCGCGAGGCGTCTACCGTCGGCGCGCTTCGTCTCCTCGTGTGCCGCAAGCAGTGACATCGATCCCTCACAGGATTTTTTTCCCTCGCTGCTTATCGGCGTGCACCGCCATCGACTTGAGCTGAAAAGGTCCACGTCGGTGTCCGTCTTCCCAGCTACAGCCACTGAGAACCCGGTCGCTACGAGCACTCAGGCCGAGGCTTACCGTCCTTCGCGCCGCTACGAGCTCGCTAGCGGGTGCTCGGGTGCCTCAACCCTGCTCAAGGCGCAGCGTTCGCCACGCCGGTGAGCCAGCCTCGACGGAGGCTGCGAGGTCCACCTCGGCGACGATGGCAGTGTCGTGCCAGCCCTCCGGGTCGTCGAGGACCTGGCGCACCTGCCATCGGCCCGGCAGCTCGGCGAGGTCGAACCACGCCGCGGCACGCGCTTCGGGGCCCGTGCCGATGGTCGCATGAACCGAGAAGTACTGCTCGAGCGCCTTCGACCAGCCGGCAGCGTCCAACCCACCGGGCAGTTCCCCCTCGGCGAGAGCGGCGATGTCGCGTCGGGCGGCGAGCTCGACCCGGCGGAAGGCGGCGTTGCGCATCATCACATTGAACGCCCGGGCATTCGACGTGACAGCCGGAGGGGTCGCGACGCCACCGCTTAGCTCGAGGCCGATCTCAGTGACGGCCTCCTCGAGCGAGGTGCTCGCCGCGGCGGCAGCGAGGCGCTCCCACTCGTCGATGAGGCTCGAATCGACCTGGCGGACGAGCTCGCCGAGCCACTCGGTGACGTCGAGGAGGTCCTCGGTCTTCAGGTCCTCCGGGACGTTACGGACAAGTCCCCTGTAGACGTCGGACAGGTAGCGGAGCACGAGGCCCTCGGAGCGGGTCAGGCCGTAATGGGCGACGTACTCCGAGAAGGTCATCGCCTGCTCGTAAAGGTCCCGGGCGACGGACTTCGGCCGAATGTTGTAGTCAGCGGCCCAGGGATGGGCGAGCCGGTAGGCGTCGAACAGGTCATAGGTCCAATCCCGGAGGGGCTTGGGGTACTCGAGCCTGTCGAGGGCCTCGATCCGCTCCTCGTACTCGACTCCTGCAGCCTTTAAGGCTGCGAGTGTCTCTCTCTTCAGCCGGTCGAGCTGGGCTATGAGCACCGGGACCGGATTGTCGAGAGTGGCCTCGACAACGCTCATGACGTCGAGCGGCCACGCCGGCGCTGATCCCTCGAGGCGGGGGACGGCCTCGAGGACAAAGGGGCTGAGCGGGCTGTCGAGGGCGAAGTCGGCCTGCAGGTCCGCGGTGACACGGATTCGGCGACCCAGCTCGTCGGCCACCGGGAGGCGTTCGAGCGCCCCCGCGGCGATGAGCGAGCGGTAGATCGCGATGCTCTGGCGGACCAGGCGGCGCTGTACAGAGCGCGGCTCGTCGTTTCTCGTGACGAGAGTCTTCAAAGCGGCGCAGCCGTCACCAGGACGGTCGAGCACGTTGAGCAAGATCGCATGGCTGACCCGGAGGTGCGGCACGAGGGGCTCGGGCGGAGAGGCGACGAGCTTGTCGAACACGGCCTCGTCCCAGGCGACGTAGCCCTTGGGCGGCTTGGACTTCACGAGCTTGCGCGTCCGGCGGGCATCGCCGGTCACCTTCTTCGCGGCCTGCTCGTTGTCGATGACGTGCTCGGGAGCCTGCACGACCACAAGACCGGACGTGTCGTAGCCGGCGCGCCCCGCACGCCCGGCGATCTGGTGCAGCTCACGGGCGCTGAGCAGTCGGGAGGTCGTGCCGTCGTACTTCGCGAGCCCCGAGAGCACGACCGTCCGCAAAGGCAGGTTCACGCCGACGCCGAGGGTGTCGGTCCCGACGACGACCCGCAGTAGCCCGGCCTGGGTGAGCCGCTCGACAAGGCGGCGGTACTTCGGGAGCATCCCTCCGTGATGGACCCCGATGCCGTGGTGCAGAAGGCGCGTGAGGGTGCGACCAAAGCCGGGAGCAAAGCGAAAGCCTTCGAGCGCCGCGGCGATCGCCTCCCGCTGGGGCCGGGTCGTCACCTGCGCGGACGTAAGCGCCTGGGCCCCGGCGATCGATTGGGCCTGGGTGAAGTGGACGACGTAGAGCGGTGCCTGGTCGACTGCGAGGAGGGATTCGATCGTCTCGTGCAGCGGGGTGCGGCGGTACTCAAAGCGCAGTGGTACCGGTCGGGTCGTGGAGCGCACGACTGCCACCGGCCGGCCCGTTCGGCGCGTCAGGCCCTGCTCGATCGAGCTCGTGTCACCGAGCGTGGCCGACATGAGGACGAACTGCGCCCGCGTCAGCTCGAGGAGCGGAACCTGCCAGGCCCATCCCCGATCGGGGTCGCCGTAGTAGTGGAACTCGTCCATAACGACCTGGTCGATGGCGCTGCCCGGCCCGCTGCGAAGCGCCATGTTCGCGACGATCTCGGCGGTGGCGCAGACGACCGGGGCTGAGGCGTTGATCGAGGCGTCGCCGGTCAGCATGCCGACGTTTTCGGCGCCGAGTTCGCCGCACAGTGCGAAGAACTTTTCCGAGACGAGCGCTTTGATCGGCGCCGTGTAGAACGAGCGCATCCCGTCGGCCAGGGCCGCGACATGGGCGCCAAGGGCGATGAGGCTCTTGCCTGAGCCGGTCGGGGTGTTGACGATCACGTGGGCGCCGGCGAAGACCTCAAGGAGCGCTTCTTCCTGTGCGGGGTAGAGCGTGAAGCCCCGCTCGACCGTCCAGGCGAGGAACGCTTCGAGTGCGTCGTCGCGTCGGCCGGCGAGCGTGGCGAGATAGAGGCTGGACGACATGGTTCTCCTACTGTGCCGCACCTTCTGGCCGGACTCGGATCGGACCGCCGGCCCGGGCGCCTGTCACACCGCTCGGCGAGTCCGTCGAGTCCTGGACCGGCCGATCCGGGACAGTCCGCGAGGGCACCGCACTCAAACGCTCTGTGGAGCTTCCAGCTCGTTGGTGGGGGGAGCGGAGCCTTCGACCACAGCCCGCTCATTCGGCGCATCAAGAGCAGCAGTGTCTGGCGGGCCCTCGCTGTAGAAGCCGCCTCAACCGACGAATGCCTTGAGATCCTTAACGAGCTTGTCCTCGATCTCGATGTTCCAGGCGCTTTCGGCCACGTCCACGACGAGGAACAGGTCCGAGATGAGCAAGGTCTCGATCGCTGCCACCGCAAGGTGCTCGAGCCACTTGCCGATGCCGATGCGGACCGTGAAGTCGTCGGGGCTCCCCGTGATCGTGATGGTCATCGCACGGTCTGCGTCGACCACCCCGCGCAGGAAGCCACCCTTCTTCGCTTGGATCACCACACCTTGCGCGCTCGGTGACGTGGTCTGGACCGTAAAGCCGTCGGTCTTCAGGTACTCCTCGATGTGGGACCGCACAGCATCCGGGTCCTTGCCCTTACCTTGGAAGTGCTCCACCTTGTCACCGACCATGAGTGCCTCCCGCGTGTTCGTCGCCGGGTTCTTTGCCCAACGAGGTGGTGCTGACGAGCGTGACTCACTAGCGAGACCACCGGATTTGCGGACGGACTCTGGCCACCCGCGGCAACCTAGTGCACCGGTTGGCGGAACACCGGGCGCGGGCGCTGGATCCGGTTGGGCGCGACGACGCTGACCTACGATGTCCCGTGTGTGGTCAACGATTCCGCCATGCTCACCGGGTGATGGTGAGAGAGCCTGGCGTGTTGGCGGTTGTGTCCAGGACGAGCTCGACCCACGTACGACCCGGCGCCAGCCCGACAGCCTGGCCCTTGGCGTCGGTGAAGGTGGTCGGCGCCAAGAGGCCCGGGCGGTGCCAGGTAACCTTGATCACGTCGTCGCCGCGTAGGACGTAGCCTGGCCCGCTCCCTACCGTCTGGCTCTCGACGTCTCCGGTGCCGCCCGGGCTCTCGGCGTACGGCCCGAACGAGTAATGGACGATCTGCACGACGATGTTGGTGGTCGTCACAGGCTGATTCGTCAGCGCGTCGATGTCCGGGCTACCGCTGTAGGCGTGCAACCAGGTATCGGCCTGCCCGTCCCACTTCCAGACGACGTCAGTGCCTGGCGAGAAGTCGATCGCGAGCGCGGATGCAGGCGTAGCCAGGGCAGGCAGGGAAGCGGTGTAGGAGAAGACCGGCGGTGGCGGGGAGGCCGTCTTTGCCAGAGCCCACAAAGCGGCGGAGCTGGTGTAGAGATTGTCGGGGGGAACCCGGCTGGAGATGCGCACGCCGGCTGCTTGCGCGCCTGCCAGGAGATCCGCCGGCTCGAGCCAACCGAGGCCGTCCACCGTGCTCACGTCCGGGTTGATCCCGCCCGCGAAGGCGAGAATCGGGTGCCCAAAGGCCTGGAGAATGTGCCAGTCGACCCACCTCACCGAGCGCGTCGGTCCGATGCTCGACGCGCTTTGGCACTGGTAGACAGCCACGTAGCGCATGATGCCGCCTTCGGCGGGGGTGTCGTAGACGATGTCCGCCTCGTTGAGGCCGCTCTGGGGCCGCGCGCCGTCGGGCTCGTTACCGATCTTCACGGCGAGCGCAGGGCGGGCAGGCACCTTTCCCGCGGGCGCCGGCAGATCCGTGAGCGGGCATCGACTCGGAGTGGGACGAGGAAGCGAGGACACGGTCTTCGACGCAGACCTTCCGCCGGAAAGCAGAAGGAGAACGATGGCGACGCCGACGAGAACGGCTGCGCCGCCAGCCCCGACGATGCGCCGCCACCTGAGAGGAGCCCGGGCTCGAGAGACCGAGCGCCGGTACGCCGGCGAGGGGTCCTTCGGAGCCACGGAACGCAAGCTACCGGCTGGCGAGCGGGACGGCGCCGCGAGCTGGAGCCCAACGAACTAAAGGCGGGAGCCACGTGGTGACCACGTTGCCGACGGCTCCGTGTGCGGGATCGTGGCCACGCAGCTCGACCAGCTCTCTTGCCATGTTCGTCCGGCTCGCCGCGAGGGGCGCCGAGGGCACCTTCACCGCGAGGCATCGCGTCGTCGGTGAGGGGCCGTTCGGCGAGGGAGCCGGTGTACTCGAGGTCGCACACGCGCCGCGGCCGGTCATACCCCATGGCTCGAGGGGATTGGTCAGACGTCGGTTGGCGAGTGCTCGTACCGGCTCACGGGTGCTGAATGTTTACTTGGTGCTGCCTCTGCGACAATGAACTCTGCGACAATGACGCCGACAGGATGAGCCGCATGAACGCTAAGGGTCTTCGACATTTGCGGGTCGGCAGAAAATTCGAGGCGGAGCCCGGTCAATCGGCACCTAGCCAACGTGCATTGGATGCCTTGGCGGAGGCTGTTCGGCGAGCCCGCGAGGCCACCGCCGCTGCAGGAGCCGGCGAACCAGCGAGCGCCGCTTCACGGCATCCGAGGCCGGCGGGTCCGGCAGGAACTGAGCCTTCCAGGGGCGTCACGGCGCAGCGTCCGGGGCCGGTAGGTAACGATGATGCCACTCCCCGATGGGTGCTCACCGACCGCGAACCACCTCTGTTGTATACATCAGCTGCGAGGCCAGCCCCGTCCGAGGGAGGGGCTGGTTCCCCGTCACTGCACCCTGGGCGGCAAACGCTTCGCCGAGTGGCCCCGCTCGCGATGCTCGGGGCTGTCCTTCTTGCAGCGGCGATCCTCGTCTTGAGCGTGGGCGGGGGCTCGGGCTCTTCGCGACCGACCGGGACCGCTCGGGCGCGACCAGGCATTACAGCTCGACCGAGGACGTCTCGGCCCTCCGTGGCCACGTCGCCGACGAGCCGCCCGCCGTCCACACGTCCGCGGCCTGCTCCGACCCAGTCCACCACGACCGTGCCGGCGACGGTGCCCACAACCACCGTCACCACCCTGCCCGCTGGATTGACAACGGCGGGCGCTGCCCCTCAGCTCTCGTCGATCACTCCCTCACAGGGCAGCGCCGGTACGGTGGTCGTGGTTCACGGCACGAGTCTGTTCAGCCCGAACGGACTGGTCCTCGCGCGTTTCGACGGACAGCCGACGCATACCATCTGCCCGACCCAGACCTCCTGCAAAGTCACTGTGCCGCCTCTGCCAGGCTCACCGTTGACTGTCCGAGTGACAATCGCGACGGAATCGGGAACCTCGAACGCGCTGTCCTTCCTGTACAGATGAGTCTTCAACACCCGACCTGTATCGGCGCCGCACACCCGGCCATGTGGTCGACAGTCTGATCAAGGTCGCCCATCTCGAAATGTCCACGGAGCCGGGCAGGCGGAACCAGAGCCGCGCCGGAATCGACAGGGGGCGCCATGGGAACGAGGGGCGCTCAGGTCGCCGTGACGGGCGTGCCAGCATGAGGACGGGCTTGGCCGGCGGAGCACTACGGCCTCGACTCCAGGACGAACCCGGTGTCATCGTCGTGCCGCCCAGCAGACACGCACCTCGTCTTAGTTCCCTGGTCAGCGCCCTACGATCGCGGCAACTGCGGAGGATCGGCACACGTTCGGTTGCCATTCGGGTGCCGTTCGCCTTAGCGAGCATGCTGGGTCACGGCGAGGGGACGCTGCCGGCATCATCCGCTTGTGGCAGTCCTCGCTGCGAGCTGCCGTTTGCTTGAGCTCACGCTCACGTCTCCACAGCTCGTCATACATCCCTACGTTTGGACCCATCTCATCTCCTTTCACTGATTGTAGTATCTTCTGTGATTGTTCACAGGGCCACGAAACTGCTGCCCTGGCTGCACCTGGGTCACCATTCCGCCCTCGAAGACCTCAACTTGGCCAGCCACTTCGATCACCCGCTCGCCAGTGTTGAGAGAGACCCAACCGATGCGACTGCCATCGCCGTCATTCGTAGAGCCGGTCCATGCCGAAACGCCGCCAGCGATTCACCGACACCGCCCGAGTTGTCGTCTCTCTCATCGATCATCAGCGAGCCCTCCGTGCCTTCTCAGTTATCGACCTGATGTGCGGTCAGCTTGAGCGGGCAGGCGGTGGCCCGACGCCCACTCGAATGCGTTGTGATCGCGTTGCCATCCAGGTCGGACCGCGTGGCTCGGACTACTGAAGTTCGACGTCCGCGTCGAGCTTCAGTGCTTGGCAGGCTCGGCGAGCTCGGCGAGTAAGGATCGGACTCGGCGGTCGATCTCGTCGATGATGGGCCGGACGGCGTCGACTGGTTTGCCGGCGGGGTCTTCGAGGTCCCAGTCGAGGTAACGCTTGCCGGGGTAGTACGGGCAGGTGTCGCCGCAGCCCATCGTGACGATGACGTCGGCAGCTCTGGCGGTCTCGTCGGTGAGGGGCTTGGGGAACTCTCGTGCCGGGTCGAGGCCCCGTTCGCGCAGGACGGCGAGGACCGACGGGTTGAGCTGATCGGCCGGTTCGGATCCGGCTGAGCGGACATCGACCCGGCCCCGCGCGTAGTGGTCGAGCAGGACCCGGGCGGCGACGCTGCGACCGGCGTTGTGGATGCAGAGGAACAGCACGACGGGAGTGTCGGTCACCGCGCTCCTTCCAGTCTCGTTCGCGCGGGCGCCGGGTTGTAGCGCCGTCGGGCCAACAGGGACACGTACACCAAGGCGACGAGGACCGGAACTTCGATGAGAGGGCCGACGACACCGGCGAGAGCCTCGCCGCTGGTGACGCCGAAGACGCCGATTGCGACGGCGATGGCCAGCTCGAAATTGTTGCCCGCAGCGGTGAATGCCAGGGTGGCGGTCCGCTCGTAGGGGAGGCCGATCGCCTTGCCGAGCGCGAACGACCCGAACCACATGACGGCGAAATAGGCGAGCAGGGGCAGGGCGATGCGTGCCACGTCGGCGGGACGCGAGGTGATGGTGTGGCCTTGGAGCGCGAAGAGGATGACGATGGTGTACAGCAGCCCGTAGAGGGCGAAGGGGCCGAGGCGAGGCAGCAGCATGGTCTCATACCACTCCCGACCCCGGGCTCGTTCGCCGAGGGTGCGGGTGAGGAACCCGGCGATGAGCGGGACGCCGAGGAAGATGCCGACGGTCTCGGCGATCCGCCCGACCGACAGGTGCAGGCCGACGGTGCTGAGACCGAGCCAGCCGGGCAGCAATTTGAGGTAGAAGTAGCCGAGGAGGGCGAAGGCGACCATCTGGAACAGAGAGTTGAGCGCCACCAGCACCGCTGCGGCTTCCCGGTCTCCGCCCGACAGGTCGTTCCAGATAAGGACCATGGCTATGCAGCGGGCCAGGCCGACGATGATCAGCCCGGTCCGGTAGGCGGGCAGGTCGGGCAGCAACAGCCAGGCCAGCGTGAACATGACCGCCGGGCCGACCACCCAGTTGAGCAGCAGGGACGAGACCAGCATCCGTCGGTCCCGGGTGACCGAACCGAGCTGGCTGTAGCGGACCTTCGCCAGCACCGGGTACATCATCACCAGCAGACCGATGAAGATCGGCAGCGACGTCCCCGAGGTCACCTGGATGGCGTTGAGGTGCGTGTTCAGGCTCGGGATGGCCCGCCCGAGCCCAATGCCAGCGGCCATCGCCACGATGATCCACACCGGCAGGAAGCGGTCGAGGAACGGCAGCCGGGCGATGACCGGCGCGTCAGGCGGCACCCCGCTCGGCGGGTGTTCAGAAACGACGTCGCTCACGGCCACGCTCCTGCGTCGTCGTCAGCAGCAGGACTTCTGGACCGCCGGCAGCTCGCCTGCCGCGCGTGTGGCGATGGGCGTGGGCTCACGCGCCGCGACGGACTTCGTCGCCTTGATGATCGCGGAGTGCATGCCAGGTACGTACTCGGCCGTCGACGTGATGCTGACGTCCTCGAACCCGGCAGCACGAAGCCCCACCTCGTACTCCTCGAACGACAGCGCCCCCGCGATGCAGCCGACGTGCGTGCCTCGCTCGGCTCGCTGCTCTGCTGTGAGGTCGTTGTCGGCGACGACGTCGCTGATGCCTATGCGCCCACCCGGACGGAGAACGCGATACATCTCCGCGAACACCTGAGTCTTGTCCGTCGACAGGTTGATGACGCAGTTGGAGATGACGACGTCAACGGTGTCCGCAGGGAGAGGCACCTGCTCGATGTATCCCTTCAGGAACTCCACGTTCTTGGCCCCGGCATCGTCGCGGTTCCTGATCGCGAGGGCGAGCATCTCCTCGGTCATGTCCAGCCCGTACACCTTGCCGGTCGGCCCGACACGCTTGGCCGATAGCAGAACGTCGATACCACCACCCGATCCGAGGTCGAGGACGGTCTCGCCGGGATGCAGGTCGGCCACGGCCGTCGGGTTGCCACACCCAAGGCTTGCGAGCACGGCAGCCTCGGGAAGTCCCTCGTCGGCGAGCGTGTCATAGAACGAAGGCCCCGAGACATGACCCTCCTCGCCGCACGTCGTCCCCGGATGGCAGCAGTCGTTCGCCGCTCCCGCGCCGGCGGTCACCGTGCTCGCCGCCTCGGCGTAGCGGCGCCGAACGTCCTCACGAAGCTCCGTGTCGTTAGTCATGTCACAACCTCCTGTGGGTCGAACATCGCGGCGAGCCGGTCCAGCCCGTCACGCTTGAGTGAGTAGTAAGCCCACGTCCCGCGCTGCTCCCTCTCCAAGAGCCCGACGGCGAGCAGCTTTTTGAGGTGGAAGCTCACCGTCCCCTGCGACAGTCCGAGCTGGGGCATGAAGTCGCAGACGCAGACCGGCTGGGCGGCGTTGGCGAGCAGGTTCACGATCCGTACCCGGTGAGGGTCGGCGAGAGCCTTGAAGATCGAGGCCAGCGTCTCGGCCTGAGCCCGGGTGATGTCGGGGTCGGCCACCGGGGTGCAGCAGGCGACGGGCGCCAGAGGGATCTCTTGAACCAGCTTGGTGGCCATCGTTCCTCCACAGCTTCAGGTTCGCCCGGGTCGGGATCGAGCCTCTATTGATATTCCTCAATACAGAACGGTAGCCCTTTTATCGAGATCTGTCAATCAAGGCCTCGGGCAGTCGACGGGCGCTACCGAGGACCTGTTCGTGCTGTTCGCTGCAGCGTGAAGGGTGCAAGAACTCGTCCTCCGAGGGCGAGGGTCGGTTAGTCCGCTGGGTGAGGCCGACGTCGCTCATTCGGGCCGAAGCTGCGGGGACGCCTCGCCAAGGCGAGCCCGTCGCGCAAGGCCTTTAGTCACTCGAAGTACGGCCGGTAGCCCCTAGGAAACGTGCCAAAGGGCGCGATGATGAGGTCATGCCCAAGGTGACGAATCAAGCGTCGGAAGCCGCGGCAGACCTCGAAACTCGCAAGCGAGCGGATCTGGCCGGCCCGGGAATCGGGACCTACGAGGAGGTCGAGCGAGTTCTCCCGGACGACTACCGGCCGTTGCTGGGGCCTCGAGAGACCCAAGCGGCGATCTTCGAAATCAAGCACCACATCGAGGCGGGTCTCTGCGCCGAACTGGGCCTCATGATGGTGCAAGTGCCGCTCATCGTCACTTCGCAGTCCGGCGTGAACGACATGCTGGATCGAGACGGCTCGCGTGTTCCGATCGGGTTTCACATCTCCAACGATGGCGACCAGCACCCGGTCGACGCTGAGGTCGTGCAAGCCGCAACGAAGTGGAAGCGACTCGCACTCCGCCAGTTCGAGATGGGTCTCGGCGAGGGGATCTGTACCGACATGCGCGCCGTCCGCAAGGACTACTTCCTGGATCACGACCACAGTGCGTACGTGGACCAGTGGGACTGGGAGCTTGCCATGGCGGAAGAGGACCGCAACCTGGACTTCCTGCGTGACGTCGTGCGGCGCATCTGGAGAGTTCTGAAGAACGCGGAAGCTCATTCGCAGGAGCTCTTTCCGGCGCTGCGAGGCGGGTACCCCGACCTTCCCGACGAGGTCGAGTTCCTGCACGCGGAAGAACTCCTGGAGCGCTATCCGGGCCTTCCGCGCAAGCAGCGGGAGACGAGAATCCTCCAGGAGCACCCCGCCGTCTTCATCATCGGCATCGGTTGGACGCTCGCCGACGGCTATCCGCACGAGCTGCGCGCGTCGGATTACGACGACTGGTCGACGGAGGTCACGATGTCGGACGGGCGGCCGGCACACGGGCTCAACGGCGACCTCTTGGTGTGGAACCCGGTCACGCTCAGGCGCCACGAGCTCTCCTCGATGGGCATCCGGGTCGACGCTGCCGCGCTGCGGCGCCAACTCGAGATCACCGGGCAGCTCGACTGGCTGACCCTCCCGTACCACCGTGCGATCACGGAGCACGCCGTGCCGCTGAGCATCGGGGGCGGGATCGGTCAGTCGCGAACCCAGATGCTGTTGCTGCGCAAGGCACACCTCGGCGAAGTGAGCGTCAGCGTCTGGCCGCAGATCCTGAAGGACCTGTGTGCTCGACGAAACATCGCGGTGCTGGAGTGACGAGGAGGATCCGGCTCAACCCCGCCCGTGGAATGATCGCGTCGGTTCAGGCCGACGGGCTGGGGCCGCCCCGTGCAACGGTCCGGGCGAGTATCCCGAGGGTGGCCCGCAGCGCCCCCTCGGACAGGACCGGAAAGATCCCAGCCTCTTTCCAGACCGGGTCGATGGACGACCAGTCGTAATACGACGTGACGAGCGTGCCGTCGTCGATGGGCGCGAGCGTGTAGCCGTAGACGTGGCCGATCTGCGGGCGGATCTGGCCGAGGATCGTCCACGCGATCTCGCGGTCGGGAACGAACGTCGTGATCGTGACGGTCACGTCGTAGAGGCCCATCGGGTAGTCGTTCAGAGCTTCGCGATCCATGTGCACGACAAAGCTGTCGCCGACGGCGGTCACGGGCACGCCCGTGGCGTCCATCAGCATCCCTGAGCTGTCGATCGCCACATGACCCTGCGGGTCGCACAGCAGCCGGAAGATCGTCGCCGGGTCTGCAGCGATGGTCCGCTGGACATCCAACCGCTCGCTTGTCATCGCCTCATCCTGCCATCGGGGGCGGGGGTCGTCATACCGGAGCCCACCGAGTCCAAGGCCTCGCACGTAGGAGGCGTGACAAGGCAATGGAACTACCGGTAGCGCTAGATCAGATCGGATCAGGCATCATCGTCGCGTGGAAGAGACACCCTACGACATCCCGAGAATCCCGGCATCGGCCGGAGCGCTCATCTTCGACCGTGCCGGCCGATTGCTCATCCTGAAACCCACGTACAAATCTGGCTGGGCGATCCCTGGTGGACAGGTGGAGGCCGACGGAGAGAGCCCGTGGGAAGCGTGCCGGAGGGAAGCGCTCGAGGAGAGCGGGATCGAGATCGATGCAGGACGGCTCGCATGTGTCGACTTCCTGCGGCCTCGCGAGAACCGGCCAGGCGGCGTGCGCTTCCTCTTCGACTGCGGCGTAGTTGCCACCGAGCGGCTGCGACGGGTTGAGGTGCAGGTGGACGAGATCGCCGAATACCGTTTCGTGCCGGTTGCCGAGGCGCTCAAGCTGCTGAGCGGGCCGCTTCGCCGTCGGGTCCGTGCCGCCGTCGGGGCCCGCGGTTGCCAGTACCTGGAGGAGGGGAGACCGGTCAGCGGCGTGGGCAAATGAGCCGAGACTCCGGTTCCGCCGACCTCAGCTGCCGAGAGCGGAGCGGCGGGCAAAGAGCTCCTCGGCGGCCGCCTGCGCGTCGGCCCGGACGGCCTCGACGTCAAAGGTGGTGGGCCGGCCGTCGCTGACGAGGCGCCGACCGTCAACCCACACGTCGCGCACGTCGCGCCCGGACGCCGAGAAGACGAGATGCGCGGCCACGTTGGAATCGGCACCGTGGAGCAGCGGGGTGGTGTGCAGCCCGCCGAGACTGACGGTCACGACGTCGGCACGCTTGCCCGCTTCGAGTGTGCCGCTCACCGTGTCCAAGCCCAGGGCGTGAGAGCCCTCGACGGTGGCCATGGCCAAGATGTCCCATGGGTCGCCACTGGTCGGGTCGAGGGTCGAGACCTTCTGTAGCAAGGATGCGAACTTCATCTCCTCGATGAGGTCGAGGTTGTTGTTCTCCTTCTCCCCGTCGCTTCCGAGCCCCACCGTCACGCCGGCGGCGCGCAGCGCACCGACGCGGGCCGGGCCCGATGACAGCTTCATGTTCGAGCAGGGACAGTGGGCCACGGCAGTGCCCGTCTGGGCCAGCAGTTGGATCTCGCGGTCGTCGAGCCACACGCAGTGGGCGATCACGGTGCGCTCCGAGAGTACGCCGCGCCGGAACATCTCCTCTATCGGGCGGCAGCCGAACCGCGCGAGAGACTCCTGCACTTCGGAGATCGACTCCGACGAGTGGGTGTGGATACCGGTATCGAACTCGTCGGCCAGCTCGACGGCGGCGCGGAATGCCGATGGCGTGCAGTAGAAGAGGTGTTCGAGACCCACCCAAGCGCGGACCCGCCCCTCGGCCGACGTGCGGTGTGAGCTCAGGAGCCGGCGGTTGGACTCGATCGACTCGAAATAGTCGAAACCCTCGGCGTCGGCGACGTAGGGCACGAGCGTGGCCCGCAGACCAATCTTCTCAGCGGCCGCCGCCGAACCCTCCATGAACCGCCACATGTCCATGACCGACGTGGTGCCGGCCAGCACGCTTTCGGCATAGCAGTGCCGGGAGGCGGTCTCAGCGATCTCGGGAGTGAGGGCGCGGTGAGCCGGATCGACATAGGTCTTCAGCCAGTCCCAGAGCGACATGGACTCAGCAGTGCCCCGCAGCAGGCCGGAGTGCAAGTGACAGTTGTGAAGACCGGGGATGACGGCGTGCCGGCTCGCATCGATGACGTCGGCGTCAGCCGCCAGAGGGTGAGTGTCCAGCACGGTGACAGGACCGACGGCCGCGATCCCGGCGTCCAACAGGAGGACCGAACCCGGATCGAAGATCACGCCGCGTCCGGTCATCGGAAGGACGATGCCGTTACGGATGAGGGTGGCGACCACGGCCGCACCCTACTCACTCACCGGCGGATCTCGACCCGGCCGCCCGCAGCCAGCGTGATCGGCACTGTGGTGATCTTCGGCCACCTCGCTTTCGGCGATCCACTGTCGCCGATCTGGGACCCGCTGAACCAGGCGACGCCGGCTGACCGGGGCGCGGGCCCGCCGGCTGGCAAGCTGAAGCGGTGCGGGTACTCGTGGTCGACGACGAACCATCGATCCTTGACAGCGTGGGCACCGTGCTCGGGTACGAGGGTTTCGAGGTCGTCGAGGCGGCCACCGGTCGCGAGGCGCTGAGCCGGATCCAAGAAACCCACTTCGACTTGGTCGTGCTCGACGTGATGCTGCCCGACCTCGATGGGCTTGAAGTGACCCGGCGCATGCGCGCCGACGGGATCGACGTGCCGGTGCTGTTCCTCACGGCTCGGGGCGAAGTGAAAGACCTGGTGGAGAGCCTCGCAGCTGGAGGCGACGACTACATCGCCAAACCGTTCTCGCTGGCCGAAGTCGTCGCCCGGTCGAAGGCACTGCTCAGGCGAGCGTACGGTGCGCGCCGAGACCGGCGTTTGCGCTTCTCCGACGTCACGATGGACGACGACACCCATGAGGTCTGGCGCAACGACCACGCCATCCGGCTCACCGCGACCGAGTTCAACCTGTTGCGCGCCTTCCTCCTCAATCCACGCCGCGTCCTCTCGAAGGGCCAGCTCATCGATTACGTCTGGCACTACGACTTCGGAGGCAATCAGAACATCGTCGAGACCTACGTGCGCCATCTGCGCAAGAAACTCGATCCCTTCGGGCCGCCGCTCATTCACACCATCCGGCTCGTCGGGTACGTGATGCGCGAGGCGGAGGAGTAGGCGGACGAGCAAGTGTCCCTCCGGTTCCGGCTCCTGATCGCCGTCGGGGTGATCGCTCTGGTCGCTCTCATCGGCGCCGGAGTTGCGACGTACTCCGAATTCGGCTCGTACCTGAACGGCCAGCTGGACTCGACTCTGCAGGCGGCCGACCTTCCGATCGAGACCTGCCTGAATCAGGGCGGCCATCTGACGGTCTCGCTCGTCGAGGCGAGCGCGCCGGGGATCTTCGCGGAGGTGCGCACCCAGGCGGGGCACGTCATCGCCGCGGTGCCTGTCACCGACGAGGATCGTCCGCTCGACTCCCGTGGCGACCGTCCGGCGTTGCCATCCCAGATCGCGGGACTGGCGGACTTGAGGCGCCCGACCGTGCAGGCGGGACCGATGTCGGACGCGTGCCGGGACACGCTCGACGAGACCACGAGCCAAGCGACCAGCACGACAGTGGGAGCTGCCGGGACGTCGCAGTCGGCGGAGGGGTCGCACCTCGGACAGGCGAGGTACTTCAACACAGCGGCGACGCGACAGGACGAGCCCGGCTACCGGGTACGGGTGTCCCTGCTCGCGAACGGCGACGTGGTCGTCCTCGGTCTGCCCCTGACCGAGACCGGCGACACGCTGGGCCGCCTGCTCCTCATCGAGCTCGGTGTCTTCAGTGCGGCGCTGCTCCTCGCCCTGGCGCTCGGTGTCCTCCTCGTCCGGATCGGACTCCGCCCCTTGGTCGAGGTCGAGCAGACGGCCGAGCTCATCATGGATGGCGATCTCGAGGCCCGTGTGCCGGAGCGTTTCCGGGACCGCACGGAGATGGGACGTCTCACGCGAGTCCTCAACCGCATGCTCGGCCGTATCTCCGACGAGTTCCAGGAGCGCGACCGGACCGAGCGTGCGCTCCGGCGCTCGGAGTCTCACATGCGCCAGTTCCTTGCCGACGCCTCCCATGAGCTCCGGACCCCGATCGCCGCCGTCTCGGCGTACTCGCAGCTGTTCTCACGCGGGGCCGACTCGAAGCCGGAGGATCTCGCACGCATCCTGAGCGGAATCCAGAACGAGACAGCCCGGATGAGCCGGCTCGTCGCCGATCTCCTGCTGCTCACCAATCTGGACGAAGGGCTGCCGCTCGAGCGCCACCCTGTTGAGCTCGTGTCTCTGTGCGCAGAAGCTATCCACGCGGCTGCCGTGATGGGCTCGGACTGGCCGATCGAGCTCATTGCCACCGAACCGGTGGAGGTGTCGGGAGACGAGGCTCGCCTGCGCCAAGTGCTCGACAACCTGCTCTCGAACGTCCGCGCCTATACCCCTGCGGGCACGGGCTGCACTGTCCGCCTGTACCGGGAGGGCAGCGACGCCCTGATCGAAGTGGCCGACCACGGCCCGGGGCTCGGGGCGGAGGGGCGGGAGCGGGTGTTCGAGCGTTTCTTCCGGGAGGACACCTCGAGAGCGCGCGCCTCAGGAGGAGCAGGTCTCGGCCTCGCGATCGTGCGGGCAATCATCGAGGCGCACGGGGGGTCGGTGGAGGCCCGGGAGACTCTTGGCGGCGGGGCGACGTTGCTCATTCGCCTGCCTGCCGTACCCGGCAACTCCGCAGACTGATCTTCAGCGGCCATCGCGGCGGTTCTCAGCTTCATCTCAGCCAGTGACGGCACGCTGGCGGGGTGAGCAGTTGCGGCGGAGGTCAACTTGTCATCGGTCACGTTCCAACGCGCTGATCGCGCGCCCGTTTCCTCAGCGCAGGCGAGGGGCCGGGCTCGATCTTCTCGTCCGGGTCATCTGCCCCGACCTGCCGCCCTCGAGGCCGCCGTGGTCATCGTGGGCCTCGGCCTCGGCGCCACCGTCGGTGTAGGGATCACCGCCGAGACCTGGGCGGGGCTTCGAGCCCCAGGCGGCATCGCCATGTTCCTCGGCAACATGACCGGGCTCGCCGGCACCTACCTCGCCCTGGTGATGGTGCTCCTCGTCAGCCGTTTGCCGGTCGTCGAACGAGTCCTCGGCCAGGACGGCTTGCTCAGATGGCACCGGCGGCTGTCCCCGTGGCCGCTGTCGTTGATCGTCGCGCACGCCGCCCTGCTCACCTACGCCTACTCGCAGGCCACCCATAGCGGTGTTATGCACCAGCTGGGGTCGTTTCTCTCGAGCTACCCGGGGATGCTGATCGCGACCATCGGCTTCGCCGTGATGGTCGTCGTGGCGATCCTCTCGATCTACTCCGTCCGGCGCCGCCTGCGGCGAGAGACCTGGTGGGCCTTGCATCTCGGCATGTACCTCGCGTTCGCCCTCGCGTTCGCGCACGAGGTCGTGCTCGGCCCCTCGTTCGTCGGGCACCCCCTCACCCAAGCGGTGTGGTCGGCTGCGTGGGCTGCAACAGCCGGCGTCGTACTGGTGTGCAGATTCGGCCTCCCGATCGCCCGGAGCCTTCGCTACGGCCTCCGAGTGACGGAAGTCAGGCCGGAGGCCGACGGAGTGATGTCGGTGATCTGCCGGGGCCGCAACCTGGATCGGCTGGCGGTGTCCGGTGGCCAGTTCTTCGAGTGGCGCTTCCTCAAGCGGGGGTTGTGGTGGCAGGCGCATCCGTACACGCTCTCAGCACGACCGCGGCCGCCCTACCTCAGGCTGACGGTCAAGGCGGTCGGAGATCATTCCCAGGCGCTGGCCCAGCTGACGCCTGGCACCCGGGTGGCGATCGAGGGTCCGTACGGGGCCTTCACGACCCACGCGCGCAGGCGGCAGAAGGTGGCCCTGATCGCCGGCGGGATCGGGGTCACGGCGGCGCGCTCGTTGCTCGAGGACTTGCCGAAGCGGACCGAGCCGGTGGTCATCCTGCGGGCATCCTCGAGCGGGGACGTGGCTCTCGAGGGCGAGGTGCGAGAGCTGGTGTCGAAGCTGAAGGGCAAGGTGCACGTGGTTGTCGGCTCGAGGCGGGACGTGCCGCTCGAACACCTCATCCAGCTGGTACCGGACATCAGGCAAAGGGACGTGTTCCTGTCGGGATCCGAGGGTTTTGTCAGCGACATGGTCGAACTTCTGCGCCGCTCTGGAGTGCCGGCGCGAGCCCTTCACTACGAGGCGTACGCGCTATGAGTCGTGGTGTCGGCGAGAGGAGCATGCGGCGAGGCCGGCTCATGACGATCGCGACCGCATCCGGGCTCGCCCTGGTGCTGGTCACGCACGTTGCAGCTGGGTCGAGCTTGGCGGCGACGCCGGCAGGTGTCACCCGGCCGAATCAAGGTACCCAGGCGACTACGCCGACGACGCCGACCGGTTCGTCACCGCCGAGCAACTCGACGAGCACGACCGCGGGGCCGGGAGGCCGACGAAGTGCAACCGGTGCCGTCGAGCAATACGGCTACGGCGAGATCTCGGTGAAGATCACGGTGCAAGGCACTCGTATCGCGCAAGCGTCCGTGGTCACGCTGCAGACCGCCGAGTCGTACTCGCAACAACTTGCCCAGCAGATCATCCCGACGCTGCAGAGCGAGGTGCTGTCAGCCCAGAGCGCCCAGATCTCGACCATCTCGGGAGCGACGTACACGAGTGAGGGCTACGCCGCTTCTGTCCAGTCAGCCTTGGACCAGCTCGGCATCAAGTGATGACGGAGCTTGTCCGGCACCACGAGCCCGTGATGGGCACTGTGGTGTCGTTCCTCATCGATCCCGGGCCTCTGCCGGCGCCGGAGGTCCACGCGGCGATGGAGGAGAGCTGCGCCGAGCTCCATCGCCTCGACGGCATCTTCAGCACCTGGGTGGCCGAGAGCCCGATGAGCCGGTATCGGCGCGGTGACCTCGACTGGTGCGACCTGCCGGAGGAGATCCCGGTCGTGCTCGAGTTGTGTGCCACGGCGAAAGAGATCTCGGGAGGTTGGTTCGATCCCTGGGCAATGCCGGGTGGTGTCGACCCGACCGGGCTGGTGAAGGGTTGGGCGGTCGAGCGGGCGACGGCGGTCCTGGCTCGCGCGGGCGTCGCCGGCGCCCTCGTCAACGGTGGCGGGGACGTCGCCACGTACGGCTCCAGCGACGGACAGGCGTCATGGCGGATCGGCGTCCAGCACCCGTGGCGAGCCGACGCCGTTGCCTGCATCGTCGAAATCTCCGGCGGGCACGCGGTCGCCACATCCGGCCGGTACCAGCGTGGCGAGCACTTGATCGATCCGTTCGCTGCCGGGCTGCGGCACCGAGAGGCGGGAGCCCGGGCGGCGTCGGCGACGGTGAGCGGACCATCGCTCGCGGTCGCCGACGCCCTCGCTACCGCAATCATGGTCGCCGACAGCGACGCCCTCGGCACGGTCGAGGCGCTCCGTGGGTACAGCGCCTACCGGATTCTTGAAGACGGCACGGAGGAGGCGACAACGGATTTCCCGCTCGCCGGCACCCGCCAGCCGTGTCGCTCCGCCCGATGAAGGTGATGGCGCGGCGCGCCCGCGTTGCCGCAAGGCGGGCCGGGGTCGAGGCGAATGCGCGCATCACCGGTTCGGTGGCTGCGGTCATCTTCGTGCTCCTGGCCCTGGAGGGCCTCACCATCCCCGCCATCGGCCGCCTGACCACGGCGCACGTCGTGATCGGGATGATGCTGGTCCCGCCGGTGCTCGTAAAGACGGGCTCGACCGGATACCGCTTCGTGAAGTACTACCAGGGGGACGCTGCCTACCGGGAGAAGGGGCCTCCGCCTGCCGCCCTGCGCCTGCTCGGGCCGTTCGTCGTCGTGCTGACCATGGTGGTCATCGCCAGCGGGATCGCCCTGCTCTTCGTCCCCTTGCATTGGCGGGGGGATGTGATGCTGGTGCACAAGGCGAGTTTCGTGCTGTGGTTCGGTGCGATGACCCTCCACGTGCTCGGCCACATCGTCGAGACGGCGAAGCTCGCGCCCCGCGACTGGTCGCGCCGGACACGCCGCCAGATCGCCGGGGCGGGCCTCCGGCAGTGGCTCCTCGTCATCTGCCTTGCTGGCGGCCTACTGCGCGGAATCGCCGTGGCGCCCGAAGTCGGAAGGTTCCTGGCAACTCGCGCAGCGGTTCACTGAGCGCGGGCTGATTCGGCGTGGAAGACACCCAGATCCGGTCCGATGGCGAGCGCGCCTCTCGGCGCAGCGCGCCGACGTACCATTCGGTGCCCGGCAAGCTGACCGAGAGCGGAGATCGATGGGAGACCTTGGGGAGCTGGCGGCGGGTTTCTCGGAGGCGCTGCGACGTGCCGGGCTGACGATGAGCCCGGAGCAGGCGGGACGGTTCGCCCGGGCGATCACGCTTGCGATGCCGGTGACACTCACCGAGCTGTATTGGACGGCCCGCGTCACCCTGGTCTCGAACCGCGAGCAGATCCCGGTCTTCGACGCCGTGTTCGGCCAGGTCTTCCGCGGCCTCGCCGACGTGGCGGAGCACCGAGGCGATCAGACCTCGCCGAGCCTGCCGCGGACCCGCTCGACTGAGCTGCCCCGTGCCCCGGCGGGGCGCCGGCCCGTCCAGAGGTTGACCGGCAGCGGCTCCTCGAGCGCCGGCCTCTCGGCGACCGAGCAGTCCGAGAGCCGAGAGGTCACGATCGGGGTCGCCAGCTCGCAGGAACGGTTGGCGCACCAGGACTTTGCGCACCTCGAGCCGGACGACCTGGTTGAGCTGCAACGACTGTTCCGGTCGATCCGCCTGGCGTTGCCACTGCGGCTGGGGAGGCGATCACATCGCCACAGGCGCGGCGACGAGCTCGACCTCCGGGCGACGCTCAGGCTGAGCCGCCAGAGCGCCGGCGATCCGCTGGTCCTCGTCAGGCGCAGCCCTCGACGGGTGCCCCGGCGCCTCGTCGTCATCTGCGACATCTCGGGCTCAATGGAGCCGTATGCCCTGGCGTACGTGCACTTCCTGCACGCAGCGGCATCGACTGCCGGCCTGGCCAGAGCCGAGGTGTTCACGTTCGCGACCCGCCTGACCCGGCTGACGCGAGCGCTGTCCGACCGTGACCTGAGCGCTGCGCTCGCCCGGGCTGCCTCCGCCGCCCCCGACTGGAACGGCGGGACCCGGATCGGCGAGGCGTTGAAGGAGTTCCTGGACTCACATGGCCGGCGAGGCCTGGCGCGGGGAGCCGTCGTGGTCATCATGTCAGACGGCTGGGAGCGGGACGCGCCGGAGTTGATCGGAGAGCAGATGGCCCGGCTCCGGCGGCTTGCGCACCGGATCGTGTGGGTGAACCCGCGCACGTCCGACCCGCGCTACGATCCGCTCGTGGGCGGCATGGCGGCTGCGCTTCCTCACTGCGACGAGCTCGTCAGCGGGCACAGCCTTGCAGCGCTGGACCAACTCGTTGGTGCGATCGCCGGTTCCCGGCACCGGTGCGTCTCCCTGCCGATCGTGTGAGCCGAGTGATCTGCGGCGACGATGTCATCAGGCGCTGACCCCGGTGCGGCCGGCTTGCCGGCACCGGCCCTTCGCCTCCGCCGCTGGACCGACCGCTCCATCGTGGCGGTCGCCTTGGTGGCGCTGGCTTCGGGTTTCGGCCAATACGGAGCGGTGGCGGCCCTCGGTGACGTGGCCAAGGCCTTCGGGCGGATCGCCCCCGGGGCGACGATTGCCGATCAGGCTGGGCTGTCAGGTACCGAGCTCGGCGTCGGGCTGGCGATCATCCGCCTCGCCTCGCTCGGCGCTCTCCCGGTAGCCGGGTTGGCCGACCGGCTGGGCCGCCGGAGGATGCTGCTGGTGACCGTCGTTGTCGGCTTGGCGCTGACGGCTCTGGCGGCAGCGAGCCCTGGCTATTGGTGGTTCGTCGCCATCTTCGCCTGTGGCCGGCCGATGCTCAGCGCCACGAACGCCCTGTCCCAGGTGAGCGCGGCCGAGGAGACGGGTTCGAAGGACAGGGCCAAGGCGGTCGCGCTCGTCGCCGCCGGTTACGGCGTTGGGGCGGGCCTGATCGCCGTGATCCACAGCCTGGCGCACAGCGCCCTCGGCTTCCGGGGCGTGTTCGCGCTGGCGCTCGTACCGCTGGCCCTGGTGGCGCTGGTGCGCAATCGGGTCACCGAGCCCGATCGCTTTGTCGTTGCCGAGGCGAGCAGCGAGCACCCTGTGCCGGTGCTCGGCCCGGTGGGTAGCCGGTTCCGCGCGCGCCTGGCCGTCGTGGCGCTGATCGCTTTTGCCATATCGGTGATCACCGGTCCGGCGAACAGCTTCGTGTTCCTCTACGCACAGAACGTCGTGCATCTGTCGGGCGGTCTCACCGCTGCCATGGTCGTGGCGTCCGGAGCGGCAGGGCTGATGGGCCTCATCGTCGGGCGCTGGTTGGCCGACCACCTCGGACGGCGGCCGACTGCCGCATTCGGGATGGTCGGGGTCGCTTTGTTCGGAGTGCTGGCCTACTCCGGCTCTGGTGGCGCGCTGGTGCTGGGCTACATCCTCGGGGTGCTGGCCGGTTCCGTGCTCGCCCCGGCTCTGGGTGCGCTTGTGAACGAGTTGTTCCCGACGTCGGTGCGGGCATCGGTGGCCGGGTGGTTCACGGCTGCTGGCGTCGCCGGTGCCGTCGCCGGGCTGGTGGTGTTCGGCGCGGTGGCCGACATCGGCAACCGGTGGGCCCTCTCCGCGATCGTCGTGTTCCTCCCGGCAGCGGCGGCCGCTGCGCTGTTCTGGCTCGTCCCCGAGACCCGGGGGCGAGAGCCCGAGCAGCTCTGGCCGGAGCCGGCTCGGCCGATCGCTTGAGGCGCGTCGCTTGTGGCCGGCTCTCGCGCTGCTAGCCGGCGGCGACCCAGTCGAGGCCGCGGCTGCGGACGAGATCCAGGTCTTCGGTGTACTTGAGGACCGAGCCGAGTGTCATGCCGGCTGCGTCCGCATCGAGGTGGTCGATGCCGAGCAGGGTGAGGGCGGCGACCCAGTCGATGATCTCGGCGATGCCTGGTGGCTTCTGCACGTCGAGGCTCCGCAGCCGGGCCGCAGCGGCAACGGCCTGGTCGGCGAGCAAAGTCGCAGCTTCCGGCACGCGCCGGCGCACGACGCGAACCGCCTGAGCGAGATCCGGGTACTCGATCCAGTGGTACAGGCATCGCCGTTTCAAGGCGTCGTGGAGATCCCGGGTCCGGTTCGAGGTGAGCACGACGATCGGCGGGTGGACGGCGTGGCGTGTGCCGAGCTCGGGGATGGTGACCGATGACTCAGCCAGCAGCTCGAGAAGAAACGCCTCGAATTCGTCATCGGCCCGGTCGATCTCGTCGACGAGGAGCAGGGCCGGCCGCGGGCCTGGGTGCTCGATCGCTTCCAGCAGCGGGCGGGCGATGAGGTACTCGGCGGTGAAGAGATCCCGCTCGCGCAAGTCGTCGTGATGGGACTCGGCGAGCCGGATCGCTAAGAGCTGGCGGGAGTAGCTCCACTCGTACAACGCCTCGGCAGCGTCGATCCCCTCGTAGCACTGGAGCCGCAACAGGGGCGTGTCGAGGACGCGGGCGAGGCTCTTGGCTGCCTCCGTCTTGCCGACGCCGGCCTCTCCTTCCAAGATGATCGGTTGTGGCAGTTCCACTGCCAGGTAGAGGGCGGTCGCCAACCCTCGGTCGGCCAGGTAGTCGACCGTGTCGAGGCGCTCGATGAGCGTCTCGACGTCGGGAACGAGGCCGCTCACCGGCTGGCTAAGTAGACGGACGGGTTGGCGACGAACGCGTCCCGGCAGCCCAATCCGCAGAAGTAGTAAAGCTCTGCTCCGTCCTCGGCGCCGACCGCGCCAGGGACGACTGCCACCGTCATGCCGCAAACCGGGTCGATCGCAGCCGTGACCGCCGGTGGAGCGGGGCTCTCGGCCTGAGCGGTGTCGCCGCCGCCGGCGGGCTGGACGGTGTCCCGTGGACGCGTCGACACGATCTCGGCGAGGATCGACAGTGCGATCTCCTGTGGTTTGCGGGCCCCGAAGTCGAGGCCCGCCGGCGTGCGGATCCGCGACTTGGCCACCTCGGGGAGGTCCAGGCGGTCCAGCACGGCGCCGCCACGGGTTCGGGATGCGACGAGCCCGACGTAGGGAACACCCGCGCGCACCGCCGCGGTGAGCACGGCTTCCTCGCCACGACCGTGGGATGCCACCACGACGGCTGCCGAGCCGGCGAGGTCGCCAGGCTGTCCGCCCGTGCTCGCGTCGGTGCGCTCGACGAGGTAGCCGAGGTGCTCGGCGAGCGAGGCGAGTGCCAGCGCGATGGGCGAGTCCCCGTGAACGACGAGGACGGCCGGCGGTAGGTCAGGCTCGAGGAAGATCTCGAGCGTGCCGCCGGACAGGCACGGGTTGTGCAGCGTGATCAGGCCTTGGGAGGCGCCTTGGGTGCCGTCGGCACCGGGAGGCCCGTCGGGAGCTGGTGCGGTGCCGGGCGAGGCACCGGGCGAGATCCGTAGCAGGACCGGCTGGCCGGTCTCGAGGGCCTCCAGCGCCCGGTGCCGCACGCTCGCCTCGGCGCACTCACCCCCGACAAAACCCTCCACCGTCCCGTCCGCCAGCACGACGGCCACATCGCCCGCCTTGGCGGACGTCGGGCGTTCCGCCCGCACGACAGTGGCCATGACGAACGGGACGCGCCGAGTCCGCAGGTCGGCTGCGCGAGCACGCGTCGCGCTGTTGAGATCTGCTGGGGAGCCGAGCACCGGTGCCGTCATTCGATGGCGAGGTCCGTCCTGAACGAGCGGCCCTGCATCGCCCGCCACACCTGCGCCGGCGTGAGCGGCATGTCGGCATGGCGCACGCCGATGGCGTCGAGGACGGCATTGACCACCGCCGGCGGTGAGCCCACCGTCGCCGACTCGCCGATTCCCTTGACGCCGATGGGGTGGTGAGGCGACGGCGTCACGGTCTCGCCGAGCTCCCAGCTTGGGCACTCGAGTGAGGTCGGCACGAGGTAGTCCATGAACGAGCCTCCGAGGCAGTTGCCCTCGGGGTCGAAGGCGATGACCTGCATGAGCGCCATCCCGACGCCGTCGGCAAGCCCGCCGTGGATCTGACCCTCGACGATCATCGGGTTGATCCGCGGCCCGCAGTCGTCGACGGCGATGAACCGCCGCACCTTGACGGCGCCGGTCCCCGCATCGACATCGACGACGCAGATGTAGGCACCGAAGGGGTACGTGAGGTTCGGCGGGTCGTACACGCACGAGGCGTCGAGATGCCCCTCGACTCCGTCGGGGAGCTCGAGGGTGCCGTGCGCCGCCAGGGCGATGTCCTGGATGGTCTTGAAGGCGCTCGGATCCCCCTTCACGAACCAGCGGCCCTTCTCCCACTCGAGGTCGTCCGGTGACACCTCCAACATGGCGGAGGCGACGAGGCGAGCCTTGTCGCGCACGCGCTGGGCTGCCACGGCGACGGCTGCGCCCGAGACCGGCGTCGACCGCGACCCGTAGGTCCCGAGGCCGAACGGCGTGTTGTCCGTGTCGCCGTGCACGACGTCGATGTCCCCAGGCGGGATGCCGAGCTGCTCGGCCACGATCTGGGCGAACGTGGTCTCGTGCCCTTGGCCCTGGGTCTGCACCGACAGCCGCACGACGGCTTTGCCGGTCGGGTGCACGCGGACCTCGGCGCCGTCGGCCATGCCGAGGCCGAGAATGTCCATGTGCTTCTTGGGGCCGGCGCCGACAGTCTCGGTGAAGAACGACAAGCCGATGCCCATCAGCTCGCCCCGCTCACGCTTTTCGGCCTGCTCCCGGCGTAGCTCGTCGTAGCCCGCCAGTTCCATGGCGAGCTTGAGCGCCCTCGGGTAGTCGCCGGAGTCGTAGACCCATCCCGTCTTGCAGGTGTAGGGGAACTGCTCGGGACGCAGCAGGTTCTTCATGCGCAACGTGGCGGGGTCCATCTTCAGCTCGTCGGCGAGGCAGTCAACCATGCGCTCGACGAGGTAGACGGCTTCGGTCACCCGGAACGAGCAGGCATAGGCTACGCCGCCGGGCGCCTTGTTCGTATACACGCCGGTGACTTCGCAGTGGGCGGCCTCGAGGTCGTAGGACCCGGTGAAGATATGGAAGAAACCCGCCGGGAACTTCGTCGGCTGCGCCGTGTTGTTGAAGGCCCCGTGGTCGGCCAGCACTTTGACCCTAAGCCCGGTGATCTTCCCGTCGGCGGTGGAGGCGATCTCCCCGTGCATGTGGTAGTCCCGGGCGAAGCTCGTCGACATCAGGTTCTCGGAGCGGTCCTCCATCCACTTGACGGGCTTGCCGGTCACGATGGACCCGACGATGGCGCACACGTAGCCGGGGTAGATGCCGACCTTGTTGCCGAAGCCGCCGCCGATGTCGGGGCTGATCACCCGGATCTGGTGCTCCGGGAGCCCCGCCACGAGGGCGTACAGCGTGCGGTGGGCATGCGGTGCCTGGGTCGTGCACCAGATCGTGAGCTTGCCCGTGACCTTGTCCATGTCGGCGACGGCGCCGCAGGTCTCCATCGGTGCCGGATGGACCCGCGGGTACAGCATGTCCTGGGTCACGACCACGTCAGCTGCAGCGAACACGGCCTCGGTGGCGTCGGAGTCACCAGACTCCCAGTCGAAGATGTGGTTGTCCGCCTTGGAATCGATGTCGTCACGGATCACCGTGGCGCCCGGCAGGATCGCGGCTTTGGCGTCGATCACGGGGTCGAGCGGCTCGTACTCGACGTCGATCAGCTCGAGTGCGTCGCGCGCCGAGTACCGGTCCTCGGCGACGACGAACGCCACCTCCTGACCCTGGAAACGGACCTTGTCCGTGGCGAGCACCGGCAACACGTCGTGGGAGAGCGACGGTATCCAGGCGAGGTTGAGCGTCTCGAGGATCTTGCCGGTGATGACCGCCTTCACCTTCGGGTGGGCTTCGGCCGCCGAGGTGTCGATCGAGATGATGCGGGCATGTGGGAGCGTGCTGCGGAGCACGGCGCCGTGCAGCATGCCGGGCAGCTGCAGGTCGTCCACGTAGTTGCCCTGTCCTCGGACGAAGCGGGGGTCCTCCTTGCGCTTCATCCTGCCGAAGCCGATTGGGTCGGCCGGGGGGGCCTCGACCGTCGTCATCACGCATTCACCTCCGACATCGCCGGGTGCTCGGCAGCCCAGCGGATCGCCTTCACGATGTTCTCATAGCCGGTGCAGCGGCAGATCTGGCCGGAGATCGCTTCGCGGATCTCCGGTTCCGAGGGATCGGGGTTGCGGTTGAGCAGGGCACGGGCGGTCATCATCATGCCGGGGGTGCAAAAGCCGCACTGCAGCCCATGCTCCTCGACGAAACCCTGCTGTACCGGGTCGAGCTCGCCGCCCTGCTCGAGGTCTTCGACGGTCCGGATCGTCCGGCCGTTCGCCATCGCCGCGAGCACCGTGCAGCTCTTCACGGGCTCACCGTCCATCCAGAGCACGCACACCCCGCAGTTCGACGTGTCGCATCCCCAGTGGGTGCCTGTCAGCCCGAGATGGTCCCGGATGAAGTGGACCAGCAACAGGCGAGGTTCGATTGTCGCGGTGACCTCGTCGCCGTTCACCGTCATCGTCACCTGCATCGTTCAGCCCTCCTGTCCTCGTGCCCGCGCGGCTGCCCGGCGGAGTGCTCTCAGTGTCAGCTCGCCGGCGAGATGCCGCTTGTAGTCCTCCGGGCCGCGCTGGTCGGCGACCGGGTTGCAGTTCGCCGATACCAGGCGCGCCGCCTCGGCGAAGGATTCCTCGTTCGCCGGCTTTCCTCGGAGCGAGTCTTCGGCGGCGGCGGAGCGGAAGTGCTCGGCGCCTGCGGCGGCGAGCCCGATGCCGGCGTGGGTGATCGTGTCGCCGTCGAGGCTGACCGACGCACCGGCGGCCACGATGGCCCAGTCACCGGCACGGCGCTCGACCTTCTCATACGCGCTGGAGGAGTTCGGGCGGATGGGGATCCGCACTTCGACCAGCATCTCAGCAGGGCCGACGTCGGTGGCGTACGGGCCGCGGTGGAAGTCGTCCATGGCCACGACCCGCTTGCCCGACGACGACTGGATCACGGCGGAGGCACCAAGCGCAGCGAAGACGGCCGACAGGTCCTCGGACGGGTCGGCCTGGCAGATCGATCCCCCGACGGTGCCCCGGTTGCGGACGATCGGATCGGCGATGACCCGCTCGGCGTCATGGAGGATCGGGTACAGGCGCCCGGTCTCGGCCGACTCGAGCACGTCCCGGTGGCGCGTCATGGCGCCGATCACGAACTCGGCCCCCTCACGCCGCAGGTAGGAGAGCTCTTTGAGGTCGTTGATGTCGATGAGGACCTCCGGTCGTGCGAGGCGCAGCTTCATCATCGGGAGGAGGCTGTGACCGCCGGCGACGAGGCGGCTCTCGGGCCCGTGGCGCTCGAGCAAAGCGAGCGCGTCCTCCACAGATGACGCCCGTTCGTACTCCACTGGAGCAGGTACCTGCATCGCATCCCCCTCTTCGGTGTGGTGTTCGCCGCGGCCTGGAGCGCGCTTTCCCCGACGACGCTCGCCTCGACCCGCTAACCCTCGCGCCGACCGGTGCTCCGGTCAATGGGGAGATAAGCGAAGCCTTAAGGGGTGGCTTTTGGAGGTCCGGACAATGTGGTAGCCCTATCGGGAGTGACACTGACGCAGTTGGAGGCGTTCGTCCTCGTCGCCCGCCTTGGATCGGTCACGGCGGCGGCCCGTACGCTCGGCGTGTCGGAGCCGGCGATCTCCGGCGCGCTGGCTGCGCTTCGCCGGCAGTTCGGCGACAACCTGGTCGAACGCACCCCCAACGGCATGACGCTCACTCCGGGAGGCAGGCGCCTGGTCGGGATCGCTTCGCAGATGGTGGCGCTGGGCGCAGAGGCCGAAGAGGAGATCCGGCGAGCGAACGGCGCGCCCGAGCGCCTCAGGGTCACGGCGACCAACGCCATCGCCGAGTCGGTGGCGCCGGCGCTGCTGGCGGCGTTCCAGACGCGGGCCGGTCCGACGGAGGTCAGCCTCGGCTTGGCGGGAAGCGAGGAGATGGCCGCCGTCCTCCAGGAGCGGCTGGCCGACGTGGCGCTAGGCCCCCGGATCTCCGGGCCGCAAGCCAGCGGGCTCGAGTGCCTGCCGTTGTTCCGCTACCACCTCGTGTTCGTGGTCAGCCCCGAGCATCGGCTCGCGGTCGCTGCCCGGAGGCTGGCGGCCTCCGAACGTCCGCCAGCGGGCCAGCCGCCGATCCGGCTGCCGCTGCTCGTGGACGAGACGTGGCTGGTCGACCCCGATGCCACCGACCCGGCTTCGCCCGTCAACCAGATCCTCACACGCCTGCGCGTGCCTGAGCGCAACATACGTGTGTTCCCGAGCCAGGCAGCTGCTTGGGCGGCGGCCCAGAACACCGAGGGGATCGCGCCGGCGATCAACCATCTCGTGGCGGCTGAGGTCGCTCGTGGCTCCCTCGTCACGCTGCCGGTGGAAGGCATGCCGCTCGAGCTCATGTGGTACTCCACCACACTCGTCACCGATCGCCGCAGCCCTTCGGCTGCCGCCTTCCAGCGCTTCGTCGCCACGCCGGACGCGACCCATGCGATGCACACACCTTCGTCCGGTGTGCCGCCGAGCCGCTTCCGCCCGCCGGTGTACGTGACGATCTGGAGCTAGCCGCCGGGGTGGCCGCTGTCTCGCTCCCGGCGGGTTTCCCCGGCGGGTGTCCGTTACCGTCACGGAGATGCACTCGCTCGTTCGCCGCCGGTGCCGCGCTGCCTTCGCCGTGGCGATGGTGGGCATCGCAACTGCCGCCTGCGGTGCTTCGTCGGCCGGTACGTCCTCGACGGCGACGACGCGGCCGAAGTCACCACCTCCGTTGCTGTACGTCTCGCTCGGAGACTCGTACGCCGCCGGCTATCAACCCTCCGGGCCGAGATCGGGCAGCACCAATACCAACGGCTTCGCCTATCAAGTGCCGGTTCTGGCAGTGGCGAAGGGGTACGACTTCAAGCTCGTGAACTTCGGGTGCGGCGGCGCCACGACGACGTCCATCCTGTACTCGAGCGGGTGCCCGATGCTCGGCCCGGGGGCGACTCCGTACCCCACCCAGAGCCAAGCTGCAGCAGCGGAGGCGTTCCTCCGGAGCCATCGAGGCAAGGTCGGCTTGATCACCGTGTCCATCGGCGGTAACGACGTGACGGCGTGCGCCTCAGTTGCTCAACCGATCCCGTGCGTGGCCACCGCCATCAAGACGATCAACAAGAACCTCCACACGTTGCTGCACGGGCTGCGAGCTGCGGCCGGGCCGTCGGTGCGGATCGTCGGGATCACGTATCCAGACGTGATCCTCGGCCTCGACCTCTCCAAGCAGGTTTCGCTGCGCAACGTCGCGGAGCTCTCGGTGACCGCTTTCAAAGACTTGATCAACCCGGCGCTGCGCAAGCTGTACGCCGCCGTCGGCGGCCAGTTCGTCGACGTCACGGCTGCCACCGGAGCCTACGGACCGCTCGCGCAGACGACCGATCTCCCGCCGTACGGGAAGATCCCGGTCCCGGTCGCGAAAGTGTGCGAGTTGACGTTCTTCTGTCAGTACCACGACATCCACCCGCGCACGGCGGGGTACGCCATCATCGCCGAACTCGTCGTCGGCACGCTGCCGATGCGCCACAGCTCCTCGTAGCCGCCCGCCGCTGCGACGCATGCCTCGCCAGCCTGTTGCGGCGCCGGGGCCAGGGGAGCAGGATCAAGGCGATGACGACGTCCCTGCATCTTGCCCGGAGCCAAGTCCATTTCGGCTGGAGCAGCGCACATGAGCCGGTGTGCTCCGTCGCGTCCGGTGCCGAGCTGACGGTCGAGACGCAGGACGCCTCCGGCGGCCAGCTGCGCCCCGGCTCGACCCATGACTCGGTGGCAGAGCTTGACTTCGATCTGGTCAACCCCGTGTGCGGCCCGGTATTCGTCGAGGGCGCTCGCCCAGGCGACGTCCTGCAGGTCGACATCCTCGCGGTCGAGCCGGGGGCGTATGGGTGGACGGGGCTGATCCCTGGTTTTGGGTTGCTCGCGGACCAGTTCCCCGATCCGTGGCTCCACATCTGGGAACTCGACGGGCCGGCGGCAAGATTCACCGACGGCATCAGCGTCCCCGTGCAACCGTTCTGTGGCGTGCTCGGTGTCGCTCCGGAGGAGCCCGGGCTGCACACCGTGATCCCGCCCCGGCGCGTCGGCGGCAACTTGGACACCCGGCAGCTCGGGCCGGGCGCCACCCTCTACCTGCCGGTCGAGGTGGACGGCGCCCTGTTCGGGGTCGGTGACACGCACGCCGCACAGGGCGACGGTGAGGTGTGCGGCACGGCCATCGAGGCTGCGATGACCGTGTCGCTCCGGCTGTCCGTGCGGCGGGACCTTGCGATCGACACGCCCGAGTTCGACGTCACCCGGCCGCTGGAGCGTCCCAGCGCCGCAGCCGCCGGCTACCACGCCGCCACCGGTATCGGTCCCGACCTGATGGGAGCGGCGCGCCAGAGCGTCGAGCGCATGATCGTCCATCTCGTGGACCGCCACGGCCTGAGCTCCGAGCAGGCGTACGTGCTGTGCTCGGTGGCGGTGGATCTGCGCATCAGCGAGATCGTCGACGCACCCAACTGGGTCGTGTCGGCATTCCTCCCGAGGGATCTGTTCACAGCGCCCTAGGTGGCAAGACACCAGCCACCTAGCCGGAGGGCCGGGCTCGAAACGGCTCCGCAATCGGCCGTGACCGCTCCGGATGCCAATAGCCTGCCGGGATGCTGCTCGACGACACCATCGACGCCGTCCTGCTCGACGCCGGCGGCGTGCTCGTCCTGCCGGACCCTGACCGCTTCCGTGAACTGCTCGGCCCTCTCGGCGCCAACCCTGACGACGAAATGTGCCGGCTCGCCCACTACGCCGGCATGCGCGAGTGCGACCGCCTCGGCGAAGCCGATTGGCCGGCCGTCGACCGGGTCGTCGCACGGGCGGCCGGCGTGCCGGAGGATCGCGTCGACGAGGCACTCCCTGCCATCACCCGCATCTACCTCGACGAGGATTGGATCGCAGCGCCGGGCGCTGCTGAGACGCTGCTGGCCCTCGAAGCCGCACGGTTGAAGCTGGCGATCGTGTCGAACGCCAGCGGGAGGATGGAGCAGATGCTGCTCGACAACAACATCTGCGCCGCTATCGAGGCGCCGATGGCCCGGGTGGCCGTCGTCATCGACTCCCACGTCGTCGGCGTCGAGAAACCCGACCCGCGCATCTTCGCCTTCGCCCTCTCCGCCCTCGACGTCGCGCCGGAGCGTTGCCTGTTCATCGGTGACACGGTGCACTTCGACGTCGCCGGTGCCCGCAACGCAGGGCTGCGACCGCTGCACCTTGATCCGTACGGCCTGTGCCCGGACTTCGATCACGACCACCTGGCGAGCCTCCGTGATCTCGTCATCGTCGGCTCGAGCGTGGCCTGACCCGTGGAGTTCAACCTGGCGGAGGTGCAAGAGGCGCTCGGAGACCGCCTGGGTGATCGCGAGGCGATCGTGACGGCAGACCGGCGCTTCACGTGGAGCCAGCTGACGGACCGGACGCGGCGGCTGGCGAATGTGTTGATCGGGGCGGGTTTCGGTGCGTATGCCGAGCGCACGGTGCTCGCCGATCACGAAGCCGGCCAGGACCGTGTGGCCATCTGCCTGCTGAACGGGCACGAGTACCTGGAGGCGATCCTCGGGTCGCTCAAGGCTCGCTGCGCTCCCTGCAACGTCAACTACCGGTACGTCACGAGCGAGTTGGAGGAGCTGCTGGCGGACATGGCACCACGGGCGGTGGTGTTCCAGTCACAGTTCGCACCCCAGATCGGAGCTGCCCTCGAGCGGCTTGCCGAGCGCGGGACGATCGAGCCGCCGGCACTGCTCCTGCAAGTGCCCGACTCGAGTGGCGTCGGGTACCTCCCGGGTGCGCTCGACTACGAGTCGACCCTCGCCGCCGCCTCACCCGGCCGCCCGCACCTCGACTGGTCGCCGGACGATCTGTACATCCTCTACACGGGCGGGACGACGGGGAAGCCAAAAGGTGTTCTCTGGCGACAAGGCGACATCTTCGTCACCGCGCTCGGTGGCCGGAACTTCAAGCAGGCGGGCCGGGAGTGGCACACGCTGACTGAGCTGGTCGATGCAGCCGCCGGCCGGGACGGGACCCGCGGGCTGTCAGCAGCGCCGTTCATGCACGGGACCGGCCAGTGGGTGAGCTTCCAGGCGCTGCACACCGGCGGCACGGTCGTCATCCCGGATGTCGTCGATCGCTACGATGCCGCCGACGTGCTCGACACGGTCGAGCGCGAGCGGGTCAGCCTGCTGACGATCGCAGGAGAAGCGTTCGCTGCTCCGCTCATCGACGCCGTGGACGCTCGCCCACGCGACTTGTCGTCGCTGGTCGTCGTCTCCTCCAGCGGGGCGGCGCTGTCGCCGAAGTCGAAGGAAGCCATCCTCGCCCGCCTTCCCCAGGTGCGGATCCGCGACACGATGGGGTCGTCGGAGGCGGGCCCGCTGGCGGACACCGTCAACACCGGTAGCGGCGATGGTGAGGGCGGCAAGGGCCCCGTGCGGTTCCGGCCGGACCCGCTCACGTGCGTGCTCGACGAGACCAAGACCGAGGTGCTCGAAGCGGGACACGAGGCGACCGGCTGGATCGCGCGATCCGGCCGCATCCCACTCGGCTACATGAACGACGCAGCGAAGACGGCCGCGACATTCCGCACGATCGGCGGGACTCGCTACGCGATCCCGGGCGACCGGGCGCTGCTTCACGAGGACGGCACGGTCGAGGTGCTCGGGCGCGACGCCGTCACCATCAATTCCGGCGGCGAGAAGATATTCGCCGAGGAGGTGGAGGCGGCCATCCGGCACCACCCGGGCGTGCGGGACGTGATGGTGGTCGGGCGGCCGAGCGAACGTTGGGGGAGCGAGGTAGTGGCGCTCGTCGAGCCGGAGCCGGGTACCGAGGTCGACCGGGCGGATCTCCTGAGCACCTGCGCGACCTACATCGCGCGGTACAAGCTGCCGAAGGCTGTGATCGTGGTCGATCGAGTGGTGCGCAACCCCGCTGGCAAGGCCAACTACACCTGGGCCCGGTCAGTCGCTGCGGGCTCCAGCTCCAGCTCGAGCGAGGTGCGCTGAGTCCCACTCGGGATCGGCGGCATCGACCGCCGGTGTCACGAAAACTCTGCACTGTGCAGAGTTAGTGTGACAGCGGCGCCGGCTCTGGCCCTGCGGCCTCGAACCCCTGCGGCCTCACACCCTCGCGGCCGCAGACCCTCGCGCCTCACACCCTCGCGGCCTCAAACCCTCGCGGCGACGACTCCCCGGAGGGTGAGCACGCCCGGCCTCGCCCGGGTGGCAGGCGAGTCGAGCCACACGGTGAGCCCGTCGGTTGCCGGCTCGCACCGAAGCGGGCTGCCATCGGTCGTGGCGGCGCTCGTGCGGGGCCCCGGCCGGACCTCTCGCAACGTGACGGCCTCCGCTGGTGCCGAGCCCTCGGCCGGCCTCACGAAACAGAACACCGACTGGTCGCGAGCTGTATAGCGGACCTCGCAGCCGGCGCTCGTCCCTGCGGCATGCACCCACGGACGGCTGGCGTAGAGGGCGTCACCACATCGGGACGTGAGCTCGCCGAGCCAGCCGAGGCGGGCGAGCTGCGCGGGCGCGATCGTGGCGTCCTCACCGCGCGGCCCCACGTTGAGCAGGAGGTTGCCGCCTTTGGCCACGATGTCGATCAGTGACCACAACAGCTCGTGCTGGGGCGCGAAGTGCTCCTCGCTCGACGCCCGATTGTGCCCGAAGCTCCGATCGATCCCCCTCACGCACTCCCACGCCCCGGCCCGAGCCGCGGCGAAGACCGTGTATTCAGGCGTGCGGACGTCGAACATCGGCGGTCGCGGTGGCACGATGCCGGCATCGGTCGCGGCCGCCCGGGCGGCAGCGCGATCGAGCAGCCAGCGAGCCGGAGCGGTAGACGCAATACGCCACAGCGGCGACCACGGCATGAAGCGGTCGTTCACCACACCGTCCGGCACGTCCCGGTAGTAGTCGCCGAAAAGCCTGGCGAGGCGGCTGGCCGTCGCCGGCCACGAGATGTCGTTCCAGAGCACGCTCGGTCGGTAGCGGTCGATGAGCTCCCGCACCTGAGCCTCGGCATAGTCGACGTACCCACCCCGGGGCTGGGCCAGCAGCAGGTCGCTGAACGTGCCGATCGGGTGCTCGTTGAAGGTCCAATCGAGGCCGCCCGAGTAGTACAGCCCGAACGCCAAGCCGCGGGCCCGTACCGCCTCGGCGAGCTCACCGACGACATCGCGGTGGCTGTTCCAGCCCGGCCGCCGCGGGTTAGGCACCTTCGTCGGCCACAAGCAGTAGCCGTCGTGGTGCTTGGCGACGAGCACGACGTAGCGGGCGCCGCTGGCGGCGAACCGGTCGGCCCAGCCGTCGGGGTCCCAGCTCTCGAGGCCAGCCTCCCAGTCGTCGCCGAAGTCGTAGTACGAGCGCCCGTGGTGTACCTCGGCATGGTGCCGGGCGGCCGGACTCGAAGGCCACCGCAGCGAGTTCTGGTACCACTCGGCGTACGGTGACCAGGCCATTGCGTCGGGTGCCCGGCGTGCCATCAGCTCGCCGATCTCCGCCTCGACGGGCGCGAACGCCGGCACGGAGGCGGGGGTCCAGTGGACGAAGAGGCCGAGTTTTGCGTCGCGCCACCAGGCCGGAACCTCGTGGCGCCGGATCTCGCGGACCGTGGTGCGGCTCATCCTCAGCCCGGAGTACCGGCTGAGCGGATCGTCCGCATGTGCTCCACGCGCCGCGCCACGAGGGAGGCGGTGCCGATATCGCTCCGGTGGCGCACGGCGCCGGTGACGGAGGAAGCGCCGGACTCAGCCAACGCCTCGGCCTCGGCCATCGTGCCGGCGATGCCGACGAAAGCGAGCCCTCGCGAGCCGGTGAGCCGAACCGTGCCGTCGTCGTGGAGCTCGGTCGCCGCCCAGTAGCGGCGCAGGTTGTCGCCGAGGACCGCGTCATCCGAGACGACGACGTCGCCCTCGTTACGGCCCTCGGGGTACGCGGCCGGCACCACGTACTTGCACACGGTCGCCTCCGCCTCGAATACGGGCACAAGGTCCCCGAGCTTGCCGGTGGCGACTGCCCGACACAGTTCGAGGAGGTCGGAGCTCAGCAACGGCAGCACGTTCATCGCCTCGGGATCCCCAAAGCGTGCGTTGTACTCGATCAGGCGCACGCCGTCTGCCACTGCCATGAAGCCTCCGTACAGCACCCCCCGGTATGGTCGGCCGGTCTCGGAGGCGAGCGCTTCGATCACCGATTCGTTGATCTGCCTGGCTCGCGCGACGTCTTGGGACGACAGGAAGGGTAACGACCCGTCCGGGCACGAGTACGAGCCCATGCCGCCGGTGTTCGGGCCGGTGTCGCCGGCATAGGCGCGCTTGTGGTCCTGGACGATCGGGCAGTGCACGACCGACGTGCCGTCGGTGACCGTCTGCAAGCTGAACTCCTCGCCGTCGAGGCGCTCCTCCACGACCACCGAACCTTCCGACGAGACCAGCGACTCCGCATACGCAAGAGCCTCGGAGATCGACGCCAGTTGCTCACCTTGAACCTTCACTCCTTTGCCCCCGGTCAAGCCATCCGGCTTGACGACGACGTCACCGAGTGCCTCCAGGTAGCCTGCCAGCCCTTCGCTGGAATGGAACGTCCGGTTCCGCGGGTTGGCGTCGATCCCGTGCCGTTCGACGAGGGACCGCGCCCAGGACTTGGAGGTCTCGATGCGTGCGAGGCTTTGCGCCGGCCCGAAGCTGGGACACCCGAGCGCGTCCAACGCGTCCACCAAACCCGCCCCGAGCGGGTCCTCCGGTCCGACGATCACGAGATCAGGCTCAACCTCGCGGGCCGCTCGGACCATCTCATCGAGATCAGCGAGGGATCCGGTCAGGTAACGATCTGCCTTCTCGACCAGACCCGGGATCCGCAGCGTCGAGTAGATCGTGAGGCGGCAGGGCGTGGCCGATCGGCGGAGGCCCTCGGCGATCGCGTCCGTCCGCGCATCCTTCCCGTAGAGAAGGATGCTCGCCGACGGCCAGGTCATTGGCGGAACCGTACCGGCGGGTGCCGGCGTCCCGCCAGGACCGCTCCCAGGTGGCCGGCGTGCCCGTTGCCTACGCTTCTCGGGATGGCGTCGGCGGATCACAGCACCAGCAGGTTGGACGCGCTCGCTGCCGGCCTTGCCAGCCTGCTCCGCTCACGCTTCGGCTCGGAGGTGCGGATCGAGGGGATGCAGCGGCTCTCGTCGGGTGCGTCGCGCCAGACCTTCGCCTTCTCCGCCGTGCCAAACCCCGGTGCTGAGCCGGTGGAGCTGATCCTGCAGCGAGCCCAAGGCGCCAGCGGCTCCGGTGCACTGCCGATGGCGACCGAAGCCGAGCTCCTGGAGCGCGCCGCCCGAGCCGGAGTGCCGGTTCCGGATCTGGTGGCGGCCGGTGCCAGTGACGGTGCCTTGGGCGTCCCGTGTCTCGTGACGGCCCGGTTGCCGGGTGAGGCGCTGCCCACCCGCCTCTTCCGTGACGATCGGTACGCCACGGGCGTCAGCCGGCTGACCGGCGACGCCGCCGCGGCGCTCGCCGCCATCCACCGGATCGACACTGCCGCCCTGGACATCGCCAGCGTTGAGGACCCGGTCGCGTCGTATCGGAGCGTGCTCGATTTCCTCGGAGAGTCGCGACCGGTGCTCGAGCTGACGTCCCGCTGGCTGGCGGCGAACCGCCCACCGGCCACCGCCGGCGGTCACCGGGTCGTGCACGGAGACTTCCGGCTCGGCAACCTGCTGGTCGACGACACCGGCCTGCGGGCAGTGCTCGACTGGGAGCTCGCGCACCTCGGCGACCCGCTCGAGGATCTCGGGTGGTCGATGATCCGGGCGTGGCGCTTTGACGCCGTGCGGCCGCTGGGTGTCTTCCCTGATCGAGAGCCCTGGATCGGCGCCTACGAAGCGGCTGCCGGCCTGGCGGTCGATCGGGCGGCACTCGCGTGGTGGGAGATCGCGGCGACATTCCGCTGGGCGGTCATCTGCCTCGTGCAGGCACACCGGCACCTCGACGGCCAGACCGGGTCGGTCGAGCTCGCCACGATCGGGCGCCGCGTGTTCGAGTGCGAGTGGGACCTCCTCGGGCTGTTGGCGAGTTCCGATCCGATGTTCGCGGACACTCGCCCCGGCTCAGCGGATGACGGCCCACCTGCCTCGGACGATCTGCGTCTCGCCGGCGGGCCGGCATCGGTTCTGCCGCCGGCCGACCTGCATGGCACGTCGACGATGGCGGTCCTCGTCGAGGCCGTCCGGGATCTGCTGGCGGGACCGCTCACCGAAGCCACGTCCGGCTCCATCCGCCATCAGGCTCGCGTCGCCGTCAACGCCCTCGGGATCGTTGCCCGGGAGCTCGAGCTCGGGCCGCAGCAGGAGACGGCTCACCGCGAGCGTCTCGCCGAGCTGGGCGTGCGGTCCGACGCTGAGCTCGCCGCGGCCATACGCGACGGGCTGGCGGTGGACGCCGCCCTCGTACGGTTGCTCGCCGCCGACACGCGAGACCGGCTGTCGGTGGCCAACCCGGCCTGGCTGACGGCTGACGGCTGACGGCTGACGGCTGACGGATGCCGGCGACGGTTCAGACATGGCTGCGTCGCCGTGCGGGCCGATGCCGGGCCTTGCCGGCCGACGCTACAACGCCGCGATGACGGTGTCGCCGAAGCGGGCGATGGCATCGAGCTTGGTCTGCAAGCTCTCGGTGTCGGGTCCGGGCTGGTAGGCGTCACGGAACCCGACGATGACGTCGGTCACCCCCATCTCCTCGAGCTGCAGGCAGCCGCTGCGGCTGTAGCCGTCGAGCGAGATGACGTGGATCTCGAAGGGCTCGTGCTGCCGGCCGAGCTCCGATCGCCTCGCCAGTAGGGACGAGACCATCTCGCCGAGCCGCTCGGGTTCCGAACCGGCGTGCAGCCAGCCGTCCCATCGTGCCGCTCGCTCCAGGGCGGCCGGCGCATGGCCGCCGATCAGGATGGGCAGGCGCCTGGCGGGCACGGGAGTGATCTTCACGGGCACCAAGTTGTAGAACTCGCCTTGGTACTCGAAGTACCCCCCGGCGCACAGCCCGTCGATGATCTCGATCTGTTCGTCCATCCGGCGCCCGCGGGCGTGCCAGGCCTGCCCGCATGCTTCGTAGTCTTCGGGCCACGGCGAGAGCCCGACACCCAGCGCGAAGCGGCCGTTGCTCAGCACCGACACCGACGCCGCCTGCTTGGCGGCGAGGACCGGGTGGCGGAGCGGCAGTTTCACGACGAACGTCACGAACCGGAGGCGCTCGGTCACGGCTGCGAGCGAGCTAGCGAGGCAGAACGGGTCGATGAACGGTTTGTCGTCCAAGAACTCGCGGCCGCCGCCTTCCACGTAGGGGTAGCACGTGTCGGAGTCCCTCGGGTACAGGATGCTCTCGGGGATCACGAACGAATCGAATCCGGCTGCCTCAGCGGCGCGCGCCAACGCTGTGTAGTAGCTCGGATCCACCATCGACTCCGCGTAGGAGAAACGCATCAGATCACCGACGGCTCGCCCCAGATCGCCGCCCTCTCACCTGCAGCACGCTACTTGCCCGGCCAGCCCGTCGGCGAGGACATCTAGGCCCCAACGCCAAGCGCATGCCTGACCGGCCTATCGTCGCGGCATGGTCACCGTCGCTCCCTACGGCTCTTGGAAGTCGCCACTCACGCTCGATCGCCTCCTCGAGGAGGTGGTCACAATCGGGTACCCGCTCATCGAGGGGGGGGCCGCCTATTGGGCTGAGGGCCGGCCGGCCGAAGGCGGCCGAGTCGTCCTCGTACGGCGTGATCCTGACGGCACGGTCGCCGACGTGTTCGGACCGGGTTACTCGGCGCGGACGCGTGTCCACGAATACGGCGGGCTCTGTCACACGGTCCACGGTGGCACCGCGTACTTCTCGAATTACGACGACCAGCGGCTGTACCGAGTGCGCCCGGGCGACGAGCCGGAGCCGATCACGCCCGAGCCAACGGTGCCGGCATCGATCCGTTACGCCGCGCCGGTGGTGACCCGCGACGGTCACCACCTGTACTGCGTTCGGGAGCGCCACCGGACACCGGGCGTGGCGACAGATGTCGTGAACGACATCGTGGTCCTCGCCACCGACGGCGAGGCCGAGCCCCGTGTGGTCGCCGAGGGCCACGATTTCTTCTCCTTCCCGATCTTGTCGCCTGACGGTCGGCGGATCGCCTGGATTTCCTGGGACCACCCGCGGATGCCGTGGGACGGGACGCAAGCCTGGGAGGCGGAGCTTGGTTCGGACGGCCTGCCGGTCAATCCGCGCCTCGTGGCCGGCGACGCGTCGGAGTCCGTCACCCAGCCGAGGTACTCGCCCGACGGTCGGTTGCATTTCATCTCCGACCGGACCGGTTGGTGGAACCTGTACGTCGACGACGAGGCCGGCGGGGCACCGCTGGCCTCGGCCGATGCTGAATTCGCCGAGCCTGACTGGGTGCTCGGCTTGTCGACGTACAGTTTCCTGGCGGACGGGACGATCGTGGCAGTCAAGTCGTCATCCAGGCTGTCACAGCTCATCATCGTGGGAGGTGCCGAAGTTCCCACGCCCTACTCCACCTTCGGCGGCCTGGCTGCCGCTGACGGCTCCGTGCTGGCGGTGGCTGGCTCGTCCTCGCTGCCCACGAGCCTTGTCGAGATCGCCGTGCCGTCTGGGGACACGACGGTGCTCAAGACGGGGAGCAAGGCCGTTGTGGCCGACACGTATCTGTCCGCGCCCGAGCGGATCGAATTCCCGACCGAAGGCGGGCTCATCGCTCATGCGCTGTTCTACCCGCCGCACAACCCGGACTTCACCGGGCCCGATGGTGAGTTGCCGCCGGTCATCGTGTCCAGCCACGGTGGCCCGACCTCGGCGACGTCCTCGTCGCTCAACTACTCCATTCAGTACTGGACGAGCCGAGGCATCGCAGTCGTCGACGTGAACTATGGGGGGAGCACGGGCTATGGCAGGCCCTACCGCGAGCGGCTCCAAGGCAAATGGGGGATCGTCGATCTCGACGACTGCGTGAACGCTGCCAAGTACCTGGCTGCAACGGGCCGTGTGGATGGCGATCGCCTCTTGATCCACGGAGGGAGCGCCGGCGGCTACACCACCTTGTGTGCCGTGACGTTCCGCCATGCGTTCGCCGCCGGGGCGAGCTACTTCGGCGTGGCCGATGCCGGCGCGCTCGCCCGGGACACCCACAAGTTCGAGTCGCGGTACCTCGATGGGTTGATCGGTCCGTGGCCTGAGGCTGAAGCTGTCTACGAGGAGCGCTCACCGATCTTTCACACCGATCAACTCGCCACGCCGCTGATCCTGTTTCAAGGCTTGGAGGACAAGGTCGTGCCGCCCGAGCAGAGCGAGGCTATGGCTTCAGCCTTGCGGGCCAAGGGCATCCCCTTCGCCTACCTCGCCTTCGAAGGCGAGCAGCATGGGTTTCGTCGGGCCGAGAACATCAAGCGGACCATGGAGGCGGAGTTGTACTTCTATGGGAAGGTGCTCGGTTTTGCGCCGGATGACGAGATCGAGCCGGTCGCGATAGAGAACGCCGAGAAGCTCCCGGCGCGTGGTGCAGACTGAGCCATGGCCACAACCGCAGACGAATGGATCCGTCGCTTCGCTGAGCGTGTGGGAGTGCCTGCGCCTGATGCCGCGGAGATCGAGGCGTTGCTCGGGATGGCAGGGACCGCAGCGCACGCGTCGGAACGCACGGCTGCGCCGATCTCGACGTGGCTCGCCGCTCGTGCCGGCCTGACTCCGACAGCAGCCTTGGCGGTGGCCAAGGAGCTCGGGGCTGACCTCGAGGCTGAGCTCGGGGCCGAGCCCAGCGCCGAGCCCAGCCCGGCGGCGGCAGACGAGCCCAACCCAAGTAGCTGATCGCAACGGCGGTGCAACCGATAGCCGGCCTACTTCTCACCGGCGGTCGCAGCACCCGCATGGGTGTCGACAAGGCGACGCTCGTGATCGACGGCGAGCCGCTCGCCCGTCGCGTCGGGAGGCTGCTGGCCGAGGTGGCCCGGCCCGCGCTCGAAGTTGGTCCCGGCTCTTCCGAGCTCGCCCGGGCCAGCGTGAGCGACCCGGCTGAGGGGCCGCTCACCGCGATCGTGGCCGGCTGGCTCTCGCTCAAAGAGCTCGGTCACGCCGGAGCGGTGATCGTGCTCGCGACCGATCTGCCGTGGCTCACTCACGAAGTGCTCGGATGGCTCGCCACCGCCGGCCATTCCAGCTCAGTGGTCCCTGTGGTTGCCGGCGAGCCGCAACCGCTCTGCGCCCGATGGTGCCAGGCGGATCTCGAACGAGCCGCCCGGCTCGCCGCCAGTGGTGAGCGGGCGGCTCGCGTTGCGCTCGGCCCTGATGCCGCCTATCTCGACGAGGCCGCTTGGGCCGCTGTGGCCCGGTCCCAGGCCTTCTCTGACGTGGACCGTCCCGAGGACCTCGAGCGTCACAACCCGTAGAAACGCGCTTCCACCACCCGCCGCGCCCGCCGCGTCACGCGCCGGTACGCCTCTCGCAGTTCTGTCGGCGTCGTGGACAGCGACCGTGCGAGCCGCCCGAGCGCTTGGCGATCAGCCGGGAGCGAGTCCGAGCCGGAGGTGCTCACGACGCCGCCGGCACCGGCGATGAAGTTACCGACGAGATGCCAGCGGTCCCGGGTCTTCGTCAGGTAGCGGTACGCCTCGCTCAGGATGGTCCCGTCCGCAGGGTCGAGGAAGCCCTCCGCCACGAGATGCTTGAGGGCGTCCAACGTGTCGGTGCCGCGGACGCCGTGCTGCAGCTGCAGCAGCTGTACGGTCCATTCCACGTCCGAGAGCGATCCCTTCCCGAGCTTCAGGTGGAATTGGGGGTCCTCGCCAGCGGGGATCCGCTCGCGCTCGACACGAGCCTTCATGCGCCGGATCGCCCGGATCTCCTCGTCGCCGAACGGTGCTGACCAGACTGCGGCGTCGACGAGTTCCATGAAGCGCGACAGCACCTCGGGGTCGCCGGCGACTGGTCGGGCACGGATCATCGCCTGGCGTTCCCAGGTCTCCGCCCTGCCCCGGTGGTATTCGACGTACGCATCGAGGCTCCGGGCCCGGGGCCCCTGCCGGCCTTCGGGGCGCAACGAGGCGTCGACGTGGAGGATGCGCTCGGCAGGAGTCTCACCGTTCAACAGCAGGAAGACGGCAGTCGTGGCTTCCTCCGCCAGCGCCGCGTCGGCAGCGCCGTACCCCTCGTAGACGATGAGCACGTCGAGGTCGCTGCCGTACGCCAGCTCCTTGCCGCCGAGGCGGCCCATCGCCAAGATCCCCATGGGGACTTGCGGAGCAGCAGCGTGCAGTGCAGCGGCGAGGGCGGCGTCGCCGATCGCAGCGAGCCCTCGCGAGGTCTCGGCCGTCCCGGCGAGGCCGAGCAGGTCGGCGGCGATGATCCGGAGCGTGTCCGACTCGACGAGGGAGCGCAGCGCATCTGCCGCCCGGTAGGGCCCTTGATCGACTGCCAGGATCGCTCGCTCACCCAGGTCCTTCGGCGACGCGGCGCCGAGCTCACGGTCGTCAGCGAGACGAGTGGCGATCTCCGGGTTGCGCCCGACCAGAGTGCCCACTTGCCGACCGGTGCCGAGGAGGATGCACAGGCGTCGGGCGAGTTCGGGCGACTCCCGCCATCCGGCCACGAGCACGTCGCGCTGGTGGGCGGCGGACACGAGCGTCCGCAAGCTGAGCAGCCCCTGATCGGGGTCCGGCGTCTCCGAGAGCCAGCCGAGCAACACGGGCAGCAGTTGCTGCATGAGCCGGGACGACCGCGTGAGGCCACGGGTCAACTCGCCGAGCGCCTGCCGGGTCCGATCCGTTTGGCGGAAGCCGAGCGCGCCCAAGCGCTCCTCGGCAGCCGCCACCGTCCAGCGCCCGCCGTCGCGAGACGTGGCGCCGCTGGCGAAGACCTCGAGCAACGGCCGGAAGAACAGCCGCTCGTGGATCGCCCGGGCTGCGGACTGGTACCGGCCGAGCACCGAGTCAAAACGCCACGACCCCTCACCTCGCCCCGCCCCTACCCGCTCCCACTCCGGACCGGCGAGGCCGAGCACCCTGGCGAGTGCCGTACGTGCCGTGGCGTCGTCAGGGACCGTGTGTACCTGGGCTTCCTCGACGAGCTGGAGCCGGTGCTCGACGGTGCGGAGGAAGCGGTAGGCGAGTGCGAGCGCCGAGGCGTCCGCCTGATCGACGTAGCCGGCGGAAGCGAGCTCGCCGAGGGCATGGAGCGTGGCCGGCTTCCGGATGAGCGGGTCAACCCCACCATGGACGAGTTGCAGGAGCTGTACGGAGAACTCGATGTCCCGGATGCCTCCGCGCCCGCGCTTGATCTCGCGGTCCACCAAGCCCTTCCGCGAGACGATCTCCTCCGCCCGGCCCTTCATCGACCGCAGCTCGGCGAGGTCGTCCGCATCCAGCCGGCGGTCCCAGATCGCCGCCGCCGCCGACCCCTCAAAGGCGCCTCCGAGCTCGGGGTCCCCCGCGACGAAGCGCGCCTTCAACAGCGCCTGGAACTCCCAGGGCCGTGCCCAACGTTCCCAGTAGCTCTCGAACGAGTCGAGCGAGCGGACGAGCGCGCCGTTGCGGCCCTCGGGACGCAGGTCGGTGTCGACCCGGAAAGCGCCACCGGCCAGCGCCAGCACCCGCCGGGCGACACCGCCGGAGTCCTCACCGACGAACAGGATGTCGACGTCGCTGGCGTAGTTGAGCTCCCTGGCGCCGTGTTTCCCCATGCCGATCACCGAGAAACCCGCCCGCACTCCCCCCAACCGGCACGCCGCCCGGAGCACGCCGTCGGCGAGGAGCGAGAGGGCCTCGCCCACCTCCTCGAGGCTGGCGACGCCGATGAGATCTGCCGCCGCGATGGCGAGGAGACCGAGCCGCTTGCGCCTGACGAGGTCGTCGGCGTCGGCGGCGTCGATGGGTTCCGCCATCGGTGGTGGTTGAGGCGTGTTGCCGGTCCCCATCGCCGCACTCACCGACGCCACGACGTCCAGAGCGGCCGGATCGGTGAGGATCAGCCGGGTCAGTGAGCGGCTCGCCGCCACCACCGCGGCGGTCGCGCCGGCAAGGTCGTGGTCGCTGGCCAGCCGTTCCACGGCCGCAGGCGCGCCGTCGGCGAGCCGCTCGAAGGCCACCTGCACGAACTCGGGCGCGGCCGACGACCTCGCGACTTCATCGAGCTCTCGTGGCAGCGTCATTTCATCGCCTCGCCGGGAAGGCTAGAGGGACGGGTTGCCGGGTACGCTCGTGTCATGGGCCGCCTTCGTGTCGCCCTGTGCCAGCTCGATGCAGTGGTCGGTGATGTCGACGGCAACGTCGAGAAAGTTATCGCCGCCCTTGACGACGCCGAGGGTGCGGGGGCCGACCTCGCTATCTTTCCTGAGCTCGTCATCACGGGCTACCCGCCCGAGGATCTGCTCCTCAACCCGGCCTTCGTCGAGGCCAACACGCGGGGGCTCGAGCGTGTGGCTGAGCGGACCCACCGTTGTGCCGCCGTGGTCGGGTACGTGGATGCGGATAGCGACCTGTACAACGCAGCTGCGGTGTGCGCCGGCGGCAAGGTTCACGGCGTCTGGCACAAGGAGCTGCTGCCGAACTACGGCGTCTTCGACGAGCGCCGGTGGTTCAGTTCCGGTTCGGTGAGCGCGCAGGACCATCTCTACCTCGTCAACGGCGTCCGCACCGGCGTCGTGGTGTGCGAAGACGCCTGGAGCCCGGCCGGCCCGGTTGCCCGGCTCGGGGCCGGCGGAGCCGAGCTCATCGTTGTGCTGAACGGGTCGCCGTATCGAACCGGAGTGCTCGACGAGCGCCGGCGCATGCTGGCCACTCGCGCCGCTGACGCGTCCGTGGTGATCGCCTACGTGAACCTCGTCGGGGGCCAGGACGAGCTCGTCTTCGACGGCGGCTCGATGATCCTCGATCACGACGGCACGCTGCTCGCTGCCGCCCCCCAGTTCGCCGAAGCGGTGCTTCTCGCCGATGTGGACATCCGCCCGGCGTATCGCAAGCGCGTGCTCGACCCCCGGGGCCGGCCGGACGCCCCGGTGCTGCCGTGCCAGCTCGTGAGCGACGTCCGGCCCGAGTCAGCCGACTCGGCGCGAAGCCCGGTGATCGCCGCGCCTTCCATCGCCGGAGAGTTGCCCGAAGCCGAGGAGGTCTACAGCGCGCTTGTGCTCGCGACGAGGGATTATGTCGAGAAGAACGGTTTTGATGACGTCCTCATCGCCCTCTCGGGCGGGATCGACTCATCGATCGTGGCAGCGGTCGCGGTCGACGCCATCGGTGCCGCCAGGGTGCACGGTGTCTTGCTGCCCTCCCGCTACTCGTCACCCGGCTCCGTCTCCGATGCCCTGGCACTCGCCACCAACCTCGGAATCGACACCCAGACTGTTGACATCGAACCGGCGCACGAGGCTTTCCTCGCTCTGGTCGCTCCCTCGTTCGGCGACCGACCGCCAGGCATCGCCTACGAGAACCTGCAGGCCCGCATCCGCGGGACACTCGTCATGCTGCTGTCGAACGAGTTCGGTTGGCTCGTGCTCACCACCGGCAACAAGAGCGAGATGGCAGTCGGCTACGCCACGCTGTACGGGGATATGGCGGGCGGCTTCGCCGTGATCAAGGACGTCCCGAAGACGCTGGTGTACGCCCTGTGCCGGTACCGCAACACCGCCGGCGTGGTGATCCCCGAGGCGGTGCTGACCAAACCTCCGTCTGCCGAGCTGCGCCCGGGCCAACGCGATGACGAGAGCCTTCCGCCCTACGAGGTCCTCGATCCGATCCTGCAAGGCTATGTGGAGCTGGACCGAACGCCGGTGCAGCTCCTGGCGGAGGGCTTCGACCCTCAGGTCGTCCGCAAGGTCGTGCAGCTGGTCGACCGTGCTGAGTACAAGCGCCGCCAGGCCGCCCCAGGACCGCGGGTGACGAGCCGAGGGTTCGGCAAGGACCGTCGCATGCCGATCACCAACCGGTTTTCGCACTGGTGATCGCTGATCGGCTGGTGTCGGAGCTGGCCGGCCCGGCCCGGCCGCTCCTGATGCTCGATGTCGGGCCGGCGCTCGG